>NC_015555.1:82500-440000 GCF_000189775.2 Thermoanaerobacterium xylanolyticum LX-11
AAGTGGAAAAGGAAGTAGGATTTCCAAGACAACCAGGATGTTGGCTTAGAAGCAGCCATACATTCAAAGAGTGCGTAATAGCTCACTGGTCGAGAAATCCCGCGCCGAAAATAAACGGGGCTAAAACATGCCACCGAAGCTACGGATTCTAAAGAAAGAATGGTAGGGGAGCGTACTGTACAGGACGAAGGACAAGCGAAAGCGAATCTGGACAGTACAGTAGAGAGAATGCCGGTATAAGTAACGAGAGTAAGGCGAGAAACCTTACCGTCGAAAGCCTAAGGATTCCTGGGGAAGGATAATCCGCCCAGGGTAAGTCGGGACCTAAGCCGAGGCGAAAGCGTAGGCGATGGAGAACCGGTAATAAATCCGGTACCACCGAAATCCGTCAAAAGAGAAGCAAGGACGC
The DNA here is from genome assembly GCF_000189775.2 of Thermoanaerobacterium xylanolyticum LX-11. Lineage (NCBI taxonomy): Bacteria > Bacillati > Bacillota > Clostridia > Thermoanaerobacterales > Thermoanaerobacteraceae > Thermoanaerobacterium > Thermoanaerobacterium xylanolyticum. The sequence goes on from NC_015555.1 coordinate 82,910, forward strand.
AGCGAGATAAGAAAAGCGTGCGGTTGGTAGAGCACGTCCAAGCAGCGACGAAAAGAGCTTTGAGTGAAGTACCAAAGCTCATAAGAGCTGTGAAGGGGAGCCGAAAGGCGAAGTTTCGAAGGGGCTGCCAAGAAAAGTTGCTATCGAGGATAAGGTGCCCGTACCATAAACCGACACAGGTAGGCGAGGAGAGAATCCAAAGACGAGCGGGAGAACCCTCATTAAGGAACTCGGCAAAAAGACTCCGTAACTTCGGGAGAAGGAGTGCCGAAAGGCCGCAGAGAAGAGGCCCAAGCGACTGTTTACCAAAAACACAGGTTTCTGCTAAGTCGAAAGACGAAGTATAGGAGCTGACGCCTGCCCGGTGCTGGAAGGTTAAGGGGAAGGGTCATCCGGCACTCAACTATACCTATTAGGAGTGAAAGAAATGTATTATGTCTATATAATAAAGAATGAAGATGGAGGCATATATACAGGCTATTCAGAGAATATAAAGAAAAGAGTAGAAGCTCATAATAAAGGACTAAACAAATACACAAAAGGGCATAAATGGGAACTAATCTACTATGAAGCATATAAAGCAAAAGAAGATGCCCAAAAGAGAGAAAAGCAATTAAAAAAATCTCATAATGCAAGAAGATGGTTAAAAGAAAGAATAGCCAAAAGCATAAACTCTTAGTAGATAGAGTTGAGTGCCGGAGAAGCTCTGAACTTAAGCCCCAGTAAACGGCGGCCGTAACTATAACGGTCCTAAGGTAGCGAAATTCCTTGTCGGGTAAGTTCCGACCTGCACGAAAGGCGTAACGACTTGGGCGCTGTCTTGAAGGGGGACCCGGTGAAATTGTAGTACTCGTGAAGATGCGAGTTACCCGCGACAGGACAGAAAGACCCCATGGAGCTTTACTGCAGCTTGTCACTGAATTTTAGTAATATCTGTACAGGATAGGTGGGAGGCAGAGAAATATGGGCGCCAGCCTATATGGAGCCAACGTTGGGATACCACCCTGATATTACCGAAATTCTAACATAGGAGCCGTAAACCGGCATATGGACACTGACAGGCGGGCAGTTTGACTGGGGCGGTCGCCTCCTAAAAAGTAACGGAGGCGTCCAAAGGTTACCTCAGCGCGGAAGGAAATCGCGCGAAAGAGTGCAAAGGCAGAAGGTAGCCTAACTGCGAGAAAGACAATTCGAGCAGGGACGAAAGTCGGGCTTAGTGATCCGGCGGTAGAGAATGGGATTGCCGTCGCTCAACGGATAAAAGCTACCCTGGGGATAACAGGCTGATCTCCCCCAAGAGTCCACATCGACGGGGAGGTTTGGCACCTCGATGTCGGCTCATCGCATCCTGGGGCTGAAGTAGGTCCCAAGGGTTGGGCTGTTCGCCCATTAAAGCGGTACGCGAGCTGGGTTCAGAACGTCGTGAGACAGTTCGGTCCCTATCCGTCGCGGGCGCAGGAAATTTGAGAGGATCTGCCCTTAGTACGAGAGGACCGGGGTGGACAAACCGATGGTGTACCAGTTGCAAAGCCATTTGCACAGCTGGGTAGCCAAGTTTGGAAGGGATAAACGCTGAAAGCATCTAAGCGTGAAACCCACCTCAAGATAAGATTTCCCATCTGGCACTCAACTATACTTACTGAAGGGAAAAAGCACTATGTACAAATGTTAGGGAATAAAATAGATTACAGTAGGTAGAGTTGAGTGCCAGAGTAAGACACCTTGAAGAAGACGAGGTAGATAGGCCGGAGGTGTAAGAGTAGAAATACTTTCAGCTGACCGGTACTAATAAGTCGAGGACTTGACCTTTAGCATTGTGCAGTATTCAAAGTTCATTTAAGAAAAATGAACGAAAGATTTCCGGTGGCAATAGCGGAGGTTAAAAACCCGTTCCCATACCGAACACGGAAGTGAAGCCCTCCAGCGCCGATGGTACTGATTACTCGGGAGAGTAGGTCGCTGCCGGTAAAAATTTCATATATTAGCCCCCTAAGCAAAACTCCTATTTAAGGAGTTTTTAATTTTTATATTGACAAATTAGAAAACCTATATGAATATAGAAGTATGATAAATTTAGTTTGCTTAGGAGGAGTGTTTGTGAAAAAGTTTGTATGCGGTGTAGATCTTGGTGGTACAAAGATAAATACAGGCATTATGGATGTGGACGGAAATATTTTGTGCAATGTGAAAATACCTACAGAGGCAGATAAAGGACCGCAACATGTTATAAACAACATAAAGATAAGCATAATAGAATCTCTTAATAAATTGAATATAGATGTCAGTCAGATTGAAGGTATTGGGATAGGTGCTCCAGGACCTTTGAATGCAGATAGAGGCGTGGTGGAATGTCCTCCTAATCTACCAGGATGGATTGACATCCCATTGGTGGACATATTAAAGAGAGATTTTGATACGGAGATAAAACTTAACAACGATGCTAATGCTGCTGCACTTGCTGAATATTTATTTGGTGCTGGACAAGGAATAAATAATATTGTTTATATGACTGTAAGCACAGGTATCGGTGGTGGTGCGATAATTGATGGGAAATTGTACAATGGTGCAAATTCAAATGCTGCTGAGATTGGACATCACACTATAAATTTTGACGGGCCTAGATGGTGCAACTGTGGCAATCCTGGGTGTTTAGAGTCGTATGCTTCTGGCACATCATTAGTTAAATTTGCAAAAAAGCATATAGAATCTGGAAGAGATACTATTCTCAAAGACAAACCTTCAGGTGAATTAAAAGCAGAAGATATTTTTGATGCTGCAAAATCTGGTGATAAATTGGCTTTAGAGCTTATTGAGAATGAAGCATTTTATTTGGGAATAGGTATTGTAAACATAATGGCATTTTATAACCCGGAAATTATAATAATAGGTGGCGGATTGTCAAGTCAATGGGATGTCTTGTATGACAAAATGATGAAGACAGTTGATGAAAGAGCATTAAAGCCAAATAGGCAGATTTGCAAAGTTGTTAAGGCAAAACTTGGTGGTAATGTGGGACTTATAGGTGCAGCATCGCTGGTACTATAAGGAGGAAAAAATGGATAGATGTCCTTGGTGTCTTAAAGATGAAATATACATAAAATATCATGATACAGAGTGGGGCGTACCAGTACATGACGACAGGATTCACTTTGAATTTTTAGTATTGGAATCGGCTCAAGCGGGACTAAACTGGCTTACAATACTTAAGAAAAGGAATAATTATAGAAAGGCATATAGCGAATTTGATCCACAAAAAGTTTCGCTCTTTGATGAGAAAAAAGTGCAGGAGCTTTTAAATGACGTTGGCATTATTCGAAATAAAAGAAAAATAGAATCATCTATAGCAAACGCTAAGGCCTTTTTAGAAATTCAAAGAGAATTTGGTAGTTTTGATACGTATATTTGGAGTTTCACTGATGGAAGGCCTATCATAAATTATTGGGAAAGCATTGACGAAGTACCTGCTAAAACATCATTATCTGATAAGATAAGTAATGATCTTAAAAAAAGAGGGTTTAAATTTGTGGGATCCACAATAATATATTCACACATGCAAGCGATTGGAATTGTAAATGACCATATAACATCGTGTTTCAGACATAAGGAGCTATTGCAATTTAACTCATAAAAAAATACATGCAGGGCTTGGTGCAAAATGCACTTAGACCTGCCTTTTTTTATTCTTAAAATAATATAATGTTAATAAGAAAGCGTATAGATACTGGTTACTATGGAAATAATTATATTAGAATATTATGAAAGATGGTGTAGCATATGGAAAGCATGTTAAAAACTAAAAAATGCTTTATATGCAATCATGAAAAGACAGACGGTATCGATGTATTGGGAGAATTTTTATGCAATGACTGCCAGAAAATAATCGCTCACATATCTCCAGATGATGCAAAGTACGAATATTACAGAAAAAAGATGATAGATATCTGGCGCAACTACAAAAAAGATTTTGAATATGAGGACTGTTGAAATATGTCCTCATATTTTTTATAGGCAATAATTAGTGTTATATGGTATTATATATGTATAATACGTGAAAAGGTGATAAAATTGACAGCACCGCTTTATGAAGCATTGATTAAATATGTTGAAGACGGTACAATGCCATATCATATGCCGGGCCACAAAGAAGGGAAAATTATTTCCCGGAAATACATAGAAAACATTGCTAAAATAGATGTGACAGAAGTTCCTGGGACAGACAATCTTCACGATCCACATGGACCGATTTTAGAAGCAGAAAGACTTGCTGCCAAAGCATTTGGAGCTAAATCATCTTTCTTTCTTGTCAATGGAACTACGTGTGGAATATATGCAGCAATGTCATCAGTCTTGAATGATGGTGATATGGTAGTTGTTCAAAGGAATTCTCATAGATCTGTCTATAATGGATTGATACTTACTGGTGCTATACCAATTTATATAGAACCGCTTATGGACGATGAAGATGCCATAGCTATGGGTATATCCATAGATGAACTTGAAAAGCTCCTTATAAAACATAAGAACGTAAAGGCAGTGGTCATTACATATCCAAATTATTATGGTTTTTGTGTCGATATAAATAAAGTGGTGGATTTGGTTCATAAATACGACAAGGTATTGATAGTAGACGAGGCACATGGGGCCCATTTTGCATTTTCTGATAGATTGCCATTATCGGCATCTAAAGCTGGTGCAGATATTGTGATTGAAAGTGTTCACAAAACTTTGCCTGCATTTACGCAAAGCTCAATTTTGCATGTGAATACAGATAGGATAGATATTGATAGATTAAGGTTTTACTTAAGCCTTTATCAATCAACATCTCCTTCTTATATTTTGATGACATCAATTGATTTAGCCAGAGATTTTATGGAGAGGGAAGGCAAAGCATTGCTTGATAAATGTTTAGATCTATCGATTCAAGCAAGAAGGCTTATCAATGAGATAGACGGTGTAAGGTGTATTGGCGATGATGTCATAGGCAAGTACGGAATTTACGATTACGATGCTACAAAGCTTACTATCAATGTAAGTGGACTTGGCATATCCGGCAGTGTGGCGGAAAGTATACTGCGAGAAAAATTCAACATTCAGATGGAAATGTCTGACTACAGAAATATACTTGCCATAATGACTGTAGCTGATGATGAAGCATCGTTTGACAAGCTAATAGAGTCTGTCAAAGGTCTTTCAGAGTACAAAAGGAACGAAAAATTAAGCTATTTTGATGGCAACGGTTGCCCAGAAATTCCTGAAATGGCTATGAAGCCAAAAGATGCGGTAAATAAAGAGTATAGATATGTAAGCATGGATGATGCTGTAGGCATGGTTTCACTTGATTATGTAATTCCATATCCACCGGGTGTTCCGCTTTTATGTCCGGGTGAACTCATAAAAAAAGATATGGTACAATATATAAAATTACTATATAATATAGGTATAAAGGTTATTGGCATTGATAATTTAAAAATACGGGTGTGTAAATAATGTACAAAGGAAAACTCATAACGTTTGAAGGAATAGATGGCAGTGGGAAAACTACGCAAATAAATCTGCTTAAAAAATACCTTTTGGAGATTGGACGAGATATTGTTGTTTTAAGAGAGCCTGGAGGTACAGCAATAGGCGAGAAAATCAGAGAAATACTTCTTGACAAAAAAAACAATATAGTCCCATCTGCGGAAGCACTTCTTTATGCAGCATCTCGGGCAGAGCTTGTAAAGGAAGTCATAATACCGTCATTAAATGATGGGAAAATAGTGATTTTGGACAGATTTGTTGACAGCTCAATTGTATACCAAGGATATGCGAGAGGACTTGGTGTAGAGGTTGTAGAGGAGATTAACAGTATTGCCATAGATGGACTTGTACCTGATTTAACTGTGTACTTAGATATAAAGCCTAAAGATACCTTAATGAGAATCGACAGAAGAAAAGACAAGGATCGCTTGGAGATAGAAGATGCAGAATTTCATGAAAAAGTCTATGAGGGATATATGAAGCTTATTAAGTCAAAACCAGGCAGGTATTTTATTGTAGATGCTACGCATGATATTTACTATATACAAAAGGTTATAATTGATGAAGTAAGCAAAATTATTTAAGGAGGGGAAAAAAGTGAAACTGATTTTTGCCATAGTACAAGACGAAGACGTAAGAAGACTTATGGATGGACTTACAGAAAAAGGGTTCAGCTTTACAAGAGTTGCTTCTACGGGTGGATTTTTAAGATCTGGCAATACGACACTTATGATAGGTGTAGAGGATGATAAGCTGGATGATGCTATTGAAGTGATTGAAAAGAAGTGTAAAACGAGGGACAGAATAATCACATCTCCGACTCCTATGGGAGGAGCCACTGATATATTTATACCGCAGCCTGTTGAAGTCTCTATCGGTGGAGCTACAGTTTTTGTCATCGATGTAGAAAAATTTTTCAGGATATAGGTGTTTTTTATGAAGATACAAGAGATAAATTCCAATAAAATAATGACAGGCTATGAAAAAGATGATAGAAGTGAAAGGACTTCTGCCTTAAAATTTGAAGACATCTTTGACAGCGAAATAAGCAAAGTAGAAGAAAGCATGTTAAATAAGATGCTTAATGATATTGATGATGCTGCTGAAAAATTGAAAGAGGAAATGAACTTGGATAACCTTATGGTTTACAAGAGAAAAGTTAAAGAGTTCTTGCAGAAGTCTTTAAATGGCATGTTTCAAAAAAGCAAGAAGGAATCAATAAATCTAAACGGACGAAAAAAAATCTACACTATTGTTGAAAAAGTAAATGATAAACTTGAGATTATGACGAAGGAGTTTTTAGAGGGAAACAAGAAGAATCTTGATATTTTAAGCGCTATTGAGGAGATCAGGGGATTGTTGATAGATATATATTCGTAGGTGAAGCTTCATGCACAAAATTTACGGTCACAAAAACATTTTAGAATTGTTTAATAAAATTATAAATTCAGGGAAAATAGCAAATGCATACCTTTTTGTTGGAGAAAGTGGGTTGGGCAAAGAATACATGGCAAAGTATTTTGCCATGATGGTAAATTGTGTTAAAAGTCCCAAGCCATGCTTCAGTTGCCATTCATGCGTTCAATTTGTATCAGGCAATCACCCTGATATTTTCTTTATAGAGCCTGATGGAAGCTCAATAAAAGTGGATACATTGAGAAATACTGTCATAAGCAATGCCTATATTAAACCGTATAATTCATACAAAAAGATTTTCATAATAAAAGAAGCAGAGAAAATGACAGAGCAATCTCAAAATAGCATTCTCAAGACTTTAGAGGAACCTCCTTTGCACGTTTTATTCATATTGACAGCGTCTAAAATGGATGGCCTTTTACCTACAATTGTATCAAGATGTGAGACAATAAGGTTTAATAGAGAGTCGGATGATGTTATAGAGGATTATCTTGTAAATGAGAAAAACGTCAATGCAAGTGAAGCTAAAAAAATTTCATCTGTTGCTTGCGGCAACTATGGCAAGGCGGATTTGTTGACTGATGAGAAGTATTCAATTATAAGGAATGAAGTCTGGGATGTATTGGAAAGCTTATTAAAAAGCGACAGGGCTTTAAGGCTCGATAGATTTAGATTTTTCGATGAAAACAGAGAAATGATTGATGATGTAATTGATATAATGCTTTCTTACGTAAGGGATATTATGGTTTTAAACTTTAGTGATGAAAGAAGCGTTATAAACAAAGATATGATAGATAAACTTAAAGCAATTTCAAATGATTTGACAGGGCCTAAGCTTAATAATATAATAAATGAGATAGAAGATCTTATATTTAATCTTAAGTCAAACGTCAATTATCAAATGGCCATTGAAAAATTTCTCTTAAGCATTTAGGAGGTTTTATTTTGTATACAGTTGTAGGAGTTCGGTTTAAAAAAGCCGGTAAGATATATTACTTCGATCCAGGTGATTTGCCTATAAATGTAGGTGATAATGTCATAGTGGAGACAGCCAGGGGAGTAGAGTTTGGTGAAGTCGTGGTAGGCAAACGGGAGGTTGACGACGATGAGATTATAGCTCCCCTTAAGATGGTTCTTAGGATTGCGACAGATGAGGACTATGAGCATTACAAGGAGAATAGAGCCTGTGAAGCGGAAGCATTCGGAGTTTGCTTGGACATGATAAAAGAGCATAACCTTGACATGAAGTTAATAGATGTTGAGTACACTTTTGACAACAACAAGATAATCTTCTACTTTACTGCTGATGGCAGGATAGATTTCAGAGATCTTGTAAAAGACCTTGCTGCAGTTTTTAAAACGAGAATAGAGCTTAGGCAAATAGGTGTAAGGGATGAGTCAAAGATTGTAGGCGGTTTAGGTCCTTGTGGCAGACCTCTTTGTTGCGTGACATTTTTAGGGGATTTCGAGCCTGTATCGATTAAGATGGCAAAGGATCAGAATCTTTCACTTAACCCTACTAAGATTTCAGGATTATGTGGCAGATTAATGTGTTGCCTAAAATATGAGCAGGATACTTACGAAGAAGTTAGATCAGAGCTGCCTTCTGTAGGAAGCCTTATAAAAGTCGATGACAAAGAGATGAGGATAGCGGAGGTTGATGTTGTAAGAAAGAAACTTAAAGTAAAGATGAAAAATGCTGAAGGAATAGAGATAACGAAAGAGTACGACCCAGAAGATGTCGTAGTCATAGAAGAAAGCCAAGACGATAAAAAAGATGAGATTTCTGAAATTTATGAAGAAATATTGGGAAGTGATTTTGTAGAATAAAAAAATAGAGGTTTTACCTCTATTTTTTTATTCTACTTTGCCCAGTACAAAGCTTAATATCAGAATAATAAACACTGCCGATGTTATGTATACGTACATATAGTCTTTTTCATGAAGAAATGTGATGATAGATACTCCCACGCGAAATACGGGAGTTAGAATCAGCACTAAAAGTCCTGTCATGATTATGGCGTAAGGCTTTAGAGACATTAGCCCTTTAATTATTGCTATTATAGAAGTAGGATATACGCCTGCAGGGTAACCGCTGTTTTTTGTCACAAAAAATAGAATTAAACCGATGAGAATTATTAAAGCACTTAATAAAACTCCTGCTCTCAATGTTTTGCTTATTATTATCTCCATATTTTCTATTTTTTCATTTTGATTTTTTCTGTCTTCCACGGCTATACCCCCAATCCTTTAAGAAGCATTTCGATGGAAACATAAGCTAAGACAGGTATAAATATTTTTCTTATGGTTGTGCTTTTCATATTTGTCATGATTTTTGTACCCATTGTTGCACCTATAAGTACTCCAAGTGCCACAGGACCAGCTATCTTTGGGTCTATATCGCCTCTTACAAGATACACTCCAGCACTGGCGGCTGCAGTAACACCAATCATAAAATTGCTGGTGGCAGTTGAGACTTTCATTGGAAGTCTCATAAATAGATCCATTGCCATAACCTTGAAGATACCGCTTCCTATACCCAATAGTCCAGATATTACACCTGCTATGTACATCATGCCAAATCCTTTGTTTACTCCGGTGACATTGTACTTTATCTCTTTTTTAAGGACTTTATCGTAGTAAGATCCTTCTAGTTTCAGTTTTTTTGCTATAGGCTGTGATACTACACCTACAGGAAGTTCTTCATTTCGCTTTTTTAACATAGTGAATGCCGAATATAGAAGAAGAAGCCCAAAGATAATATAGAGGTATTTTGAACTTATAAGCCCTGCGATAAAAGCACCTGTCAAAGCACCTGTGGTTGTAGCTATCTCTAAAAACATTCCTATCCTTATATTAGTAATCTTGTCTCTTACATACGTTACAGCAGCACCGCTGGATGTAGCAATGACTGATACGATGCTGGCGCCAATGGCGTATTTTATGTTTACTCCTAAGAGAAGTGTAAGCATTGGTATTACTATTATACCGCCTCCTAACCCTAAGAGAGCTCCAAATACTCCAGCCACAATTGATATGAGAAGTATAATTGATGATGTCAATATCACTTTATCATCTCCTAAATTTCATTATGTTTTATTTCTCTTTCCAACATTATCAGTATTGGAGGAAATGCGTATATGCACATTGTGGAAGCCGCCACGATTCCAGCATCGTTAAATGCCAACGCAAAAAGCATTCCTACAATGCTGCCAAAAAAGCCATAGTAGATATATTTATTTTTCTTAAATATGTTTTTTAGTATTCCTGTAGGCTTATATGACAAGATAAATAAACTAATTATAGTTATGATTAGAACCCATGACCATATTGTGTATCTTATTAATGTCAATTCCATGTCTAATTTGCGGGCAAATATCTTGTATAAAGCTATTATTCCTTCGTTTTTAACAATCAAAGCAGTTTGCGCCATGTGTGTTACAGTGCCCATAAACATTGACGCTATAAACATAAGCGTTAGAAGGACAGCCATGCTTATGAACAAAATCAATAAACTTTTGTAGTTGATTTTGATTTCTGACATAAGCAAAAGCGTTACGCCAAATGCCATAAACCCTGTTATAAATCCGCCAATTTTTGCACCGTATTGGGGCAGCACCATTAACATGAATACTACGGCGAAGAATAATACGCCTAATAATTTATTTATTCTTGTATCGTACTTTTGAATGTATGTCATGATTCCCATTATTGTGGACCCTATCAGCACACCCATGTATTCATTGCCTATTCCGTAAAATCTGGCACCTGCTATGACATCATATCCTAAAATAGAGCCTTTCATCAGATGTGCTCCTGTAAAAATGTCAACCGTGATTGTCAAAGCAGTTAAAAGGCTTATCACTATTAGCATATTAAGTTCATCTTTAGCAAAAAGTTTTATTATAAGCAGTAAAGCTATTGTTATCAGTATCAAAGCGATCATGCTTGAATACACTGTCAAAGGTCCAAAAAGGGATAAAATCAAAAGCGACAGAGGAACGATCATCACACCTAAAACTATAGGTTTCAAGTATTTTAAGTAGTTTATTTTTAGAAATAGTGTAACAAGGTAAAGTATTAAAATTATGATAAGAAAAATTACGTAACTTTTTAAGACAATAGGTCGTGCAGTGTAGATAGATACAACTTTGCTGTTTAGATTTTCCAAGTAGTTGACTTTGTCTTGGGCTTTTATGTTTGTTATGGGATGTCCTAACATTTCTACAGGTGCCTTTATGCCGAAATAATTAAGTATTGTAGGCGCCAAATCTAAATTTGTAATAATTCCATCTCTTTTTGTTGTGATAGATGTTGTAAGTCCGTTGTATCCGGGACCATAGATTATTATTGGCGATAGTAGATTGTTAGTAGACATATCGCTTTTTGAAGGGTAAGGCGTCGCCACTATAAGCAAATCCCTCGATGGATCCAAGTTTTTTAGAAGCTTTCCTATGAATGCATCAGCGTTTTTTATGGCGTATTCTTCATATTTTGATGCTAATTGGTCTGATACGTTGGAAGAATAGCTATCTACTCTCGATGTATCACCAGTGTCAATTACAAAGAATCCACCATTTTTATCGTATTTTTGAAAATAGTCAAAGATTTTGTTGTAATCAGTGCTAATAAAATAGGGGCTATTTCTATCGTACTTCAATACATTTTCACTGACATCGCCAAATGCTGTACCTTTCTCATCCATGGCGATTAGTGCCCCATACCTTCTATATGAAATTGTGTTGTCAGTTATTATATCAGAATTTCCAAAGACGTATGTAGGAATGTTGTTATTCTTTAGCAGTTGTCCTAAAAGGCCAGGTGTAATCTTGTAGTCGGCGTTTTTGCTGCTTTGTATAAGGTTTGATATACCTATATTTACTATGTTTGCATTTCCATAGTCATATCCTGTGTTAAATTTGTAAATTTCCCCTGCAGTACCGAAAGAATATTTTTCGTTCACATTAAGATTTATTTGACCGATGTCATGAGCACTTGCCCTTGTGCCGGTTCCAAATGTCAAATACCCAGATGCATCGACGTAACCATCAGCATTTCTGACATTCATGAGACCGACTGAACCGTTGTCGATTAGCTTTTGAATATTTTTTGCGTCGTACTTAATATAGTCGCTTAGGCTAACCCTGTCGATTATTACAAGCACTACTTTTTTATTGTTGCTTGTATCAGCGTAACTTTTTTGTGGCAGCATAAAAGTCAAAGTCATCAATAAAAGCATAAAAGCAGTGATAAATTTCTTCAAGTGAAACACACCCTCTATAGTTTTTTATTTATTATACAACATAAATGTTAAGAAATTATTAAAAAGAGGGTAAAACCCTCTAATATCTCAAAAGTGGCATGCTCATACATCTTGGACCGCCTCTGCCTCTTGATAGTTCAGAACCTTCGATCTCGATTACCTCGATGCCTTCTTTTCTCATGATTTTATTTGATGATTCATTTCGGGAGTATGTGATGACTTTGCCTGGCGCTATAGCAAGCGTATTTGTGCTGTCGTTCCACTGCTCCCGTGCTGACGTTATGGCATTAAAACCACCTGTAGGTATTATTTCAATATTTCTGAGATTTAATGCAAATTTCAATGCATCTTGGAGATCTTTTTCCTTTTGAATTGAAAAACCTTTGTCATCCTTTATTATGCTGAAAACTCTCAGATCTTTCTTTATTCCAGGGTAGAAGACGAACCTTTCCTTATCTACCATGGTGAATACAGTATCAAGGTGCATGTATGATCTGTTTATGGGAATCTGGACGACAAGGATGTGTTCTACTGTTGAATTGCCTTCAAAAAGATTGCGGGCAAGTCTTTCTATTGCTTGTGGCGTAGTCCTTTCGCCGCATCCTACTGCTATTACCTTGTCGCTTAATATAAGCACATCTCCGCCTTCTAAAGAGTGAAAGTAAGTGTTGTCGTACCAACATGGAACGTTATTTTTCTTGAAAATATCGTGGTTTTTGTATATGTATTTCATTATGAGCGTTTCAGGCTTTCTCGCCGCAGACTTCATGGAGCTTATCATAAATCCTCCATCTATCATTGCACCGGGATCTCTGGTAAAATACATATTTGGGACAGGCTTAATGTAAAAATAGTGTTCTTCGTAGATGAATTCAGCCAGGCCTTTTGGGATGATATTGTCAATATCGCCTTTTTCAAGTCCGCTTATGGCAATTTCAGCAATATCATTGCAGCGTAAATCCATAAGGTAATCTTTAAGGTAGCTTTCTGTTTCGGTATTTGTTATGCCATTTATCTTCAGAAGATCTATTATAAATTGTTCTTTTATAGCTTCATCTTTTAATACATCCTGAAGAAGGTCTTTTACGTACAAAACAGTTATACCGTTATCTTTTAATACTTTGGCAAATTCATCATGTTCCTCTTGAATCTTTCTAACCCATGGAATATCATCAAAAAGCAGTTCTGCTAAATTTTGAGGCGTAAGTCTTTCTAATTCCTTTCCAGGTCTGTGCAATACGACTGCTTTTAAAGTTCCTATTTCTGATGATACATGTGGTACTAATAATGGATGCGTCACCAACACATTCCTCCCTATGCATAAACTCTTTATATAGTATACTTTGCTTATATCTATTTTTCAATACGATTTATATTAATTTATTGATATGGTAAAATTATTTGTAACGAGGTGGTAATATGCTAAAAAATGGTGAGAGAATTGACGATTTGAATTTGAATGGGCTTAAGCTCATACAGAGGGAAGACATGTTTAAATTTGGAATGGATGCTGTGCTGCTTTCCAATTTTGTATACACAAAAAGAGGAGATAAGATTGTAGATTTAGGGTGCGGAACAGGAATCATACCGATTTTGATAGCAGGAAAATCGAGAGATACACGTATTGTAGGTGTTGAAATACAAAGTGAAGTTGCCAATATTGCTATAAGAAATGTATATCTCAATAATTTTGAAGGTAGAATAGACATAATAAACGATGATATTCGAAATGTTGTGGATAAATTGGGGATTGAAAAATATGATATTGTTACATCCAATCCTCCGTACATGCGGCACAAGACAGGATTTGACAAAAATAGCGAAAGTGAAAACATATCGCGATACGAGTTAAATGGCGGGCTTGACGATTTTATAAAGGTTGCGTCAAGGCTTTTGAAGTTTGGAGGCAAGTTTTTTTTAGTGCATAGAGTGGATAGGATTGTGGATATTGTTTATAATTTGCGGATTTGCAACTTAGAACCTAAAAAAATAAGGTTCATCCATCCACATATTGGGGAAAAGCCGAATTTAGTCTTGGTGGAGGCAAAGAAAGGCGCAAAAAGTGGTGTTGTAATAATGCCGCCTCTCTATGTCTACGAAGAAAATGGAGGATATACAAAAGAACTTTTAAGTATATACGGGAAAACTTCGATAGAGGAGGAATAACATGTCTGGAAGATTGTATTTGTGCCCAACACCAATTGGAAACTTGGAAGACATAACCTTAAGAGTTTTAAAGGTGCTTAAAGAAGTGGACATAATTGCTGCTGAAGACACGAGGCAGACTTTAAAACTTTTGAATCATTACGACATAAAAAAAACCGTAGTAAGCTACCATGAGCATAACAAAGCTTCAAGAGGCGAAAAACTTTTAATAGATTTAAAGGCTGGGAAGAATGTAGCGCTGGTTACTGATGCTGGTACACCGGGCATATCTGACCCTGGGGAAGACCTTGTAAAACTTTGCTTAGAAGATAAGATAAATGTAGTATCGCTTCCCGGCGCTACAGCAATAACAACGGCATTAGTAGGCTCTGGGCTTGACACAAAGAAGTTTGTTTTCTTAGGATTTTTGCCAACAAAGAAAAGCGAGAGAGAAAGCGCTTTGGATGAGATAGGGAGAGAAAAGAGAACGGTTATCATTTATGAGGCGCCTCATAGAATTGTCAGGACGTTGGAAGAATTAAAGCCATACATAGAAGGCAGAAAGGTTGTAATAGCAAGAGAGCTTACAAAAGTGCACGAAGAGTATATAAGGGGAACGGTAGATGAGGTTCTATTAAAATTAGGAGATGATGTAAAAGGAGAAATTGTGGTCCTTATAGAAGGTGGGAAAAATCAAGTTGCGATGGAACCAAAGGAGCTTCTCAGAAAATACATTGAATGCGGCATGGATAAGAAAGAAGCGATTAAATTGACGGCTAAACAATTAAAAATACCAAAAAGCGAAATTTACAAGCTCGCATTGAAGGATGAATCGTAATTCGATTTCGCCTATCAGTATCAATTGATAATGATAATCAATAATTTCGGCTATAAAAATATCTTAATATATTGCATAATTTTTAGTTTAAGCATATAATATGTATTATATTAAAAATTATCAATTGATACAAAGGGGTTTTACGATGAATTCATTTAAAAAGATAAAGAATGTTTTGATACTTATACTTTTTATAAATATAGCTGTGGCGTTAGCTAAACTTTTGTACGGCTTGCATATAAAAAGCGCCAGTATGGTGGCTGATGGGTTTCATTCATTATCAGACAGTTCAGGTAATATAGTAGGCCTTGTAGGCATATATTTGGCGTCAAAACCGCAGGATGAAGAACATCCTTATGGGCATAAAAAATTTGAGACGTTTTCGTCAATTTTTATATCTGTGATGCTATTTGTAGTAAGTTATACTATACTAAAAGAAGCTTATGGCAGGCTTTTAAATCCTGTAGAACCAAAAATCACGTTAGACAGCTTCATAATAATGATTACTACATTATTGCTTAACATATTTGTATTTGCTTACGAGTACAGGCAAGGAGTAAATTTAAAAAGCGACATACTTGTATCTGATTCACTTCACACAAAAAGCGACATCTACGTGTCTGTCTCTGTTCTTATAACACTTATTGCATTAAAACTTGGAATACCGCCATACATCGATCCGCTGATGTCTATAGCAATATCGATATTCATCGTAAAAGCAGGTATTGAAATAATAAAGCACAGCTCCGACATTTTGTGCGATAGGATTGTCATAGATTCAGAAAAAATCCGCGACATCGCTTTATCCGTAAAAGGTGTGCTTTCATGCCATCAAATAAGAAGCAGAGGTAGAGAAGACGACATAAATATAGACATGCATATAATGGTTGACCCGAGTGAAAATATAAAAGATGCTCATTATATAGCTGATCAGTTGGAAGAAAAATTAAAAAAGGAAATACCTGGTGTTACAGAAGTCATTGTTCATATAGAGCCTTACGATAAAAATGAAGTAACAGAGTAAAAAAATAATAGAAGTAAAACTTCTATTATTTTTTAATATTATTCGCTTTTTTTAATGTCATCGAGGCATGTCTTGCAGATATTTTTGCCTTTGTAATTGACGACATTTTCTGCATTGCCGCAGAAAATACATGCAGGCTCGTACTTTTTAAGTACAATCTGCTCGCCATCCACGTAGATTTCTAAAGCGTCTCTTTCTGCAATATTCAGAGTCCTTCTAAGTTCGATAGGAATGACGACTCTTCCTAACTCATCCACTTTTCTTACAATTCCTGTGGATTTCAACATATCTCTCCCCTCCTAAAACTACAAAATTCGACAAATTCTTTGCATTCTAATAATACCAAGTTTTGAAAAATAAGTCAATAGTTTAATGGCATTTTTTTTTAAAAATAACATAAATTTTTATGGGATGGGGGAGATAAAATTGATAAATTATATATGGATCTTCATGATTGGTACAGGTGTAATTGTCGGCATGATAAATGGTAGGATGGGGGAGGTATCAAAAGCTATAATAGATTCATCTGAGTCGGCTGTTACAATATCAATAGGACTCGTAGGCATCATGTCTTTATGGTTAGGTATAATGCAGATAGCTGAAAAATCTGGACTTATGGATGCATTGGCAAAAGTTTTAAAGCCAGTCATAGTAAAACTATTCCCTGAGATACCAAAAGATCATCCTGCTATTGGTGCTATGATAATGAATATATCAGCAAATATGTTGGGATTAGGAAATGCGGCTACGCCTTTTGGAATAAAAGCGATGGAATACCTTCAAGAATTAAATAAAAAGGATGTTGCATCTAATTCCATGTGCACATTTCTCGTTATAAATACTGCATCAGTGCAGCTTCTTCCTGCTGTTATGATAGGATTAAGGGCTTCTTTAGGTGCGAAAAATCCAGCGGATTTTGTGTTGGCTGGACTTTTATCCAGCATTACAGCTTTAACCGTAGGCCTTGTGGTCGTGAAATCACTTGAAAAATCATCACTTTTTAAGGAGTGATATTTTTGCTTAAATCAATTTCCGAGTTTATAATTCCAGCTATCATGTTTTTGATTCCTGTATATGGTTTAATTAATCATGTAAAAATTTATGAAGTCTTTTTAGATGGTGCAAAAGAAGGCATTAATACGATAATAAAAATATTTCCTGCTTTGCTGGCAATGTTGGTGGCAGTGGGAGTCCTGAGAGCATCCGGAACTTTAGATATCTTTGCAAAGTGGATTTCACCGCTTACTGCAACAATTGGAATGCCGTCAGATGTAGTGCCATTGGCTCTCATAAGGCCTCTATCTGGAAGCGGTGCATTAGGCATAGTGACAGAACTTATTAAATCTCATGGGCCTGATTCGTTTACAGCCAGACTTGCTTCTGTTATGTATGGCTCTACAGAGACTACGTTTTACGTTTTATCGGTTTATTTTGGATCTGTTGGAGTTAAAAAGATGAGACATTCCATAATAGCAGGCATTGCTGCTGATATCGCTGCAATACTGTCATCTGTTTTTTACAGCAGATTGTTTTTTTGAAACTTCAAATCTGATATACTAAAGACAGTAATATAAAAACGAGGAGTTTACATGATATGGGGATATTGATAAACAGGTTAAAGCGCATACTATCTGATGAGGCCGAAAAAGTCTATATTGTAGGAGGAACCATAAGAGACAGAATACTAAATGTAAATATAAGCGATTATGATTTTGCTGTATTGGGTGATGCTGCTTCGGTTTCAAAGCTTGTATGTGATAAGCTAAAAGGTTCTTATGTGCCTTATGCAGAGGACAGAGGTACATATAGAGTCGTATATGAAAATGTAGTGCTGGATTTCACGCAAATTAGAGGGGAAAATATAGATGAAGATTTGATTCATAGGGACTTTACGATAAATGCGATGGCAATAAGGCTAAATGATTTTTTTGATGTAGACTTGATAGTAGATCCTTTAGGAGGGTTAAAGGATTTAAGAGAAAAGAAGATAAAATGCGTAGGGAAAAGTTCCTTCGATGATGACCCTTTAAGGATGCTTAGAGCTATTAGATTTGCAGCCAAATACAATTTTTCTATAGATGAGGATTCCAAAAATCTTATAAGAGAAAAAGCCGATTTGATTAAGAACGTTTCTTCAGAAAGGATCATGAGTGAAATATATTCTATACTTAAGTCAAAGGAGTCATTTAAATACTTACAAATGATGGACGAGCTGGGGTTAATCGATGCGCTTTTTCCTGAGATAGCTGAGATGAAAGAGATAGGCAAGTGTTATTATCAGGTTTTGGACTCATGGCATCATTCCATAAAGACGATAGAAGAATATGAAACAATTGTAAATGAGCTCAGATTTCCTTCAGATATAGAAAATTTGGTCAAAAAGTACCTTGATAAAGATCTTTCCTCAGGAAACAAGCTAAAAGATGTATTGAAACTTGCTGCAATGTTTCATGAAATCGGCAAAAAAGATGCTATTTACATAGATTCTGATAATAGGCTTCAGTTTTACAATCATGATGTAAAAGGAGAAAAAATTGTTGCAGATATAGCTAAGAGATTAAAACTGGCGAAAAAAGAAGCATCTCTGATAAAGAAGATGGTTTTGTACCACGTAAATCCATTTTTACTTTACATAGATGGGACTGGAAACAAAGCATTGTTTAAGTTTTTTTCTGACCTTGAAGAAAATGCTATAGGGTGTTTGCTTTTGTCGTTAGCTGATATTACTTCGTCTATGAAAGGACAAGGCAGGTTGAATGAAGCTTCATGCTATAGGAATTTTATAACAAAGCTATTAAGAAGGTACATGGACTTTGAAAAGACGAAGACACCACTTCTTACGCCGCTTGATATAATAGTCAATTTCGATCTTAAAGATTATAAGCTTTTAAATCAAATACTATACGAATTGAGAAAGAATCAATTTTACGGTGAAATAGAAAGCAGAGAAGACGCAGTAAAATTTGTAGAGGAAAGAATGAAGATGGAGAAAATATAGTTGACAATACATTTGCGGTAAAGTATATTATTATGTAATGATGTAAATAATATATAAAAAGGCAATGAAGGGAAGAGTAGAAAGGAATTTCTCTTAAAGAGAGCTGGGTTAAGGTGAAAGCCAGTAGGGAATGAACTTTTGAACATGGACCTTGAGCTTCAAAGCTGAAATTAAGTAGGCTTTGGCGGGATTTCCCGTTACAGAGTAGGAGTGTGACAGCACTTTATGAGGCATACGGCCGTGAGGCGTATGTGAAAAGGGTGGTAGCGCGATCAAACTCGCCCCTTAATGGGAGGCGGGTTTTTTTACGCCTTAAAATAAATTTAGATGAGGAGGATTTTTATGGCGAAGACTTTTTACATTACAACACCTATATATTATCCAAGCGATAAGCTACATATAGGTCATTCTTATACGACTGTTGCTGCAGATGCGATGGCTCGCTTCAAAAGGCTTACAGGCTATGATGTGATGTTTTTGACAGGAACAGACGAACACGGTCAAAAGATACAGAGAAAGGCAAAGGAAAAAGGCGTTACACCTAAACAGTATGTGGATGAAATTGTGGCATGGATAAAAGATTTGTGGAATACTATGGACATAAGCAATGACAAGTTTATAAGGACAACGGACAAGCAGCATGAAGAGATTGTACAAAAGATATTTACAAAGCTTTATGAAAAAGGGGACATATACAAAAGCGAATACGAGGGTTGGTACTGCACACCTTGTGAGACGTTTTGGACTGAGAAACAGCTTGTCGATGGAAACTGCCCTGACTGTGGCAGACCTGTAGAGCTTGTGAAAGAGGAAAGTTATTTCTTTAAGCTTTCAAATTACGCAGACAAACTTCTTAAATATTACGAGGAGCACCCAGACTTTATACAGCCTGAATCAAGGTTAAATGAGATGGTAAGCTTTATAAAGTCAGGTCTTGAGGACTTGTGCGTATCCAGAACGTCATTTGACTGGGGCGTAAAAGTTCCGTTTGACCCAAAACACGTTGTGTATGTTTGGATTGATGCCCTTTCCAACTATATAACTGCGTTGGGTTATTCTACAGACCATGACGAAGATTTTAAAAAGTACTGGCCGGCAGATGTGCACCTTGTTGGAAAGGAAATCGTAAGATTCCACACCATTATATGGCCTGCAATGCTTATGGCGCTGGATTTGCCTCTCCCTAAGAAAGTGTTTGGCCATGGTTGGCTTATATTAGAAGGCGGCAAGATGTCAAAGTCAAAGGGCAATGTGGTTGACCCGAAAGAACTTGTGTCAAAATACGGCGTAGATGCCATAAGGTATTTTCTTTTAAGAGAAGTTCCGTTTGGAGCAGATGGCGTATTCTCAAATGAAGCCTTGATTTCCAGGATAAACTCTGACCTTGCCAATGATTTTGGCAATCTTTTAAGCAGGACTGTAACGATGGTAGAAAAATACTTTGACGGTGTAGTGCCAGAAGTATCGGATAAAGATGACGTTGATGATGAGTTAATATCTATCGCAAATAACTTACCAAAAGTTGTTGAAAGCTATATGGATAAGCTGCAGTTTTCAAATGCTCTTGCGGAAATCTGGAAGCTTGTGGGTCGCGCCAATAAGTACATTGACGAGACGATGCCATGGGTATTGGCAAAAGATGAAAGTAAAAAAGGAAGGCTTAAAACTGTTCTTTATAACCTTGTAGAATCACTGAGGTTTGTCGCGATTTTAATAACGCCATTTATGCCAAATACGCCTATCAAGATATATGAACAGCTTGGGATTGACGATGATTTAAGGACATGGGATAGCCTTAAATTCGGCTTACTGAAATCAGGCACAAAAGTTAAAAGAGGTGAGAATATTTTCCCAAGGATCGATGTAGAAAAGGAGCTTAAAGAAGCTGAAAAGACTTCTAATAAAGTAGAAGCTAAGGAAGAGACAAATTACATCAAAATAGACGATTTTGCAAAAATTGATTTGAGAGTTGCAGAAGTATTAGAAGCGGAAAAAGTAGAAGGCGCCGACAAATTATTAAAGCTTAAGCTTAAAGTAGGCGATGAGGTAAGGCAAGTTGTATCAGGACTTGCGCTGCATTACAAGATAGAAGAGCTTGTAGGCAAAAAACTCGTCCTCGTTGCAAATCTGGAGCCTAAAAAATTAAGAGGCATAGAATCATACGGAATGATTTTGGCGGCATCAAACGAAGGCAAATTGACTGTTGTAACTTTAGATAAAGACATAGAAAGCGGTGCGAAGGTAAAATAGGAGGGCATAGGCCCCTCTTATTTTTTTATGTGCTTTTTACCTTACAATAAATTTTTAAAAAAATTGACATTTTTGCTATCATAGTGTACTATGTAATTAGTGCACTATGATAATATGATGGAGGTGAAACATGAAAGTCGAATTCAATGAAAAAATGCCTATTTATATCCAGATTATGGATATGATAAAGAGGGACATAGTCACAAAAAAATTAAATGGAGGAGATAAATTGCCTTCTGTAAGAGAGATGGCCGAAAGCCTTAAAGTGAATCCAAATACTGTTCAAAGAGCTTATCAAGAACTTGAAAGGGAAAACGTCACATATACACAAAGAGGCATGGGAACATTTATAACCGAAAATACCGAAAAGCTTGCATCATTAAAAAGAGAAATGGCGAAAGAGATAGTTGAGTCATTTGTAACAGGGATGAGAAGCTTAGGATTCAATTCAAATGAAATACTCGAAATTATTAAGGAATATCTTAAAGAGGAGGTCAACTGATGGGGTTAATTTTAAAAACGGCAAACCTTACTAAAAATTATTACAGCAAAAAGGCATTAAAAGGAATTAATATTGAGTTGGAAGAAGGTAAAATATTAGGCCTTTTAGGTCCTAACGGCAGTGGAAAAACGACATTTATAAAGATTGCAGCAGGCATATTAAGGCCCACATCTGGTGAAATATTAATTGACGGTCAGGAACCAGGTATCTATACAAAATCAATTGTATCGTATCTACCTGATATAAATTATCTTTATAGATGGATGAAGATTAGAGATGCGATAAATTTCTTCAAAGATTTTTACGCAGATTTTGACATTGAAAAGTCAAAAAGATTGCTGGATTTTATGATGCTGAATGAAAATGATAAAGTAACGTCACTTTCAAAAGGAATGCTTGAAAAATTGCATCTCACACTTGTGCTTTCAAGAAATGCGAAACTATATATTTTTGATGAACCACTTGGGGGAATAGATCCTAATACAAGGGAAAAGATAATTGACGCAATAATTGATAATATCCGCGAAGATAGTTCAATGATTATATCTACACACCTTGTAAGAGATATTGAAAGGCTTTTTGACGATGTGGCATTTATCTCAGATGGTGAAATTATTTTAAAAGGAAATGCCGAAGAATTAAGGATGGAAAGAAATAAATCTATTGATGAAATCTTCAGGGAGGTGTATGAATAATGATTAAACTAATAAAGTATGAGTTTTTAGGAAGGTATAAATATTATCTTGGATTTTTGGCTGCCTTGATTTTATTGAATATATACTTTATAGCAAAAAATAATACATGGTCACATGGCTTGCCACTCGTTGTATCTTTTATGGCTGGATTTGCCTGCTTTGTAGCCGTGCTTATATCAGGAGTGATGTTGTATCAGAGAGATATGTACGGCAATACAGGATATCTTTTGTTTACACTGCCACAAAGAGGTTTTGACATAGCTTTTTCAAAGCTAATTATATCGATCATTGAATTCACATTGTTTATAACAGTATCTGGAGTGATGGCATTTATAAATCTATTATATGTGAATGAAGCTAAAGTGTTTATAGATGCAGTACTTCAACATAAAATTTTTATACTTTATATATTTATATCTACTTTATTGAGTTTTATTGCTTTATTGATTTTGTCGTATTTTTCTATCACAATCAGCAAGATAGCGTTTTATAACAAAAAATCTGGTAAAGTTTTGTCAATAGTTCTATTTCTGATTATTTTCTATGTAATCGGTAAAATTAATGGTCTTCTCATTAATTTATTTCCATACAATTTAAATATAAATCTATTTTCAGGAATTGCACAAAGAAGCGATAATTTTGCTTTGTCTTTTGCGGTTTTCCCGATAAATGTAGCAAGCTTTGTTTTCCAAACACTTGTATATATAGGTTTATTCACTCTGACATCGTATCTTATTGACAAAAAAATAGATCTATAAAAAGGATGTCTATTCGGGTAGCGGTGCGAAGGTAAAATAAAAAGAAGGCGGGGTGATTCCGAGGGCACTGAAAAAGTCCCATCAAATTGTAGATAAGATCGTAGGTTTTGAAGAAAGCCTACGATTTTGTTGTAACGTAAAAAAACGAAGTAAATAGTCAGAGATTTCGCATTTAAAAATTTATAGAGTGATAAACACGTTGATTTATATAATTTAACTAAGAGCAGCTAGAAATATGTGATTTTCCGTTTTTTACTGGGAATTGAAAGAAAAAAATTTGCAAAATAAAAGCATCCTTTCTATAATATGTTTTGCGAAAACCTAAATAGAAAGGATGCTGATAAAATGAACAAAAGTTATTTAAAACAAATGCTTATTTACTTCTCTAAGATATACCATCTTGGAGAAAAAATCAATACCCTAAAAGATAAAAGAGCAAAATCTTCAGTAAAAATTTCAACAGTTACCTTTGTAGTATTATTTGGATTTATGCTTCAAATAAGGAGTTTTAATAGGTTGGAACATTGGCTTAAAAAAGGTAAATTTAAAAAAGTATTACCTAAAAAGACTAAAATTCCTCGTATTGACACTATTAGGCGTGTTTTAAGTAATTTTGATTTAGATGGCTTAAATGAACTTAATAATAGTATAATCAAGACAAGTACAAAAAATAAGGTTTTTAGAAAAGGAACTATAGATGGACTAAAAGTTGTTGCAATAGATGGTGTAGAGTTATTTGAAAGCACTAATAAGTGCTGTGATAATTGTCTTACACGAGTCCAAAAGGACGGGATTACTCATTACTTTCATAGGTCAGTAATATGTGCAACTGTAGGTTCTGATCCACATCTTATCATAGGTCAGGAAATGCTTGAACCAAAAAGAGATGCTTCAGATAAAGACGAAGGAGAAATCACAGCAGGCAAGCGTCTAATTAGAAAATTGCATAAAGAATTTCATCATTTTGCAGACATTATAGTAGCTGATGCATTATATTGCAAATCTACTTGGATTAAAGAAGTATTATCAATAGGGATGGATGCAGTAGTAAGGGTTAAAGATGAAAGACTTAATATAGTTAAGGATGTACTTGGTTTATTCAAGTGTCGAGAAGCAGATAAAGAATGGACTTTTAAGAAAAAAAGTAACAATTATATTAAAATAAAGGCCTGGGACGAAGACAATTTTCAAATGCCTAATTCCGACATAGAAGTAAGGTTTATAAAATTTATAGAGGAGATACATAGCTCAATTTTAGGGAAAAGCATATGCTTCAAATAGATATTATTGAAGATATAAAAGATGAGATATTTATAATAGAAACTGGATGGAGTAACCCACTGTTTGTGAAGATGTAACTTAAAAATAAAACTGCAAATTCATTATTAAAATTCATGGGGTAATGGGAAGGTGTAACTATTTTGGGCATCCAAGGAATTTGTTATTACCATATATTCAACTGGATGTAAAATATAAAAATTCTTGTAAAAACAAATTTTTTACTGGAATTTTGATGTGAAATCTCTTTTTTATAAGATTATTATTATTTTTCCGTTGATAAAATGTGTTAAAATAAAAAGGACGTTGCAGATTATATCGTTGATTAGGAGTTGATTTTATGATTATAGATTCACATGCACACCTGGAAGATGAAAAGTATGATGAAGATAGGGAAAATGTTATAAAAAGATGTAAAGATGAGCTTACATTATTGATAAATGTAGGATCCAGCATTGAGGCATCAAAAAAATCGATTGAGCTTGCTAAAAGTAACGATTTTATATATGCCGCCATTGGAATTCACCCTGAGTATTCGCAAAAAGAAATAAACGACATTGGTGTTATTGAGGAATTGTTATCACAAGAAAAAGTTGTTGCTATAGGAGAGATAGGACTTGACTATTATTACGGCGATCCGCCAGTTGAATACCAAAAGCAGTGCTTCATAGAACAGATAAGGCTTGCAAAGAAATATAATTTGCCTATTGTAATCCACGACAGGGATGCACATGGCGATGTGCTTGATATTGTTAAAAAAGAATGGACAAGCAGTTTAAGAGGGGCTTTTCACAGCTATTCTGGTAGCAGCGAGATGGCATTTCAGTTGATTGAGATGAACTTCTACATTTCATTAGGAGGACCAGTTACATTTAAAAATGCAAAAAGGGCTGTTGATGTGGCTATGAAAATACCAATAGAAAAATTGCTTATTGAGACAGATAGCCCATATTTGACACCTATGCCTTATAGAGGTAAAAGAAATGAGCCTACTAATGTAAAATACGTGGCACAAAAGATTGCTGAAATAAAGAATATGACATTTGATGAGGTTTGTGATATAACAGCATCTAACGCCTTAGAGCTATTTAAAATAAGTCCAAGTAATTTATAGCAATTTAAAAGGTGGAACATATACTGTATTGAAATGGATATTTCAAAAAAGGAGGAAAATTGAAAGATGGATAGAGAAAATGTAAATGAAAATCCCATGAATGTTCCACCTGTAAATCCAGAACCGTATTTGGGTCCTATGCAACCGCCAATGGGCGGTATGCCTACGATGCCGTGCCCTTCCGAGTCACCAATGGGACCAATGCCTTATCCAATGCCAGGAATGCCGGGAATGATGCCACCAATGCAGTGCCCTCCTGAGCATATGAGAATGTTTATGGATGCTTACAATCATGTTTCAATGGCATACATGATAATGACACAAATGATGCAGATGATGCGCCCGTAAGGGCGTATTTCTTTTAAAAGAAACATAATATTTTCATGTATATAATATAATAATGTAGTAGATAATATAAGTGATAACTTATTATGGAAGTGGAGATAAATATTATGAAATGAATTTGACAAAAATAATATGTTATATTAAAATTATAAAAAGTCTTCCCAATAAAAATGAGGAGGTTATGTAATGGATGCAAGCAACCGAAGAATTTGGCCGGGTGCATTTACTGAGCTTATCAAAAAACCGGTTGGAATTCTGATATTGGCTGCATTGGTCATTTTGTTAGTAGGTACAACTGTATACGTTAACTTGAAAAAACAGGTGACAATCACAGATAACGGAAAAACAGTTGCTGTGACCACTTTTAAAAGCAGTGTAAAAGACTTATTGGCGGAGAAAAATATAAAGCTTAGAAAAGAAGACGAAGTTACACCATCGATAGATTCGAAGCTGAAAAATGGAATGAAAGTTAGCATTAAAAGAGCCTACCCCATGGTAATTCACGTTGATGGAAAAGATATTACAATATACACAGTAAAACCAACATTAAAAGATGTATTAGCTCAAGGAAAAATCATACTAAGTCCCATCGATAAAATTAGCACTCCTTTAGATAGCAAAACATATAGTGGAATGAATGTCACAATTACCAGAGTAAATGAAAAAGTAATAACTCAAGATGAAGATATAGCTTTTAACGTTCAAACAATCCAAAATGACAATATGATAAGAGGTCAGACTTTAGTTGTGCAAGAAGGTCAAAACGGAAAGCGAGAAAAGACGATAAAAATTACATATGAAGATGGGAAAGAAGTATCAAGGCAAGTTATAAAAGATGTCGTAGTACAAAATCCCATAACAAAGATAGTGCAGGTAGGCACATTGGGGCTTTTGACTACGTCAAGGGGAGAAACCTACAGATATAGAGAGATGAAAATAATGGATGCGACAGGGTATGATGCACCGCCTGGATCCCTAACGTATTCTGGTGCTACAGTCGGGCGTGGTATCATTGCGGTTGACCCGAGAGTAATACCTTTAGGTACAAGACTTTATGTTGAGGGGTATGGTCCTGGGGTTGCAGCAGATATTGGGGAAGCGATAAAAGGCAATATCATCGATTTGTTCTTTACATCGTATAGAGAAGCGTGTAATTGGGGAAGACGAACTGTTAGAGTTTATATACTTAAGTAGACAGGTTTAACCTGTCTTGTTTTTTGAAAAAAAGCGAGGTTGGATGATGATGAAAGTAAAAGGATTCAATACAAAGAAAAGACTTGGACAAAACTTTATTTTTGATGAAGGCATACTATCAAAAATAGTTGATTTATCAGGCATAACAAAAAATGATAATGTGATAGAAATAGGCGCAGGTTTAGGTACTTTGACCAGAAAAATATTAGAGAAGGCTAATATGGTAGTGTCTTATGAGATAGACAAAGAAGCTTATGAAATACTTAAGGCAGATTTTAAAGGACGTGATAATCTAATCGTATTAAATGACGATATAATGAAAGTTGATTTAAGAGAAACCGTAGATGCGTATTTTGGAGGGGAAAAGTGTAAAGTCGTTGCAAACCTGCCTTATTACATAACATCACCTATAATAATGAAACTTTTAGAGTCCCGCTTGATGAAAGACATAACTATAATGGTGCAGAAAGAGGTGGCGGAGAGGATATGTGCAAAGCCAGGTGGCAAAGATTATGGCGTATTGACAGTAGCAGTAAACTATTACTCAAAGCCGGAGATACTGTTAAATCTTCCTCCGGAAGTATTTTCACCTAAGCCAAAAGTAAGTTCATCGCTTATAAAATTACATGTCCTTGATAAGCCATCTGTATTTGTGAAAGACGAAAAACTTTTTTTTAGAATAGTAAAATCATCATTTGGACAGAGAAGAAAAGTAATAACAAATTCTTTAAAATCCCTTAGCATTGATCAATCAATAATTGCAGATGCCTTGACAAAATGTGGCATAGACTTAAAACAAAGAGGAGAGACTCTTTCAATAGAAAAGTTTGCTGAGCTTGCAAACACCATTTATGATATGAAGATGTAATATTAAATCCCCCTGTTTCATAATATATATTGCTAAAATATATTTGAAATAAGGGGGATATAAAATGCCTTTAAGGAAGGATATTTATAAGCGCATGTATATAATGCTGGAACCTGACGAGAGGGGAGCGTCGCTTTTAAAGGACAAGGAAATATCAGGGTACCTTAAAATAGAAACTATGAACGGAAGGGGCCGAATTACAGCATCACTTCAAAATCTCGATCCTAATTATTCTTACACGGTAAAATTTTTAAAAATCGGAGAGAGCCCTAAATTAGTTGAGTTTGGGGCAATAAGGGTAGACGACAAAGGCAGAGGCGGTGCAGAATGGTCTTTTAATACAGACGATGTGCTTGATAAGGGTGTGAAGTTTGATGATCTTGCTGTAGCATTAGTAGAAGCAGATAATGGACAACAGAGGCTGATTCCATTGTCTGGCGTCATAGACAAGTCCAGATTTAACTGGAAAGCCACTTATAAGAAGCTTATGAAAAACATAGAGAATATTGAAAAAGATAAAAGCGAGATTCATTTTATTGAGGATTTAGGTGAAAGTCAAAAAGAAAGTGTAGATAGCTACACAACATTGCAACAGTACAATGACGAGGAATACCACGAAGAAGAAGTGGAAATTCAAGTTGAGCCTGAAAAAGATGTGGAAAATGGACAAATTGACAATATAGAGGAGACGGGTGATGTTAATTCAGATGATGAAGGGAATACAAGCGTTCAACCGGAGCATCAAAGCGATGATACAATAACTAAAAGCGATGTTTATGAACAGGAAAACAGCGGTTATGTAAAATATTTAAAAGAGTATGTAAATAATATTGTGAATTACCTTGATGAAGTTCATCCATTTGAAAATAATCTGGAAGGTTACAGATGGTGGAGGATAAATACGGGATATAGGAATGGCTTCTACGATCATTATTTAGTAGGATTTGTAAATGACGAAAATGGAAAGCTTAAATACATCGTCTACGGTATGCCAGGGTTATTTACACTTTCTGATCAACCTTTTGGAGGCATGACAGGATTTGTGTATTGGTGTCCGTTAAAGGAAAATATGAGAAGTGCTGGTGATATGGGGTACTGGTTGATGCACATTGATGCAATGACGGGACAAATAGCGATACCAAAAGGCTCTACACCGCCGCCAATAATATAAAAGTGAAAGCGTAGATAGTCTACGCTTTTAAATTTATTTTTACTTCATGTATTCTTTTATGTCATCGGAAAACTTAGATAGTGCTTCTTCATCGTCTGTGTGTGGTATAACCGTAAGCAAGTTTTCGAGGTTTAGACTGAAAATCCCCATTATGGACTTTGCGTCTATGACATAGCGACCTGATACAATGTCAATATCAAAAGGGTATTTTGACATCTTCTCTACAAAATTTTTGACCTTATCAATTGAATTTAAAGAAATTTGAAACTCCTTCATACACTTATCCCCCCTTACTTGTATTTATTTTAATAATATATTAAGAGCTAATTTTATTCAATCAACCGATTTAACAAAAATTTCATCGTTAATTTGGTAATTGTTTTCACCACATTAAGATGAATTTTAAATATGACATATGATAAAAATTTTGTTTCATAGGTATTCTATTTATTGGGATTGTATATTATAATATTAAGTGTTAAAAAATAAAATACCATTAGGGGGTATACAGTTGATTACAAAAGAACAAATTTTAAATGTACTAAAAGATGTTTTTGATCCTGAAATAGGAAGAAGCATCGTCGACCTTAATATGGTTGATAATATCAATATAGATGGCAGCACAGTCACAGTTGACATAAAATTGACGATCAAAGGCTGCCCGCTTCAAAACACCATAAAGGAAGATGTCATAAATAAGCTTAAAAGCTTAGATGGTGTTGATGATGTGGTCGTCAACATGGGAGCCATGACAGAAGAAGAAAGGCAAAAGCTTGCAAATAGCATGAATCAAGGGAAAGTGCCTGTATTCGAAAAGACCCGTGTTATCGCGATTGGAAGCGGCAAAGGCGGCGTTGGCAAGTCTACGGTTTCTGCAAATCTTGCTGTTGCTTTAGGAAAGTTAGGCTACAAAGTTGGCTTAATTGATGCTGATGTTTTAGGTTTCAGCATACCTCGCTTATTAGGCATAGTTGGCGAAAGGCCCTATGCATTAGATGAAAACACGATACTGCCGATAGAGAAGTACGGCATTAAGGTCATTTCAATGGGCAATTTCGCTGATGAAGATACGCCGCTTATATGGAGAGGGCCGCTTTTAGGAGGCGTCCTTGAGCAGTTTATGAATGATGTTTACTGGGGAGAACTTGACTATATGATAATTGACTTGCCACCAGGCACTGGGGATGTACCTCTTACAATAATGCAGAAAGTACCTGAGCAGAAATTTTTGCTTGTTACGACCCCACAAGCATCTGCTTCACATGTGGCAGGAAGGATTGCATATATGGCTCAGAAGGTAAATATAGAGCTTATAGGAATAGCTGAAAATATGTCGTACTTTGAGTGCCCTGATTGCCATAAAAAGTACAATATATTTGGAGAAGGCGAAACAGACAGACTTGCAAAAGAGCTTAATACAGAAGTTCTTGTGAAGATTCCTATTGACATAAAGATACGCGAAAAAAGCGATATTGGCTTACCTATATCTTTTATAAACGAGCCACAAGCAAAATACTATTTAGAACTGGCTAAAAAAGTGTCAGAAAAAGTAAAGCCTATTAGCTTATAATTTATTTAAAAAGGAGGCATCGAAATTACCAATGCCTCCTATAAATTTTTTATTTTTTCTTAAATAGTTCTTGTTCTGGTATATCATACGCTGCGCTATTTAAATAAGTTTCAAGATTTTCGATGACTTTTTCAAATGGCAAACTTTCATCAAGTCTTATGAATTTGATGCCGATATTTTTAGCTTTACCATACGATATGTCGCAGAATGATTCGGGTATTGTGATGACATGATCGACGTTTTTTTCTATGAGAAAATTAACTGTAGCGATTCGCCTTCCGTCTTTTAGAGGAAAACCTGGATTTTCGTATTTCTCTGCATCTTTTTTCTCTTTATCATATATGACTATATAAGGACCATCTGGCAATTTGGAAATTAACCCTTCTTTTGTCACTGTAGCTGCTATCCTCACGATCGTTCACTCCTGTATCTGTAAATTTTAAACATTAAGTTTTGAATAGAAGTTGTAATATAATTATATATTATTAAGTTAATTATAGTTTTATGAATTGTGGAAGTCAAATGAGATACTATGGTGTTGTCTGAGTATATATTTTATGATATAATATGATATATCATGTCGCCGGAGAGGGGGTATATTATGTTTTCAAAATTAAAATGGCAGGTAGTCATAATAACGGTGACGTTGGCGTTGGGTGTGCTTTTAGGAGGATTTAATTTATATCAGAACCGCATATTGCCGGAGAAGATAGCCAATGACATAAAGTCTTCCAATAATGTTCAATCTGCAGATGTAAGCATTGGAAACAGCGGCTATACGGCAAGTATCAAGCTTAAAAAGGTAGACAACCTTATGACAGCGTATAAGGATATTGAAAAAATAGTTGAGAAATATCCGGTTAAAATTGATATAAAGATAGGTGACAATTCTAATGACAAATTAGACAATCTATTTTACGAGGATCAGTTTGCCATATATCAGGCCATTCAAAATGGCGATTATATAGATATGAGCAAGATTATTGACAAAAATGGCATTGAAAAAGGTGCGAAGACCAATGTTTATATTGATGAAAGCAATATATATTTAAGTATATATGATGGTCAAAATTATTTGTACAAGATTATACCGCGCAATACAAAGGGGGATGTAACAGATGGTTAAAGAAATACTCATCGGTATTTCAATTGCTTTAGTGATTTTTGCTGCTATATTGGGCATCGATATAACTCCTATTGTGATAGTAGGAATGATGATTTTTGCTTTAAGCTTCTTGTTAGAAAGCAGAGGGCTTATAAGCTCGTCAGGAAAAGTAGTAAACCCTGACACAAGCGTGTCTTTTGATGACATAGGCGGTCAAAACACAGCTATATCAGAGTTAAAGGAAGCATTGGATTTTGTAATAAATAGGGATAAAATTAGAAAAATGGGCATAAGGCCACTTAAAGGAATACTTTTAAGTGGACCTCCAGGAACAGGCAAAACACTCCTTGCCAAAGCTGCTGCTAAGTATACTGACTCTAGCTATGTAGCTACATCTGGCAGTGAATTTATAGAGATGTACGCAGGTGTCGGTGCACAGAGGGTCAGAAAGCTTTTTGAATCAGCAAAAGCATTGGCGAAAAAGGAACAAAAAAATAGCGCGATAATTTTTATAGATGAAATAGACATACTTGGGGCAAAAAGAGGTACAAACGAAAGTCACCATGAGTACGATCAGACACTAAACCAGCTTCTTGTTGAGATGGATGGCATAAAAAGCGATAATGATATAAATATTCTTGTAGTGGCGGCTACAAATAGGCCTGATATGTTAGATCCCGCACTATTAAGGCCGGGAAGGTTTGACAGACAGGTGACAGTAGACCTTCCTGACAAAAGCGGTAGACTGCAGATATTGAAGATTCATACAAGAAACAAGCTTTTAGATGAAAATGTGAATTTAGAGGCAATTGCAGAAGATACCTTTGGCTTTTCGGGAGCTCATCTGGAAAGCTTGTGCAACGAAGCGGCTATATTGGCCATGAGGGATGGTTCATCTAAGATAATGCAAAAGCATTTGCAGGAAGCGGTTGACAAAGTCATACTTGGCGAAAAGACAGACAAAAAGCCTACAGAAGATGAGATACTAAGAGTATCGATACATGAGGCAGGACATGCAATAATCGGAGAACTGGTCAATCCTAATTCTGTGGCTACTGTAACGATAGTGCCAAGAGGTAAGGCTTTAGGCTTTGTAAGGCAGACTGAGAAAGACGATACGTTTATATACACGAAAGAACAGTTGGAGCACGAAATAATGGTGGCACTTGGTGGAACGGCTGCGGAGCTTCTCGTTCTAAACAGCAGAAGTACAGGTTCTGCCAACGATTTTGAGCAGGCAGTGGACATCGCAAAGAAAATAGTTTATACAGGGCTTTCAAGCTTGGGCATCATCAGTAAAGACGACATATCAGGAGATAAGGTAAATGAGGAAGTAAATAAAATAATAAAGGAGCAGGAAGAAAAGGTGAAAGAGCTTTTGAAGGACAAAATAGATGTGTTAAACGAAATATCAAGTATATTAGTTAAAGAAGAAACGATATCTGGTGAGTATTTAAGAAGGATATTGAATGGAGAAACTGCACAAAAAGCATGCTGATATAGCAGAGGAGATTATTCCTCTGCTATTTTTGTGGGATAAATTGCAAAAAAACATTGAAATATTGTTAAATAATAAACAAAATTAATTAATATTAAATACAATTGACTTATTATGCAATTAGATTTATAATCAAAATGGGTATTTAAAAATGTATACAATATATAATATTCATTAAATGAAATAAAGAAGGAGTGAAAAAATGGCAAGTGATCTGGTTTTAATAAGCATTATTGTTCCAATTGTAATGAGCTTGATAACAATTACAATTGGTAAGGCTTCAGCGAGAAAGGTATTTGTTTTGGCTACACTGCTTATAGTATTTTTAAGTTCATTGGCAATTTTTAAAACTGTCAATTTACCGGCGGTGATTGGAACATCGTATTATGGAATCATCGATAAATTGATAAAAGTTGGTGATTATGTACTTTTGCTTTATACCCTTTATGTATCATTTAAGGTTAAAGAGCCTAAGATAGCGATTTTTTCAATATTGCAGATATTGCCTCTTGCGTATTTTGAACTGTTTGTACTAAAAGAGCAAGAAGTAAGTGCATTTTACATCGACAATCTTTCAATAATAATGAATTTGGTTGTTTCGATAGTAGGACCTATAATAGCTTTGTACGCTTTTGGCTACATGGATCATCATGAAAAAGAAGAGAAATTAGTTAAATCAAGGCAATCGAGATTTTTTGCAGTCATACTCTTGTTCTTTGGAGCAATGAATGGCATAATATTCTCCAATAATCTGATGTGGCTGTATTTCTTCTGGGAGATAACTTCTCTGTCATCTTTCCTGCTTATTTCCCACGATAAGACAGAAGTGGCAATCAAAAATGCATCAAGAGCCTTGTGGATTAACATGTTTGGTGGATTTTCACTATTGGTTGGAATCATAATTCTATACAAATATACTGGCATGATAACATTAGATGCTGTTTTGAAATCTGATACATCGTATATTTTATTGATACCTGTGGCTTTTATGGTATTGGGTGCATTTACAAAGTCTGCTCAGATGCCGTTCCAAAGTTGGCTTTTAGGTGCTATGGTGGCACCGACACCGGTATCGGCACTTTTGCACTCAAGCACGATGGTGAAAGCTGCTATATACCTTATCTTGAGATTAGCTCCTACATTTAGGGGGACGACGTTAAGTGGATTTATAGCACTGTATGGTGCTTTCACATTTATTGCTACGTCTATATTAGCTTTAAGTCAAAGCAATGGAAAGAAAATACTTGCGTATTCCACAATTGCCAATTTAGGATTGATGATATCCAGCATAGGTATCAATACTTCCAGCGCTATAACAGCGGCAATTTTGCTTTTAATATTCCATGCAGTGTCAAAGGCTCTTTTGTTCCTGTGCGTTGGCACAATTGAACAAAATATCGGCAGCCGCGACATCGAGGACATGAAAGGGCTTATTACAAAAATGCCTGTTACAACAATCATAACTTTTATAGGCATTTTGTCGTTGATGATTGCACCGTTTGGCATGCTTTTAAGCAAATGGATGGCAATAGAAGCGGCATCGAGAAATCTACTTGTCGCACTGCTTTTGATATTAGGTAGCGCTATAACAGTCATGTACTACACCAGGTGGATAGGCAATATCTTGTCAGAAGGGCATAACAGCAAATTTTTCGTAGAAAAGCAGCCGTCAACAATAAAGTTTGCTTTATACAGTTTAGTTACGATAGCGATTGTATTGAGCTTGGCTGTGACGCAGCTTTTTAATGCAATTGTAAAGCCTGAAATAAACATGCTTAAGATGTCTATTTCCGTAAAAGCTGCATCAGGATACCTTGAAAGCAATCTTGGCGGTTTTTCCATATATCCAGTGTTTTTCGCTATAGGCTTAGCTGTCATCTTGGCATTCTTGACAATAAGGAATTCACGTGACATAGTAGAGACAAAGCCGTACGAAGCTGGACTTAATTATGATGATTCAAACAACGGCTATGATGTAAAAAATTATTATCTTCCAAGCATAATAAATGAAGAGAAGTTGACGAAGTACATGAACTACATCTCATTTATTTTGATACTGGCGGTTTTCGGAGGGATATTGCTATGACGTGGGTAGATTATTTGGTTTTTGCGGCGGCGGTCATTTTGACTCCGCTTATAGGCGGATTTATAACCGGATTAGACAGAAAAGTCACAGCCCTTATTCAAGGTAGATATGGTCCGCCTGTGTTGCAACCTTTTTACGATGTCGTAAAATTGCTTTCTAAAGAGAAGATGATAGTAAATGACTTTCAGATATTCGCAGCGTATATATACTTGCTATCAGCTATACTAAGTGTCGGCTTCTTTGCAATAAAAGCTGACCTTCTTATGATAATTTTTATAATGTCTATAGGGCTTGTCTTCTATGTAATAGGGGCATTGGCTACAAGGTCTCCGTACAGCCAAGTAGGAGCTCAGAGAGAACTTATGCAGATGTTGGCATATGAACCTCTACTTATATTTGTGCTTATTGGTATGTACTATGTAGCTGGAAGCTTTAATTTACACG
This sequence comes from Thermoanaerobacterium xylanolyticum LX-11, assembly GCF_000189775.2. Classification (NCBI taxonomy): domain Bacteria; kingdom Bacillati; phylum Bacillota; class Clostridia; order Thermoanaerobacterales; family Thermoanaerobacteraceae; genus Thermoanaerobacterium; species Thermoanaerobacterium xylanolyticum. Next base: position 118,992 of record NC_015555.1, read on the forward strand.
ATATAATGTCACATGGAAGGCTTCTTCTTGATTTGCCGCTTATTTTTGTGGTTTTAAGCCTTGTACTGGACATAAAAATAAAGAAATCTCCATTTGATTTTTCCACATCTGAACATGCTCATCAGGAGCTTGTAAGAGGGATTCTCACAGATTACGCAGGGCCGTATCTGGCTTTAATAGAAATAGCTGATTGGTATGAGTTAGTGCTGCTTTTAGCAATGTTGGCAATTTTCTGGTCACAAAATCTTGTAATAGGTGCTTTGATATCGCTTTTTGTATTCTTTTTAGATATAATTATAGATAATATATCTGCAAGGATGACGCTTAAGTGGATGCTTAGCTTTAGCTGGATTGTGGGTATAAGTTTTACAGTCTTAAATATTGCTTACCTGTACTTTAGCAATGTATCGAGGTGATAAATTTATGGGTTTAAAAGAATTTGTAAAAAAGTCCTTCTCAAAATCACCATGGGTAGTCCATTACGATTGTGGAAGTTGCAATGGATGTGATATAGAGGTTTTGGCATGTATGACCCCTATATATGACATGGAAAGATTTGGAATGGTAAATGTGGGAAACCCAAAACATGCTGACATTTTAATAGTAACGGGCACTGTAAATGAAAAAAATAAAGATGTACTGAAAAATGTCTATGATATGATGCCTGATCCAAAAGTAGTTGTGGCAGCCGGAATTTGTGCATGTAGCGGAGGCATATTTAGAGACTGCTACAATGTGTTAGGCGGTATAGACAAGGTGATTCCTGTTGATGTATATGTTCCTGGATGTCCGGCTAAGCCTGAGGCCATGATAGATGGCCTTTACAAGGCGGCGCAAATATTAAAGGAGAAGTATTCCCGCAAGGAAGTAATAGTTTCGGCTAAAAGCTTAGGTTAGGAGTGATTTTATGATCGTAAATAGCAGAGAAGTAGAGATTGGCAATCTAAAAAGTGAAGTGAAGAAATATCACGATGGTGGATATAGATTTGTCACAGAAACGTGCCTTAATTTAGAAGACAAGTTTAAAATCATATACACATTTGCCATAGGTTATGATTTAGAAAACATCCACATCATAACTGATGGGAAAAATGTGCCCAGCGTTTCAGATATTTATTCATGTGCGTTGGCAGTAGAGAATGAGATAAAAGAGCTTTTTGGAGTTGAGTTTGACGGTCTTGCGGTTGACTTTGGAGGAAACTTTATGTTGGGCGAAAGCTCACCTATAAGTCCACAAGCAGACATAGAGATTATAAGAAGAGAAAAGGGTGGTAAGAATGAGTGATAAAAGTACGATTCCGTTTGGGCCACAGCACCCTGTTTTACCTGAGCCGATTCACTTAAAACTTGTTGTAGAGGATGAAAAGGTAGTAGAAGCATATCCTGCTTTTGGCTTTGTACACAGGGGATTAGAGACTTTAGCGCAGAAGAAAGACTTTAATCAGATGGTTTACGTCGTAGAGAGGGTATGTGGTATATGCAGTTGTATGCATGGGGAGGATTATTGTGAAGCGATAGAGGAACTGATGGGTGTTCAGGTTCCTGTAAGAGCTGAATATTTAAGGACTATTTGGGCAGAACTTCACAGGATACACAGCCATCTTTTATGGCTTGGACTTTTTGCTGATGCATTTGGCTTTGAAAATCTCTTTATGCAGACGTGGAAGATTCGCGAGAAGATAATGGACATACTGGAAGCTACATCAGGCAACAGAGTTATAATTTCAGTCAATATCGTAGGCGGAGTTAGAAAAGACATAAATAGCGAACAAGCTAAGTGGATTTTAAAGGAATTAGATGAAGTTGAGAGGCAGCTTAAGGACATTAACGATGTTGTCATGAATAACTATACTGTAAAGCAAAGGACTGTTGGCATAGGAGTCTTGACGAAAGAAGAAGCGTATGAGCTTGGTGCAACTGGACCTATGGCTAAGGGAAGCGGTGTAGATTTGGACCTTAGGACTACTGGCTATGCTGCTTATAAATACCTTGACTTTGAGCCGATCGTGGAAAAAGACGGTGACAGCTATGCCAGAAATTTGGTAAGGATGAGGGAGATATTCCAGTCAATTGACCTTGTAAGACAGGCGTTAGGAAAGATGCCTGAAGGGGAAATAAGTGTTCCTGTAAAAGGCAATCCACCTGCTGGTGAAGTCATATCAAGGCTTGAGCAGTCAAGAGGAGAAGTAGTGTACTACATTAAGTCAAATGGCACGAAATTTTTGGATAGGCTTCGCATAAGAACACCTACCTTTGCCAATATACCGGCTCTTTTGAAAATACTGCCTGGATCTCATCTGCAAGATGTCCCTGTACTCATACTGACGATCGATCCTTGCATTAGTTGTACGGAAAGATAATCTGTCAGGGAAGAGGTGTTATTGAGATGTTAGATATGCTTAAAAACGTTTTTTCTAATCTGTCAAAGAAGCCAGTGACTCGAATGTATCCCTTTGAAGAGAGAAAACCCTTTGATATAAACAGGGGCCATTTGGAAAACAACATTGATGAATGCATTTTTTGCGGCATGTGCCAGAGAGTGTGCCCATCAAACTGCATAAGTGTTGATAGAAAAACAAGTGTTTGGGAGTACAATCCGTTTGAATGTGTCTTGTGTGGCGTATGCGTAGAAAAGTGTCCTAAAAAATGTTTAAAGCTTGATGTGCATTACAGAAGCTGCACAGACAAAAAGTACAACATTCACTTGGAAAAACACGATGATTCTGAGAAAGCCGGTGCTTAAATGCATGAATTGTCAATAACTGAAAGCATTGTAAACATGGTTTCTGATGAAGTTAAAAAAAGAAATGTCAATAAGGTCACCAAAATAAACATTGTGCTTGGCGAATTAACCGGGTTTGAAGAAGAAAGCATAAAGTTTTATTTTGATGTTTTAAGCGAAGGAACGCCATTATACGGTGCTAAACTTGATTTTAAAAAAGTAAAAGCAGAGTTTAAATGCCGCAGTTGCGGCATGATTTATAATAGAGGCAATTTCACTTTTAAGTGCCCATATTGCGGTAGCAGCGGTGTTTTGATTGAGAAAGGCAAAGAACTTTATATAGATAGCATAGATGTTGAATAAGGAGTGTTATTATAAATGGAAATTAAGATTATTAAAGATGTGCTTGAAGCCAACAACAACATTGCAGAAGAAAACAAAAGCATAAAAGATGGAAGAAAAATCATGATGGTAAACATAATCGGTTCACCTGGTACAGGCAAAACAAGTTTCATATTGAAGCTTATAGAAAACATGGATATTCCTTGTGGTGTCATAGAAGGCGATGTGGCATCAGATATAGATGCTCGCAAGATGGCCGAAAGGAATATACCGGTGGTGCAGATAAATACAGGAGGTGCTTGCCATCTAAATGCAAATTCAATAAACAAAGCATTGTCTACGCTTGATTTTGAAGGCGGCATATTGTTCATAGAGAATATAGGAAATCTAATATGCCCTTCAGATTTTGAACTTGGTGAAGACTTCAAATTGGCTATGGCAAATGTTGCAGAAGGCGATGATAAGCCATACAAATATCCTCTTTTGTTCTCAAAGGCGAAAGCGGTCGTCATAAATAAGATAGATTTACTGCCGTATTTTGACTTCAATAAGCAGTATTTTTACGATGGTGTAAAGACGCTTAATGATGAAGCTGAGATTTTTGAAGTATCAGCAAGGACGGGAGAAGGCTTTGAGGTGCTGGCAAAATGGCTGAAAGAGAAATACGACGAATACGTGCAAGGCAAATAAATATTAAAGGGATTGTCCAAGGTGTAGGATTTAGACCGTTTGTGTACAATTTGGCGTTGAGATACAGTTTGTCAGGCATTGTTTACAACACATCGTCTGGTGTTTCTATTAATGTGGAGGGCTATGAGGATGACATAGATGCGTTTTTATCAGAATTAAAAGAAAATCCTCCAAAGCTTTCGAAGATAGACGAGATATCCATAGAAGATTGTGATGTCGTAGGATATAAAGGTTTTAGCATAAAATCAAGCAAAGCGGATGAGGGATTTGTGCCGATTTCTCCTGATATGGGTGTATGCGACGAATGCGTAAGTGAGATGATGGACGAAAAAAACAGGAGATATAACTACCCGTTCATAAATTGCACAAACTGTGGTCCAAGATTTTCCATCATTGAGGATATACCATACGACAGGCCAAAGACGTCCATGAAAAAATTCCCCATGTGCAAATTATGTAATGATGAGTATGAAAATCCGTTGGATAGAAGGTTTCATGCACAGCCTGTGGCATGTTATGATTGCGGACCGTCCCTTAAATATGTTGGCGAAAGCACGAATATTGATCCCATTATGGCGGTTGCTGAAGATTTAAGAAAAGGGAAAATCGTTGCTATAAAGGGGATAGGCGGCTTTCATCTGGCTGTAAATGCATTATCCCATGAGGCTGTATTAAGGCTTAGAGATAGGAAAAACAGGTATGGGAAGCCACTGGCGCTTATGATGAAAGATGTAGAAGATGTAAAAAGGCATTGTCATGTAAGCCCTGAAGAAATAGAGCTATTAAATAGTCAAAGAAGGCCTATAGTTCTTCTTAAAAAGAAATACGAGTTTGAAGGTGTAAGCGATGGCCTTGACAGCGTGGGTGTGATGCTTCCTTACGCCCCAATACATTATCTTTTGTTTAAATATATAGATTTTCCAGTTGTCATGACCAGCGGCAATATCAGTGAAGAGCCTCTGTGCAAAGACAACGACGAAGCATTAAAGAGGCTTAAAGACATAGCAGACAGTTTCCTTCTAAATGATAGAGACATTGTAAATAGGATCGATGATACGGTTACATCTTGGAAAGGTAAAAGTGAAAGAGTCATAAGGCGATCAAGAGGATATGCACCAGAGCCTATGGTGTTTAAAATGGACTTTAAACCGATACTTGCTGTCGGAGGGTATTACAAAAACACGTTTTGCTTGACTAAAGGCAATTACGCATTTCTAAGCCATCACATAGGAGATCTGGATAGCAGCAAGACGTACATGTACTATGTAGAAGAAATAAAGAAGTACATGAGACTTTTTAAAGTCCAGCCGCAATTTGTGGCATGTGACATGCATCAAGGCTACTTGTCGACGCAGTTTGCAAAAACACTGGGCTTGCCTGTAATATACACGCAGCACCATCATGCACACGTAGTAAGCTGTATGGCGGAGTACGGCATAGAAGACAAAGTAATAGGCTTTTCATACGACGGTACTGGATACGGATTGGATGGAAATGTTTGGGGAGCTGAATTTTTGATAGCTGATTTAAAAGACTTCGTAAGGGCAGGCCATGTAAAGTACAATCCGCTTCCGGGCGGGGAACTTGCTATAAAAAGGATATACAGAACTGCAATAGGTTTTATAAATGAAGATATGAATTTTTATAAAGACTATCTTAAAAGGTTTGATGCAAAGGAATTGGAGATCATAAAAGCGCAGATAGACAAAAAAATAAACGCACCATTGGTGTCCAGCATGGGCAGATTGTTTGATGCAGTTGCATCACTGATTGGTGTTAAAGACACTGTCATATATGAAGGACAAGCGGCTATGGAGCTTGAAAGCATCATAGAAAAGGATCAATCGTATTATGACTTCACAGTATCAAGTGATGACCAGTATGTGGTGGATACATCGGATATTTTAAGGCAAGTTTATTCTGACTATAAAAAAGGAGTAAGCAAGGGAATAATATCCGCCAGATTTCACAATACCATCGTAGAGTTTACTGCTTATGTAGCATTGAAACTTGGCGAAAAGTACAATATAGATAAAGTGGTTTTAAGCGGTGGAAGCTTTCAGAACAAATATTTATTGGAAAATATCATTGATAGATTATCAAAAGAAGGATTTCTTGTTTATTCCAATAGCAAGATACCTTGCAATGACGGTGGTATTTCCTTAGGTCAAGCAGTCATAGCAAACTATAGGATGGAGGTGTGATTATGTGTATTGCTGTCGCACAAAAGGTGGTAAAAATCGAGGGAGATGTGGCAGAGACTGAATTAAACGGACTAAAAAGAAGGGTATCTATATCCATGGTACCTGATGTGAAGATTGGAGATTACGTGATGGTTCATGCAGGTGTAGCAATAAGCATTGTAGATAAAGAAACGGCTGAAGAAGATCTAAGGCTTTGGGAAGAAATGGAGGAAGCTTTGAGAGAAAGCTTCAAACAAAATTAAGAAAGGAAAGGTATTTCTATGCAAGGCATTATAAATACAGCCAAAGAGCTTATAGATAGGTATAATATTGGAGAATCTATTAAAATAATGGAAGTCTGCGGTTCTCACACTATGGCTATATCGAAATACGGCTTAAGGCAGATATTGCCGCCAAATATAAAGCTAATATCGGGGCCAGGATGTCCTGTCTGTGTGACGGCACAAAATGAGATTGATGCTTCAATATCTTTGGCAAGTCAAGGAGTGACTATTGCCACATTTGGAGATTTGGTAAGAGTGCCTGGTAACAATTCTTCGCTGCAAGAGGAAAGGGCAAAAGGCAGAAATGTCAGGGTGTTTTACTCACCACTTGATGCGCTGGATTATGCTATAGCAAATCCAAGTAAAGAGGTAGTTTTTATTGGGATAGGATTTGAGACGACAATCCCGTCTGTTGCACTTACCATAAAAGAAGCATACACAAAAAAAATCAAGAATTACAGTGTGTATTGTCTTCATAAGACAATGCCAAAGGCATTGGAGGCACTTGTTGTAAATGGATCAGACATTCAGGGATTTCTACTTCCGGGTCATGTAGCTGCTATAACAGGAAGTACTATATATAATTTTTTAGTTGACAAATACAAGATTGGCGGTGTTGTGTCTGGATTTGAAGCATCAGACATATTGATGAGCGTCGTAATGATTTTAAAAAACCTAAGAGATCCTAAGATAGAAATTCAGTATAAAAGGGTTGTAAAAGAGGAAGGTAATACTGATGCACAAAGTTTAATCGAAGAAGTCTTTGAAGAAAGCGATGCTGAGTGGAGAGGTCTTGGTATGATAGAAGGGTCTGGGCTTAAGATACGTGAAAAGTACAGTGAATATGATGCAGAAAAAAAATTTAACATTAAAAAGCCTAATAGCAGCACAGAGATAAAGGGTTGTCGGTGCGGTGATGTGCTGAAAGGGATTATAACGCCAAAACAATGCCCCTTGTTTGGCAAAGCTTGCACACCTTTGAATCCTGTTGGGCCATGCATGGTTTCATCAGAAGGATCGTGTGCGGCGTACTACAAGTATGGTGAGTAAAATCGAGGAGGAACGGTATATGGACAAGGTACTTATGTCACACGGTGGCGGCGGTTCGATGATGCAAAGCTTCATAAGCGAAATATTCATAGAAAAGTTCAATAACGAATATCTAAATCAGATGGAAGATGCAGCATTGCTGCCGGGTAAGACTGTTTTTACAACAGACAGCTTTGTAGTAAAACCTGTTTTCTTTCCAGGTGGTGACATTGGAAGGTTGGCAATATGCGGTACTGTAAATGACATCTCCATGCGTGGTGCAAAGCCGCTTTTCTTGAGTGCATCATTTATAATTGAAGAGGGATTTCCGGTTGATGACATTAAAAAGATAGTCGACTCTATGGTAGATGCTGCTAATGAAGCTGGTGTACAAATTGTGACAGGTGATACAAAAGTTGTAGAGAAAAATAGCGCAGATGGCATCTTCATAAACACTGCAGGAATAGGCATTTTGCCTGATGGAGCTTATGTGTCTATTAAAAACGGGGAACCTGGAGATGTGGTGATAGTCTCTGGGACAATTGGAGATCATGGAATGGCGGTAATGGGTGCCAGAGAAGGGCTTGACTTTGATCCTCCTCTTTTTTCTGATGTGTCGCCTTTAAATAAGATGGTACAGAAGCTTATGACTCTTAAAGATGCTGTGAAAATCTTAAGAGATCCTACAAGGGGTGGTGTCGCAGAAGTTCTGTACGAGATTGCCAGCATGAGTAATGTGGGAATTAAAATACATGAAGATAAGCTGCCTGTGAAAGAAAGTGTGAAATCGGCTTGCAGTATGTTAGGTATTGACTTTTTACATCTTGCAAATGAAGGAAAGCTTATATGTGTAGTTGATAAAGATTTTGCTTATAAGGCATTGGAAATAATGAAAGGTGATAAATACGGCAAAGATGCGGCTATTATAGGTGAAATCGATGATTCTGGTCTTGTAACGATAGAAACAGTCTATGGCACAAATAGAATCATTGATAGACCAATTGGCGAGCTTCTCCCGAGAATATGCTGAAAATAAAAGCAGGGCATTGCCCTGCTTTCTTAATAAGAATTTTTAAAAATTATTTTGATTATATATATGCAATTTCAATATTATGTGATAAAGTATTTATATCGAATTCTTTTAAAGCCAATTTAATTGAAAGGAACGGTCTTTATGATCATTCGAAAAGCTAATATAGATGATATTAAAAGAATAAATGATATATACAATCAAGCTGTATTAAACACTACGGCAACAATTGATACTGAACCAAGGCCATTAGAGTATCATAAAAAGTGGTTTGAGGCACACAATGACAGATATGCTGTTTTTGTGGCAATAGAAGACGACATTGTTGTAGGTTGGGCATCTTTATCCATTTGGTCTGAAAAATGCGGATATAGGGCTGTAGCGGAAGACTCGATTTACATTGATAAGTCGTACAAGGGACGTGGCATTGGGGATAAATTAATCAAGAAGATTATAGAGCACGCAAAGGAAAATGAATTTCACACTATAGTAGCCAGAATATCTGAAGGTAACGATGTAAGCATTCATTTACACGAAAAGTACGGCTTTAAAATTGTTGGCACATTAAAGGAATTAGGTTACAAGTTTAATAGATACCTGGATATTCACATATTGCAGTTGATTTTGTAAAAAATAATACCAGGTAAATAAAAAATATTAAGGAGACAAAAGATTAATGGATTTTAAGGAACTACATTTAAATGAAAAAATTTTAAAAGCTATCGACGATATGGGATTCGAGGAGCCATCCAAAATACAGTCGGAAGTAATACCTGTTTTGTTAGAAGGTTTAGATGTAATAGGACAGGCAGAGACAGGTACCGGCAAGACGCTGGCGTACGGTGCACCTATCATAAACAATTTTAGTTCAAATGATGGGAAAGTGTTTTGCCTTGTTTTGACTCCTACTAGGGAGCTCGCAATACAAGTAAATGATGAATTGGCCCGCATTGGGAAGTATTCTAAAGTGAGATTGCTTCCTGTCTATGGTGGCGTGCAAATAGATAGGCAGATTAAAGCAATAAAAAGAGGTGTAGACATCGTTGTAGGTACGCCTGGGAGAGTTTTGGACCTTATAAAGAGGAATGTGCTTGACTTAAAGAGTGTAAGGTACCTTGTCATAGATGAAGCAGATGAAATGATGGATATGGGGTTTATAGACGATATTAAAGAAATTATAAACCATACAAATAAAGAAAGACAGACAATGATGTTTTCTGCTACGATGCCAGATGAAATAAAAAATCTTGCAAAGAAATACATGAAAAGCGATGCGAAATTTATTTCTATCGTAAAAAAGACTATGACTGTTTCAACAGTCCAGCATTTTTATTACGAGGTAAAAAACCAAGAAAGGTTTGAATCTCTTTGCAGAATATTAGATGTTGAGGAGCCGTCAAGCACGATAATTTTCTGCAAGACAAAAAAAGAAGTTGATGAGCTTACAGAAAATATGCAGTCAAGAGGATACAATGTTGAGGGAATGCACGGCGATATGAGCCAAAATCAAAGGATAAATACGCTTAGGAAATTCAAAGAAGGTATTTTGGATTTCTTGGTAGCGACTGATGTAGCAGCAAGAGGCATAGATATTGAGAATGTGACACATGTCATAAATTACAATCTGCCACAAGATGTAGAATCGTACGTTCACAGGATTGGCAGGACGGGAAGAGCAAATAGAAGCGGTGTTGCTTATACATTAGTAACATCAAGGGAATATCCAGCATTGAAGAGGATAGAAAAAGCTACACGATGCAAAATAAAGCGAAAAGAACTGCCAACTGTAGATGACATATTGGAAGTCAAGTACAATAAAATGATAGCTGAAATCAAAAAGACATTGGAGAAAAATGATTATAAACGGTTTGTGCCATTGGCAATGGAGCTTGACGAAGAATACAATCTTGTAGATGTTGCGGCAGCTTTGATGGATATGTATTATGGGGAAGATGTATATAGAAATGATATTGAACGGGATTATTTAAGGCTGTTTATCAATTTAGGAAGAAAAGACAAATTCAATAAGAGGACGGCAATTAAGCTTTTTTCAGATTGCCGCATCTCAAAAAATGATATACAGGATATAGACATATTTGAAAAATTTTCGTTTGTAAATGTGGCTAAAAGCGTTGCAAAGAATATAATTGACCAATTATCTGGTAAGATAATCGATGGTAAAAGAATAAACGTAGAGATTTCAAAGCCCAGAAACTAATTTAAAAGACTGCCAATATGGCAGTCTTTTAAATTAGTTATATGCTTAAATAAAGTGATTTATTATACTCATCCATGAGAGTACTAATTAATTCTTTGACGGGTATTATCTTATCCGCTCTATAGGCATTGGCTCCAGCAAATGCAAATCCATTTTCCATTAGCCCCTTTTGAGCGTTTATGAGTGCTTGTGATATACAGTAAGGGCTTTTTTTATAGTCACACGTCTTAATGCAGTGATACAAACATTTATATGGTTTTCTTTCACCTGATTTTACATCATTAAGGAACTTATTAATGATTGCTCTACCTGGCATACCGACAGGACTCTCTATTATAGCTATATCTTCTTTTTTGCAGTTGAGATATGACTTTTTAAATTCATCTGACGCATCGCATTCATCGGTTGTGACAAAACGCGTGGCCATTTGTACACCAGCAGCACCCATTTTTAGATATTTGTATATGTCTTCACCTGTATATATTCCACCAGCGGCAATAACAGGTATTTGCCTTCCTGAGATTTTCTCATATTGTCTTGTTTCTTCTAATACGTTTTTTAGTATTTTATCAAGAGAATAGTCAGGACTTGATATTTGCTCACTTGAATATCCTAAATGACCACCAGCCATTGGACCTTCAACAACAACAGCATCTGGCAAATAATCGTATTTTTGCAGCCATCTTTTTGCTATAAGATTGAATGCCCTTTCAGATGAAACAATAGGTACTAATTTAGTCTTAGATGTTTTATTCAAAAATTTAGGGAGATTTAATGGGAGTCCTGCGCCGGAAAAGATTATATCAATGCCTTCATCTATTGATGCTTTAACCATGTCAGCAAAATTTGACAGTGCCACCATTATATTAACGCCAATTATACCTTTAGTTTTCTCTCTGGCTTTTTTAATTTCCTTTCTAAGTGCCCTTATATTTGCTTCAATGTAATTTGTAGCAAAATCTTTTTCCAGCATGCCGATACCTGCTGCAGATATTACACCGATGCCACCTTCATTGGCGACGGCAGAAGCGAGATTGCTTAGTGACACTCCTACGCCCATGCCACCTTGAATTATTGGCAATTTTGCTACTAAATCGCCAATTTTTAAACTTTTAATATTGATATCTATCGTAAATTCCTCCTCATATGATTTGAATATTCTCGGCAACTTCTGTTGCCTGATATATCTGAATTTCAGGAGACATATTTTAAATTTATCCCCCAAAATTTCATTCTGAAATCATTTTTCGATTTCCAATTCATTTACATCTTTATTTACATTGTAAGATTTTTTCTTTATATTTTCCTTTATTTAACATATATGGTTACATTCTATCTTGACTTTTTTAAATCGCCCCAATAATCGAAATGGATGGTGTTTTTACCATACTACTTGTTATTGAGGTGATTTTATGTTGGGCGCATGGCGTTCGCATTCTGATTATCAGTCTTTCCTTGTCGAAAATATTCAACCCATTTATGCTTCAGATAAAAATCGTGTCATTCAATTTTCTGAAGCTTTATCTAAACTCTATAATTTAGATCTTGATGTTCTTAAACTTGTACTGGAACCTTATTATTCTAATACTGGTTCTCCAGCCAAAAACCAGCCTGAAGTTTTTCGGTCTTTTGTACTTATGTCTCTTCTTAAATGTCACAGTATTACTAAATGGGTTTACACGCTTCATCATGATGACCTTTTGTGTTACATGATTGGCGTGTCTCCTGATAATATTCCTGGTGTTGGTACTCATTATGACTTGATTAACAGGTTATGGCTTGAGGATCCTGATATTGAAAAAGACCGACAGGATTCTCTCCATCCTTTTAAACGCAAACCACGTAAAAAACTTGCTAAAAATCAGAAGCTTCCACCACGCCACCCTGGTATTATACAGAAATTTGTTGATTTGGCTTTACAGGGTAAAATTTTTGAGTCAAGACCTGAGAAGCTTCTTCAACAAATTTTTGCCGATGTTGCTGTTAGGCCTTCCGCCAATGATGGCATCCTCGGTGATATTGAAAAACTTACTATCTCCGGTGACGGTACTTGCATTAAAACCGGCGGAAGTCCTTTCGGTATTAGAACTTGTGATTGTGCTAATAAGGGTATATTTAATTGTGACTGCCATCGCAAGTTCTCTGACCCCGATGCTCGCTATGGTTGGGATAGTTATCATGAGACATGGTTTTATGGTTATTCTGGTTATTTTTTAGTGACATACAACGAAGAGCTTAAATCTGATATTCCGATTTATCTTCGCTTGGTTGAGGCTCCTCGTTATGATGGTGTTACTGCTATTATTGCTTTGTCTGAAGCAAGGGCTTTGTATCCTGATTTCGTTTTTGATAAATTTATTGGTGATTGTGCTCATGATAATTACCCTACTTATCATCTTCTTAATAAGTGGAATATTAAACCTGTAATTCCGCTTAATAAGAAGAATAAAAACAACAGCAAGTACCAAGGTACTATTAAAATCAATGAAAATGGTATTCCTGTCTGTATGGCAGGATTATCTATGGTTTACAATGGTTTTATGAAAGACCGTAACAGAATTAAATGGCGCTGTCCTTTTGCGACTGGTAAAGTTGATTCATGTAATTGTAAAGATAAGTGCTCCTCTTCTGATTATGGTAGAACCGTTTATACGAAGCCTTCATCTTATCCTCGCTTGTTTACCGTCATTCCACGTGGTTCTGATGAATGGAAAGGCGAGATGAAAAAGCGAACTTCTTCTGAGCGTGTTAACAAAAGGCTTCTTAATGACTATGAGTTGGAGCTATCTAAAACCAGAGGCAAAAAGCGTTGGTCTTTCTGGATTATGATACACTCTATTAATATCCATCTTGATGCTAGATTGAAAAAATCTAAGTTTGATTTTATTTCTATGCTTGATGGATTATTAGGTAGAGTAGCATAAATATTGAGTTTCCATATACTGTTAATTTTTAAACCTATTTTATTAGGCTTTATTTCTTATACTCTTTTTTTAAATTGATTTTCATTATTTTACATTTTCTTTCCTCTTTTCAGTATTTTATCGCAAAGGCTTTGTTATTTTCTGTATCTAATTTTTAATTTATGCCATAGTATGACGCTGGAAATTAGTTTCCGAAATCACTCGATTTTATAAAGTTACTCTAACATTATTTTGATGGAGAGTCAAGAAAAAAATTTTTAAAATATTAAATCCTTTAATCATGTTTTTTAAGAATCAATCAAATACAGTTGTAACAAGTGAACTGATTACAATGGCATTTCTCATTTATGCTCTTTCATATGCGATTTCAGTAAAAATATACAATTTACGCGAATTCTAAGGTTTAATTCGAATTATATGAGGGCTTCACAAGAGATTAAATAATTTATATACTATATGTGTAGCAAATAAAGGGAGAAGGAGTGCTGAATGTGTTTGAGGCAGTTATTTTTGATATGGATGGCGTATTAATCGACAGTGAAACGCTGCACATACAATTGGAAGAAGATATTTTCAAGGAAATAGGAGCCAATATATCTTTTGAGGAGCATATTTCGTTTGTGGGGACAACGTCTCACTATATGTGGGAATACGTAAAGAATAAGTGCAACGTACCGTTTACAGTAGAGGAACTCGTTGAGATGGACAGAAAAAGGTATTTTGATTATATATCAAAACACGATGATGCAGTAAAGCCTATAGTAGGTGTAGACGAGCTTGTAAAAGAATTGCATAAAAGAAACATGAGACTTGCAGTTGCTTCATCATCACCTATTGATGTAATTGAAATTGTTGTAAAAAGACTCAAGCTTGAAAACTATTTTGACGAGCTTGTATCAGGTGATTTTGTAAAGAGAAGTAAGCCATATCCTGATATTTTTCTTTATGCGGCAGAAAAACTTAATGTTGCACCTGAAAGGTGCATAGTAATAGAGGACTCAAATAAAGGAGTTTTGGCTGCAAAAAGTGCTGGCATGAAAGTAGTGGGATTTATAAATCCTAATTCAGGTAATCAAGACATAAGTATGGCGGACATGGAGATACGTTCATTTTCTGAATTGGATTACGAAAAATTGCAAAATATATAAAATTGTTACATATGCTTGGAGGATTTTTAAGATTTGTGTAGAAATATATATTTGTTGTGTATTGTTGGAACTTTGAAAGGAATTGATATAATGGAGCAGTACGATGTTTTTCTTATAAATCCTCCATCGTCAAGTATGAAAGATAAATACGAACATTTAGGACTTGCATATATAGCAGCTTTTTTAAGAAAAGAGCGCATCAGTGTAAAGATAGTGGATATGCCACTTTATGATTTATTTCCAGACGATGTTGTCTACGATATAAAGCAAAACAAGCCAAAATTGATAGGTGTAAGCATACCATTTCAGGATGGTGCAATTGAAGCTTTAAGGTTCATAAAAAAAATAAAGGAAACGGGCTATAAGGGGCATTTATCTGTAGGTGGCATATACCCCACTTTTTCATACGATGAGATATTGATGGAGTGCCCTCAGATTGACACAGTTGTTTTAGGCGAAGGAGAGCTTACCTTTACAGAACTTGCAAAAAAGATACTAAATGATGAAGAATGGAAAGACTTAGAAGGCATAGTTTATAAAGACGGCGATACTTTAAAGGCAAATGACAAAAGACCTCTCATAGATGACCTTGATAGTATGCCGTATCCTGAAAGAGATACGCTTCCAATAGTAATCTTAAAGTCAGGTTTTGCCTCTATACTAACATCAAGAGGATGCTATGGAAGATGCAGCTTTTGCAGTGTTGGACCATTTTTTTCTCAGTTTGGTCAAAAATATAGGCAAAGAAGCGTAGAGAATGTCATTGATGAGATAAAAATACTATATGAAAAATACAATGTAAGAAATTTATTTTTCAACGATGCTGAGTTTGTAGGCGGTAAAGGTAAAAGTTATGAAAGGGCATATAGATTGGCTGAGGAGATCATACGAAGTGGCATGAATATCAATTTTAGCATACAGTGCAGAGTAAACGATGTAGACAAGGAGCTTTTTTCTATTCTAAAAAAGGCAGGGCTTAAAAGGGTATTTTTAGGCGTCGAATCAGGATCGCAAACAGTACTTGACCGTTTTAAAAAAGATGTAAGGGTTGAGGACAATATAAATGCTTTAAAGATTTTAAATGATTTAGATCTTTATATATCGATGGGATTTATCATGTTCGATCCGCATATAAATTTTAAAGAGCTTAGCGAAAACATCTCTTTTATAAACAATGCTGTAAAATTGATAGGAAAGGAAAGGCTTGACTATTATCCTGTAAGTAGACTTTTGCCTTTAGCAGGTACAGAAGTTGAAAGAGATATGAAAGAAAAAGGCTTGTATAAGGGAAATTCTTTAAACTACAATTATGAATTCGATGACAAGACTATTGGATTTATTTACAATTTATCACATAGTGTGTTCAATTTAGTTGGCAATTTAAAATCAAGGTTTAAAGGGAGCGATATCAATACTAAATGGATAAAAAGATAAGCCGAAAGAGGCTTATCTTAATCATATATTGTATTTCTTTCATATCTATAACCTGTGTGATCTATGGTATTTGCTAATTTAGCTTTTTTAGGCAGTTTGACGTCTTTTAGGACTTCTTCTTTGAAGTTTTCGAAAGTAAGGGCATCAGTTACTCTTCTTTTGCAATTCTTTACACATGCTTGACACCCGATACATCTTAATGGATCGTAAACTGGTTCAACTTGACCTATGATGCCCATGTCTTGCATGTGAGCTTTTATGCAGTCATTGGGGCAACCAGTGACTGCGATTTTTACGTGATAGTCATTAGGTATATTAGCTTTTCTATCTTTAATGCAAGTGCTGTTGTATCGTAGTTGGCAAATGGGCATACCCGATTACCGATGCAAGCCGACACGTTTCTTGTGCCTGCGGCAGGGTATCCTCCTTCTTCACCTTCTATTTGGGCGCCTTCATCTTTAAGTCCTTTTATAATAGGAGATATAAGTTCATTTATCTTATCGATTTTTTCCATAGATATTCCTGGTATTTCAAAGCCTTGGCGTGTAGTAATGTGAACAGTTCCATTGCCGTACTTTTCAGCTACTTCTTTTATTATGTCGAGATACTTTATATTTAGATCTCCACCGGGAACTCTTATTCTCAGACCGTTATGCCTCTTTGCTTTGTCACTCTATATGCATTTTTCTTTAAAAGTTTTGTATCGATATCGAGAATCATGATTTCACCCCTTTAATCGAGAAGTTGTTTAGATTTTGTATAGTTGAATACAGGACCTTCAAGACAAACGTATGTTTCATTTATCTTGCAATGGCGACATTTTCCTATGCCACATGACATTTTTCTTTCGAATGATACACATATATTTACCTCTGGTATACCTCGCTTTAAAAATTCAAGGCATGTAAATTTCATCATCATAGGTGGACCTACGACAATTACGATCGTATCGTCGGGGCTTTCGATATTTAAATCTGGTATAAATTTTGTGATTAAATCAATATTTCCTGTCCACGTTTCATCGCCATTATCAACGGTCAATAAAACATCAAATTTTTCCTTCCATTTTTTTATTTCATCTTCAAAAAGTATGTCTTTTGGAGACTTAAAACCTACCAAAATATTGAGTTTTTTTATTTCTTTAGGATTTTTGCAATACCTATTTATTATGCTTTTGACTGGTGCGAGACCTGTACCGCCAGCATCGATCACTACATTTTTATTTTTAAAGGATTCTACAGGAAATCCGTAGCCATATGGCCCTCTTATAAACAAGAAATCTCCAGGTTTTAATTCTATGTCTTTATATGAAGATATCTCCGTATGTCACAAGATCAGTATCAGAAAATGCACCTTTTCCTTTTAACCTTATAGGAGCGAATATTTTGTAATTTTTGCTTAATATTTTCAGGGCATCATCAAAACTTTTTACATCTAATTCAGTACCCATCATATCACTCGTATTGCTGTTTTCATGGCTAATGGTTATTTATTTAACAAAATTTTATCATAAAATCGAAAATTTTTATGTGATATATCTCACAATTAATGTACTCCCTCAAAAGAGGGAGTACATTAATTGTATATTTGCTTTGAAGTGCAATTGCTGTAATTATGATAGTGGTCTTTATCGTAAGATGTTCTACCATCCATCTTGTGGACGTGGCCGTCTTTAGTCCTTATGGCAGGTCCTGTGTATCCATTTATATAGTGTTTGTGATTTTTGGCTATAGACGTATACCCAGAATAATAGTGTATATGACTTGTGCCATATGGTATGGCATAGCTGGTACATCCTTTGTAATCGTGGTTGTGCTCTAACACTGTACTTGTAGTGCCAAAATAATCATGGTAGTGTTTATCTCCATCTGACATAATATATACCTCCAAAATATATTATTGTATTTTACATTATATGTTTGATGTTGATATAGTGATAATATATAAAGTAATAAGACCAAATTAAGGGAGGTGTAAATTGATGAATAAAAAGTTGGTAACTAAAGAAAGCATTTTTATAAGCTTGGCAGTATTATTGATTGCTGTAATTGCAATCATGTCATTGACAGGCTTACAGGATAAAAATAAAAATGATGAGATAATTAAAATAAAACAAACATCATGCTTTGACAGCATCACGATAAACGAAAACTATCACGTTAGACAGCAGTAATCGTGATATAATTAGATTATACGGCACAGAGACCGAGTTTTATTTGGGATTTTCAAACCCGTAAAATAAACTGATCGGGCTTCCTTTTTGTACCACCATCTGTCCAGAACAAAATGTTCAAAAGGACGCATAGTAAAATAAGGAAATATAAGGGAGCCACGCCGTAAAATCTTCCTTTATGAGGTGAAAGGTTATGGATAGATTATACGAGCGTTGTTGTGGGATTGATGTACACAAAAAAATGATAGTTGCTTGCTTTAAACGTGGTAATGATCAGGAAATCCGTGAGTACGGAACAACAACAGCAGAATTAAGAGAACTCACTGCATGGCTACTTAATGAAAAGTGTGAAATGATAGCTATGGAAAGCACTGCTTCTTATTGGAAACCATTATACAACATATTCGAGCTTTCCGGATTAGATGCTATAGTAGTAAATGCAAGAGACATGAAAGCTGTTCCTGGACGGAAAACAGATGTAAAAGACGCAGAATGGATTGCAGATCTTCTCCAGCATGGTTTGCTCAAGGCTAGCTATGTTCCTGATAGAGAGCAAAGAGAATTGCGTGAAGCATCTCGCTATCGCAAAAGCCTAATTGAGGAACGAGCACGTGAATTGAATCGACTGCAAAAAATGTTAGAAGGAGCTAATATCAAATTATCTAGCTTTACTTCCGATATCAATGGCAAAAGCTCCAGGAGAATATTAAATGCTCTTTTAGAAGGCAAGAAATTAGATGAAGAACAACTTCAAGAATTGCTTCACGGTTCAATGCATAAAAAAATTCCTGAAATTATGAAAGCAGTGGATGGTGTACTTACTCCCCTTCAGAAACAATTAATTAAAAATATCATTGACCATATAGATGATATGGGTAGACGTATAGAAGATATGGATAAACTAATTTCGAATTACTTGGACAAATATCAAAAAGCAATTAAACAGATTGATGAAGTTCCAGGCATAGGAATACAAAGTGCAGAAACGATTCTAGCGGAAATTGGATTAGAAATGAAGCGCTTTCCGAGTGATGCGCATATATCAAGTTGGGCAGGGCTTTCCCCAGGCAACAATGAAAGTGCAGGCAAACGACGAAACAGCAAAACGACGAAGGGGAATAAGACATTAAAAACCACCCTAATTCAATGTGCAAAATCTGCAGTAAAAAAAGAAGGAACATTCTTTTATGCACAATATCAACGTTTAGTTGTAAGACGCGGAAAGAACCGTGCAATTGTAGCAGTAGCTCACTCAATGTTGATTGCCATTTACCATATGCTTAAAGAAAATAAACCGTATAAAGAGCTTGGAGAAGATTATTATAATCAGTTTAACAAGGAGCGAAAGATTAATTCCTACCTAAAAAAACTATATGCATTAGGATGGGAACCTGAAATTGCCACACAATAAATATAAATATTACCATTAATTCCCTTTAAAAGTCTATTTTTAAAGCTGTAGGGGAAGTCTGCGCTTTTTTAGCTACTTATATAATAAGTTTTCATAGTAATTAATTAGTGATGCAGAAAACATGGAAGCGTCTGTATATATTTTGCCAGAAGCGTATACAACTTCACCAGATATAGATGTCCCAAGTGACGTTGCAGATGCCATGTATAAAAGAGTTGTTTCAGAAGCAGAAAAGTATTATAGTGCAAAGTCTGGAATTCTGGCTGACAGAATTCAGGTTTTACAAATGGCTGTTAAAGCTGAAATAGAAAGTAAAGATTATAGAGATAAAAATCATTTTGTTAAAAAAATAAATTTTATCAGTGTTGATGTAAGTGGTGATACAGCAACTGTAATAGCTGATGTAACAAAACAGTCAACAACATTAGGATTAGTTCCGGAAGGCATTGATATGAGCAAATACAAAACAAGTGATAAAAAAGAAGAAATGAAGCCGGAAATGAAAGCAAAATTACAAGAAGATATAAAGAATGCTCCCAAAAAATTAGTTACATTTACTCCGGGAGGAACGATGAGATTTTACTACAATTTAGCTAAAGAAGATGGAGTTTGGAAAATAACTTCAAGAAAAGGTGATTATCTACCTGGACAAGGACCATAAAGATAAAATTTTCTTAATAAGGACAGAAAATAATCTGTCCTTATTTCTTTGTATTATGAGTGATTTCGGAAACTAATTTCCAACGTCATACTATGGCATAAATTAAAAATTAGATACAGAAAATAACAAAGCCTTTGCGATAAAATACTGAAAAGAGGAAAGAAAATGTAAAATAATGAAAATCAATTTAAAAAAAGAGTATAAGAAATAAAGCCTAATAAAATAGGTTTAAAAATTAACAGTATATGGAATCTCAATATTTATGCTGCTCTACCTAATAATCCATCAAGCATAGAAATAAAATCAAACTTAGATTTTTTCAATCTAGCATCAAGATGGATATTAATAGAATGTATCATAATCCAGAAAGACCAACGCTTTTTGCCTCTGGTTTTAGATAGCTCCAACTCATAGTCATTAAGAAGCCTTTTGTTAACACGCTCAGAAGAAGTTCGCTTTTTCATCTCGCATTTCCATTCATCAGAACCACGTGGAATGACGGTAAACAAGCGAGGATCAGATGAAGGCTTCGTATAAACGGTTCTACCATAATCAGAAGAGGAGCACTTATCTTTACAATTACATGAATCAACTTTACCAGTCGCAAAAGGACAGCGCCATTTAATGTCTGTATAATGGGGTTAAATCCCTCAGCTTAAGCTGAAACCTTTAGGTCAACGAATAAAAATAAATAATCACTTCTAGTAAAAAATAAACTAGAGGTGATAAATATGCAAAATTATAGAAAGTCGTCACATGCTACATATGATCTAAAATATCATATAGTATGGATAACAAAATATAGAAAACCGGTATTGGTTGGGAAAATAGCTGAAAGGACAAGAGAACTAATAAGAATGGTATGCAAAAATAATGAAGTAGAAATATTATCAGGACATGTATCAAAAGATCATATACATATACTAGTGTCGGCACCACCACATTTGTCAGTAAGTAAGCTAGTGCAATATATAAAAGGATATAGTTCGAGAAAGCTGCTAATGGAGAATAAGGAGCTTAACAAACAATTTTGGGGACAACATTTATGGGCACGAGGATATTTTGCAGCAAGTAGTGGCAATGTAACAGATGAAGTGATAATAGAGTATATACAAAATCAAGACATAGAAGAAAATCAAAAGAATGATAATTTTACTTTAGGCGAGTTTTAAGCTGCTTAAGCGGCATATCCAACCCACCTGCTTTAGCAGGTGGTGGTTGAGTTCTGTTACGGTCTTTCATAAAACCATTGTAAACCATAGATAATCCTGCCATACAGACAGGAATACCATTTTCATTGATTTTAATAGTACCTTGGTACTTGCTGTTGTTTTTATTCTTCTTATTAAGCGGAATTACAGGTTTAATATTCCACTTATTAAGAAGATGATAAGTAGGGTAATTATCATGAGCACAATCACCAATAAATTTATCAAAAACGAAATCAGGATACAAAGCCCTTGCTTCAGACAAAGCAATAATAGCAGTAACACCATCATAACGAGGAGCCTCAACCAAGCGAAGATAAATCGGAATATCAGATTTAAGCTCTTCGTTGTATGTCACTAAAAAATAACCAGAATAACCATAAAACCATGTCTCATGATAACTATCCCAACCATAGCGAGCATCGGGGTCAGAGAACTTGCGATGGCAGTCACAATTAAATATACCCTTATTAGCACAATCACAAGTTCTAATACCGAAAGGACTTCCGCCGGTTTTAATGCAAGTACCGTCACCGGAGATAGTAAGTTTTTCAATATCACCGAGGATGCCATCATTGGCGGAAGGCCTAACAGCAACATCGGCAAAAATTTGTTGAAGAAGCTTCTCAGGTCTTGACTCAAAAATTTTACCCTGTAAAGCCAAATCAACAAATTTCTGTATAATACCAGGGTGGCGTGGTGGAAGCTTCTGATTTTTAGCAAGTTTTTTACGTGGTTTGCGTTTAAAAGGATGGAGAGAATCCTGTCGGTCTTTTTCAATATCAGGATCCTCAAGCCATAACCTGTTAATCAAGTCATAATGAGTACCAACACCAGGAATATTATCAGGAGACACGCCAATCATGTAACACAAAAGGTCATCATGATGAAGCGTGTAAACCCATTTAGTAATACTGTGACATTTAAGAAGAGACATAAGTACAAAAGACCGAAAAACTTCAGGCTGGTTTTTGGCTGGAGAACCAGTATTAGAATAATAAGGTTCCAGTACAAGTTTAAGAACATCAAGATCTAAATTATAGAGTTTAGATAAAGCTTCAGAAAATTGAATGACACGATTTTTATCTGAAGCATAAATGGGTTGAATATTTTCGACAAGGAAAGACTGATAATCAGAATGCGAACGCCATGCGCCCAACATAAAATCACCTCAATAACAAGTAGTATGGTAAAAACACCATCCATTTCGATTATTGGGGCGATTTAAAAAAGTCAAGATAGAATGTAACCATATATGTTAAATAAAGGAAAATATAAAGAAAAAATCTTACAATGTAAATAAAGATGTAAATGAATTGGAAATCGAAAAATGATTTCAGAATGAAATTTTGGGGGATAAATTTAAAATATGTCTCCTGAAATTCAGATATATCAGGCAACAGAAGTTGCCGAGAATATTCATTATAGTTGGGGGGAAATTACGAGCTAAAAATGCTTTTTCGTTCCTTAAAATGTTATTTTCGTTCTTAAATTGACAATATTTAAATGAAATCTTATATACTGAAATTGATAAAAAAATTTTTTTAAAAAACTGTAACGGAATCCAGTGTAAGTTGTTTTATATTTATGAAGGGAAAAAATTAGTGATGTAGATAAAATAATAATGACAGCCATAAACATAGGCATTATAGACACGCGTGGCAATATATTATAGGGTGATGTGCCGAAAAACGGTATCTATTTCATAAAAATGTGCCGAATTTCGGAACTTCTCAAAAGGTGGGTTTGGGGTTATAATGGGGTGATTAAAATAAATAAAGATAAATTAATCTCGTTAATAGTATTAATAATTTTGTCTTTATCAATTTTAATTGTCATAAGTGCAAAATATATTATTAGTCATAGATATATATAATGAACTATAGATGAGAAAATTCACTAACATAAATTACCATAATAAACTTACATGAAAAAATTTAATAAAAAATAGAGACAAATGCTCGCTTCTATGGTATTAATATGTTGTTACCCTATAACAATATTAATCATAGGAGTGGAGCAAATGTCTCATAATAAAAGAATAACAGAAAATTCATCAATAATCCAGTACTTAATGAAATTAAATTTTGCATTATATTTTACTAAACCTGTTATTCGTCATATTGTAGAATTTATAATTGCTGCCACTCAAAAAGGTTATAGTGGTACTGTTACAGATATAGTTAATTTAAGCCTTGCTAATTGCCATAGAACTACATTTGGCAAATTCTTAAGCCAAGGTGTTTGGAATATAGAGTATGCATGGAGAGCAATAAGGCGAGAAGTTATTCGCATTATATTTGAATTATCCCAAACTAGCAACAAGCCGATATTTGTGATTTTTGATGATACTATTGCTGAAAAGACAAAGCCTTCGTCACAGGCTAAACATACTATCCAGGCAACAGGATTCCATCAATCACATTTAAAAGGGAAGCAAGTTTGGGGACATCAACTTCTTACCATGATGCTATCTTGCGGCAATGTGGTATTACCTTACTGTATTGAGCGCTATGAAAAAGGTGGCAAAAGCAAAATCGAAAGAATATGCGAAATGGTATCTATGCTTCCAATACCTAAAGGACCAGCATATGGACTATGTGATTCATGGTACATAAACAAAAAAGTAATAGAAGCACATTTCGAAAGAGGATACCATCTCATAGGAGCACTAAAAACTAACAGAATTATCTATCCACAAGGTATCAGAATTCAGATAAAAGATTTTGCCCAATATATCGAAAAGAACGAAGTTTGCCTCGTTACAGTAAACGGTTCTAATTACTGGGTATATCGCTATGAAGGAGCCTTAAATGGAATAGATAATGCTGTAGTAGTATTGTGTTGGCCTGAGAAAGCTTTTAAAAATCAGAATGCTCTACATGCATTTATCTGTACTGATACTGAATTAGATACCGAGACTATTCTAAATTACTACAGTCAAAGATGGCCTATAGAAATATTCTTTAGGCAGACAAAGAATAATCTTGGACTAAATACATATCAAGTACGCTCAACAAAATCAATAGATAGATTATTATGGCTTATATCATTGACATACCTGTATTGTACGACTTCAGGTGACGAATATTGCAAATTTGGGCAAGGAATAAAAATAGTACGCAAAGAAGTACAAAAGCAGCGTGTTCAATGGCTGTATGAGCGAGCTAATAATAATGTATCTATTGATAAAATTTTAGCAGAACTACAGTTAGCATAGGTGTAGTGCATCTATTTGATGGTAATATTTTGTTATCAATTTTTCTCATCTATAGTAAAGTTAATTAATTTTCATATTCATGTATAAGATTGGTTAATCTTGCCTACAATTATAGAAAAAAATAATGGGGCGGTAAAATTAATTACCACCCCAAGAAAGGTATCACAATGATAATTATAGCCTTTCCAGTCAAAAATATACATGAATATATCGAAAATAAACATCATGCTTTGACAGCATCACGATAAACGAAAACTATCACGTTAGACAGCAGTAATCGTGATATAATTAGATTATACGGCACAGATACCGAGTTTTATTTGGGATTTTCAAACCCGTAAAATAAACTGATCGGGCTTCCTTTTTGTACCACCATCTGTCCAGAACAAAATGTTCAAAAGGACGCATAGTAAAATAAGGAAATATAAGGGAGCCACGCCGTAAAATCTTCCTTTATGAGGTGAAAGGTTATGGATAGATTATACGAGCGTTGTTGTGGGATTGATGTACACAAAAAAATGATAGTTGCTTGCTTTAAACGTGGCAATGATCAGGAAATCCGTGAGTACGGAACAACAACAGCAGAATTAAGAGAACTCACTGCATGGCTACTTAATGAAAAGTGTGAAATGATAGCTATGGAAAGCACTGCTTCTTATTGGAAACCATTATACAACATATTCGAGCTTTCCGGATTAGATGCTATAGTAGTAAATGCAAGAGACATGAAAGCTGTTCCTGGACGGAAAACAGATGTAAAAGACGCAGAATGGATTGCAGATCTTCTCCAGCATGGTTTGCTCAAGGCTAGCTATGTTCCTGATAGAGAGCAAAGAGAATTGCGTGAAGCATCTCGCTATCGCAAAAGCCTAATTGAGGAACGAGCACGTGAATTGAATCGACTGCAAAAAATGTTAGAAGGAGCTAATATCAAATTATCTAGCTTTACTTCCGATATCAATGGCAAAAGCTCCAGGAGAATATTAAATGCTCTTTTAGAAGGCAAGAAATTAGATGAAGAACAACTTCAAGAATTGCTTCACGGTTCAATGCATAAAAAAATTCCTGAAATTATGAAAGCAGTGGATGGTGTACTTACTCCCCTTCAGAAACAATTAATTAAAAATATCATTGACCATATAGATGATATGGGTAGACGTATAGAAGATATGGATAAACTAATTTCGAATTACTTGGACAAATATCAAAAAGCAATTAAACAGATTGATGAAGTTCCAGGCATAGGAATACAAAGTGCAGAAACGATTCTAGCGGAAATTGGATTAGAAATGAAGCGCTTTCCGAGTGATGCGCATATATCAAGTTGGGCAGGGCTTTCCCCAGGCAACAATGAAAGTGCAGGCAAACGACGAAACAGCAAAACGACGAAGGGGAATAAGACATTAAAAACCACCCTAATTCAATGTGCAAAATCTGCAGTAAAAAAAGAAGGAACATTCTTTTATGCACAATATCAACGTTTAGTTGTAAGACGCGGAAAGAACCGTGCAATTGTAGCAGTAGCTCACTCAATGTTGATTGCCATTTACCATATGCTTAAAGAAAATAAACCGTATAAAGAGCTTGGAGAAGATTATTATAATCAGTTTAACAAGGAGCGAAAGATTAATTCCTACCTAAAAAAACTATATGCATTAGGATGGGAACCTGAAATTGCCACACAATAAATATAAATATTACCATTAATTCCCTTTAAAAGTCTATTTTTAAAGCTGTAGGGGAAGTCTGCGCTTTTTTAGCTACTTATATAATAAGTTTTCATAGTAAATCATATTTGTACATAGATACACCATCTGGATGTCAGTTCTGAAATTCGGCCCCTATTAAAGAAAATGTGCTGAATTTCGAAATTTCTCTAAAACCGGATTGAGGTTTTTGTTGTCAAATGAGTAGAATCCAAAATATCTATATTTGATTTAACCTCTCAAGTATTTTATCTTTTAGCTCTTCTAATTTGTCGATATATATTTCATTTATTCTTTTACATATTTCTATTGCATTACTTTGACTATATATGTGCGATGTAGCATTTCTGTCTACAAGCATATCAAGCCATATTTTTTCATCATCAATTAATCCTGATGAATATGCTTCTCTTAATACGGTTTTTGGTGAATTTAATCCAACTAAGCCTTCATCTTCAAAAACTTCTTTTAAAGTTTTCCAAGCAAGTTCAAAAGTAAATTCATACCTTTGAATTATCCCATCCCTTTGAAGTTCGTCTTCCTCATCATATTGTAACAAGCCTTCTTTTAATCTATCTAATGCCTTTATAAAATTTTCAAGTTTATTATTGTTTTTCATATATAATAACACCATCCCGGTTAATATTATCTAATAACTTTTTGTCAGTATTATCATCTATAAAAACTATATCAAGTTTTAACAGAGTATTTATATCATCTAAATCGCAATAAATTGCACCTTTATGTGAATTATCTTTGCAGTATACAGCAATATCTACATCACTGGTCTTTCTATTATCTCCTCTTGCTCTTGAACCATATATTACAATTTTATCAATATTATTATATTTTTCACCTATAAATTTAATTGAATCTATTATTCTATCATCTAAAGTTAATTTCATAATATGCCTCCAAGTATCGTTCTTTAGATTGATTATACAATAATATAAAATACACTACAATCGGTGTTTTGTTTAAAAATTTTATCGAATCTATTTACAACGTAACAGTGTTATGTTACACTATTTATGTGGAGGTGAGTGTTAGTGGATAACAATGATTTAATATCGAAAAAGGAGTTGCTTGAGATTACTGGTATTTCCTACGGGCAGCTTTACAGGTGGAAAAGAAAAAATCTTATTCCGGAGGAATGGTTTATAAGAAAGTCTACATTTACAGGACAAGAGACATTTTTCCCTAAAGCTAAGATTCTTGAAAGAGTAAATAAAATTCTAAGCATGAAAGATGATTTATCATTGGACGATCTTGCAAATATGCTTTCGCCTAATCCAGCAGAGATTGTATTAAGCTTAGATGAGATAAAAAAACGCAACATTGTTTCGTTAATATCTTTGGAGCTGTATATAAAGACGTTTGGAGAAGAAAAAGAGTTTTCATTTAACTCCATTCTATATATTTACATTGTTGATGAAATGATAATTGCAGGAGATATAAATCTTGAAGAAGGAAAAATTATTTTAGAAACTTTGAAAGAAAATTACAATAAATTCAATGGGAAGAATTGTGATCTATTATTTGTGAGAAAGTTTGGAGTATCTACATGTTTTTTGGTATCAAGTGGGTCTGAAGTTTATTTCGAGTCAGGTGCGAAAATCATTAAAAGGCTGAATGTTGCGGGAATTATTGAAGAATTAAAAATAAATTTAGTAAATGGGGGCGAGCTTAATGAGTAGTGAAAACTTAAATGATTTAATTGGCAGTGGCGTAGGAGACTCTGCTGGTGGTAAGTATCGAAACGTCATAATCAGCGGTGTTATGGGAATAAAAGGCGATGTAGAATGCACAGATTTTAAATGCAGTGGTGTTTCGAAAGTAGATG
Organism: Thermoanaerobacterium xylanolyticum LX-11; assembly: GCF_000189775.2. Lineage (NCBI taxonomy): Bacteria > Bacillati > Bacillota > Clostridia > Thermoanaerobacterales > Thermoanaerobacteraceae > Thermoanaerobacterium > Thermoanaerobacterium xylanolyticum. Next base: position 147,218 of record NC_015555.1, read on the forward strand.
GCAACATAAAAGCAGATAGCATCCTTGTAAGTGGGGTCAATAATGTAAATGGAGATATTAAGTGCCAAGAATTAACTGTCGAAGGCTCATTAAATGTGGCTGATGGTGTAAATGCTGAAAAAGTCAAGATATATGGTGTGCTTAAGGTAAATGATGACTTAAATTCAGAGATATTTATTTCACGAGGTGGTTTTACCATAAACGGACTTTTAAATGCGGAAAATATAGATATAAGCCTCTTTGCAAAATGTAAAGTGAGAGAAATTGGTGGTCAAAGTATCAATGTTTACAAAGACAATACAAACAATATAAATTTCTTTGGAAAAATCTTGGAGACATTTTCTACATCACAAAGATTGATTGTGGACACTGTTGAAGGCGATGATATTTATATAGAGTACACCAATGCAAAAATTGTAAGAGGTAAAAACGTCAAAATTGGCCCGGGTTCAAATATCGACATTGTAGAATACAAGGATAAATTTGAAAAAGATGATAATGCGAATGTTAAGGAATTTAAAAAGATGTAAAGGAGTGCTTATCATGGATTTTGAGAAAAGGCAAGATATAAAGATTGTTGGCGATAATACTTCTGCAGGCGGCTTATTTAATCATGTTTCGGTAGTAGGAAATGGGATTTTTAATAGCTCTGTTGACTGTGCATACATCAAAACTACCGGGGATTGTACAATAAATGGAGACTTAAAAACTGCTTCCGGGGTAGTTGCAGGAAGTATAGCTATAAAAGGCAGTTTATCTGCTGGTATATTTAAAGTTGCAGGTAACATGACAGTAGATGATAATACATCTATTAAAAATTTAATAACGCACGGCAACATGACTATTAATGGAAATATTTCATCTGAAAAAATAGATGCAAATGGTTATTTTACAGTAGAAGGAAATTGCAATTCTGATGTTTTTAAATCAAATAGCATTGTCCTGAAATTAAATGGACTATTGAACGCTGATGACATAGACATCTATATCTATGGCAATAATTTTGTCAAAGAAATTGGCGGAGAGAAAATTATGATAAAAAGGGGTTCTGAATCAATATTTAAGAGGCTTAAGCTTATCAAATCGATGATTTATGATGTGTGCAAAGGCAACCTTACAACAGATGTCATTGAAGGTGATGAAATATACCTGGAGTATACGACGGCGAAAGCTGTGAGAGGTAAAAATGTCACAATTGGTAGAGGGTGCAATATAGAGCTTGTAGAATATGTGGATAACTTTAATCAACACAATGATTCTTTTATAAGAGAAAGCAAGAAGATAATATTATAGCCAAACACAGGTGTCCTGCGTCTGGCTTTATTTTTTTACTGTATATCTATTTTCCTGCCCTTTGGCTTATCTGGATGCAATTTTGGCATTACGATGGTCAATATGCCGTTTTCAAATTTTGCAGTCGTCCTTTCTGAGTCTACTTCAGCGGGAAGTCCTATTCTTCTTTCAAATGAACCATAATACCTTTCATTTAAATAATAGCTTTGGTTTTTTCTTTCGGTTTCTTTTGATGTCTGTCCTTTTATCTCAAGTACATCATCGTGGACGCTTATTTCTATATCTTTTTTGTCAACGCCGGGCAATTCGGCTGTTGCTGTAATTTCAGTTTCAGATTCCATAATATCTATTCTGGGACGTGCAAATATATTTGAAAGAGCAGGTAAGTTAAAATCAAAATTAAAATCCGGCCACATGTCGTTGCCGCGCCATTTTATCAAGCTCATAAATGACACCTCCAAAAATTTTTACAAAAATATTTTGCGAAAAATAGGTTTTTTTATTCTTACATTTTTAGTATATGTATGGTAAAATCTATTGTAGACACGATGAAAAGGAGTTTTGGTATGAGGCCGTCTGAAAAAGATGCTAATAAGATCTACTTGTTAATATTAGTTCTGTTTGTTTTTGTAGGCTCATACGTTCAAAGGAAATCATTGTACGTGGGGCTTATCATAACAGAGTTTGGTATTGTTTTGCTGCCTGTGGTTCTTTTTTTGATTTATAAAAAGTACGACATAAGATACGTATTAAGGTTAAATAAACTTAACTTAAATCATGTGTTTTTAATAATAGCTATAATGATATGCGGTATGTTTGTATCCAGTTTTTTTAGCATCTTGACAAATTACATACTAAGTAAATTTGGGAAAATACCTATACCGCCTATAAATGCTGCCAGCGATGTTGGAGGATTGATAAAACAGATATTGATAATTTCAGGTACTGCAGCTTTATGTGAGGAGATACTTACGAGAGGGCTTATTTTGAGAAGTTATGAGATGAGAGGCTCTATAAAGGCTGTCGTCATATCAGGTATAATGTTTGCAGCATTGCATCTTAATGTGCAGAATTTTTTAAGTGTAGTCTTTTTAGGGTGCTTATTGGGTTTTCTCGTTCAAAGGACTGATTCAATTTACGCTTCAATGTTAGGACATTTTACAAACAATACTATGGTACTGATATTGCAATATGCGTCAAATAAAGTTTCAAGTGCGGCAGGGCTTAAGCCTGGAACCATGGTAAAAATGAATATTCCATTTTTATCTGTAGTGGTGTATGGATTCATCGCTATAGCGGCAGGTACGATTCTTTACATGCTTCTTGAAAAACTCGTGAAAACTACAGATCCATACATTATTCACAGCACTACAACTTTAAAAGATGATCTTAAGATATTGCTTCAATGGCCTCTTTTTTTGTCTTTATTTATCTTTTTAGCCATGATAGGTTTGGAACTATTGGGAATATCGGGATCTCAGTATTACGGAAGAATTGTCAAGTTCATCTATTGAGGCTTTTGCGAGTTGACAACAATTCTAAATTGATATAAAATATAGGTAACTGCAATCGGTTTCACTAAGGTGGTGTTAAAATGAATGTAACAATAAAAGATGTTGCACAAAGAGCACATGTTGCACCTTCGACTGTGTCAAGGGTTATTGCGGATAATCCAAGGATAAGCAAAGAGACGAAGGAAAGAGTTTTTAAAGCGATGGAAGAGTTGGGATATTACCCCAATGCTATTGCGAGAAGTTTAGCCAGCAAGATGACTTATACTATAGGTCTTATAATGCCACGTTCTGCAGAAGATGCGTTTTCCAATCCTTTCTTTCCTGAAGTCATGAGAGGCATAAGCGTCGTCGCCCATAACGAAAAGTACGATTTGCTTATATCGACATCAGGCAATGAAGAGGAAGAAAAACAGGCTGTCATAGATATGGTAAAAGGAAGAAGAGTTGATGGCATCGTGCTTCTTTGTTCAAGGACTACAGATGAGCTAATACCTTGGCTTAGGGAAGAGAAGTTTCCTTTTACTGTAATAGGAAAGCCTTTAGATTCTAAGGGTGTATGCTGGGTAGATAACGACAATATTGGAGCATCAAGGCTTGCTACCAATTACCTTATAAAACATGGTCACAGAGAGATAGCATTTATAAGTGGTTCGCTGGAATTCGTAGTAAGTTTAGACAGACTTGATGGATATAAATTAGCATTAGAGGAGAATAATATTCCGTTTGACAAAGAATTGGTTGCTCAAGATGAATTTTCAGAAGATGGCGGTTACAATGCCATGATGAGGATTTTGAAGCAAAAGAAGCCTACTGCAGTTGTTGTGACAGACGATATAATGTCATTTGGCGTCATAAGGGCAGCTATAGATTATGGATTGAAGGTGCCACAAGACGTATCACTTATCGGGTTTAACAATATTCCTCTTTCTGCTTATGCAAATCCGCCTCTTACAACGATAGACATTTCTACTTTTGATTTAGGTGTGAAATCTGCAGAGCTGTTGCTTAAAAACATTAAAAATAAAGACTTTGTTGCAGATCACATAATTGTACCAGTAAAATTGATCGAAAGAAAGTCATGCATAAAAAGATAAATAGGCTAAATGCCTATTTATTTTTATGCGCCTATTGCCGCTTTTTTGTTGAAGTTTAAAAGCATGTTTCCTATTTCGTAAACATCGCCTGCGCCAATTGTTATTACAAGATCGCCATTTTTTATAGTGCCTTTGAGATAGTCTACTATGTCAGAGAATTCCTTTATGTAGTATACTTCGTTTCCTCTATCTTTTATAAGGTTGGCCAGATCTTCTGCCCGTACGATTCCTGTATCCTTTTCCCTCGCAGCATATATATCTGTTATTATCGTAATATCGGCATCATCAAAAGAGGCAGCGAAGTCATTCAAAAGCGAATAAGTCCTCGTATATGTGTGAGGCTGAAATACGCATATTATTCTATTGTGAGGGTAATTTAATGCGGAAGATAACGTAGCTTTGATTTCTGTTGGGTGGTGGGCATAGTCGTCGATTATTACTGCTCCATCTATTGTACCTTTAAATTCAAATCTTCTGTGGGTGCCTTTAAACTTTTTTATGATATCTGGAGTCTTTTTTATGTCTACACCTAAAAGGTGACACACTGACAGTGTTGCCAATGCGTTTAATATGTTGTGCTTTCCTACAATGGACAGCTCAAAACGTTCTACAAATGTACCATTGTGGTACACATCAAATGAAGGAAATCCTTTTTCATCAAATTTTATATTTTTAGCATTCCATGTACAGTTGCTGTCAAGTCCAAACGTGATGATATTGCGGTTTACATTTTTAAGCACGCTCATTGTATTAGGATCATCGCCACATGCCACTACAAATCCATCATTTGGGACGAGGTTTGCAAACTGCGTGAATGACTGCTTTATGTTGTCGATGTTTTTAAAGTAATCAAGGTGGTCTGAATCAACATTTAAAATGACCGCAATGTACGGATAGAACTTTAAAAAACTGTCTGTGTATTCACACGCTTCTGTTATGAAGTATTCTGAATTGCCTACTCTTACATTTCCGCCGATTATGTCGACTTCACCGCCAACTAAGACCGTTGGATCGTAATTCATCTCTTCCAGCAAAACGGATATAAGCGAAGTTGTCGTGGTTTTGCCATGGCTTCCAGCGACTCCGACGCCGTACGTGTATTTTTTCATTATTTCACCTAAAAGCGTTGCCCTATCTATTGTAGGTATGTTAAGCTCTCTCGCTCTTATCATTTCAGGATTGTCTTCTTTTACGGCTGCTGTGTATACGACTAAGTCTGCTCCATCTACATTTGAAGCGCTATGGGGGATATTAATTATTGCACCTTCATTTCTTAATTTTTTTATTATATGAGAATCCTTTATGTCTGACCCTGTTACAATGTGTCCAGAATTTAGCATTATATGTGCAAGGCCGCTCATGCTTATGCCACCAATTCCTATGAAATGAACTCTTTTAAAATTTTCGATGTCTATTATCATTAATATAGCACCTCTTTCAAATTTTGTTATTATTATTGCCAAAAAACGGTCTCTTTATGAAGATAAAATACTATACAAAAAGATTATATCACATATTGCAAATTAATGAACTTTAAAATATAATGTTAATTAAAAGTTTGTCTTTGGAGGTTTTTCGATGAATTCATACAAAAGGTACGAGAGGATCAGTGTCATACTTAAGATATTGACCGAAAACCCCAATAAATTGTATAACTTGAATTATTTTATGGACTTATTTAATGTGGCAAAGTCCACTGCATCAGAAGACATGGATATATTACAAGGTATCTTAGAAAAGTTCGGCTTAGGCAAGATAAAGACTGTTGCAGGGGCTGGCGGTGGTATAAAGTACATTCCTATAAATAATATAGATAATTATCGCGAATTTATGATAGATATATGCAATAAGCTTCAAGATCCAAAAAGGATTATTCCAGGAGGTTTTTTGTACACTGCCGACATTATTTATTCTCCACAGTACGCCAGTAAGATAGGCGAAATTCTATCGTATCCATTTCAAGATAAAGATGTCGATGCTGTTGTCACAGTTGAGACAAAAGGGATACCTATTGCTATCATGTGCGCTAAAGCATTAAACGTTCCATTGGTGATTATAAGGCAGGACAATAGAGTAACTGAAGGTTCATCTGTTTCGATAAACTACGTTTCAGGTTCTCAAAAGCAGATAAAAGCTATGTCTCTTTCAAGGAGATCTTTAGAGAGGAATTCAAAAGTGGTTTTGATAGATGACTTCATGAAGGCGGGCGGCACTATAAAGGGCATGATTGAGCTTATGAATGAGTTTGATGCAGAAGTGATAGGCGCTGGTGTCATGATATCTACAAAAGAGCCTGAGAATAAGGTTGTGAAAAACTATTTTTCCATATTTACACTTGTAGACATGAATGAAGAGAAAGAAACTGTGAAGATGGAGATAAGCGATTGGTTAAAATAATGTATAATATGCATAATAATGGAAATAATAGTGTGGTGGCATAAAATGAATTTTTTTATCAAAATTTTTCTAAATTTTAATTTTTTATGGAGGAAATTTTGATTTAATGGCGAATAATATTAAGGTAAGAAATTTTATTTAATTTTTCTTATGTTTAAAAGTCATAAATTATTGGCTTATATTGCAGGAAGGTGGTGAGCTTATGGAAATTACAGACGTTAGGGTGAGAAAAATAAACGAGGAAGGCAAAATGAGAGCTGTGGTTTCTGTAACCTTCGATAATGAATTTGTTGTTCATGATATAAAGGTTATTGAGGGACAGAATGGTTTGTTTATAGCTATGCCTAGCCGCAAGACACCCGAAGGAGAGTTTAAAGATATTGCACATCCAATAAATTCAGAGACAAGAGCAAAGATTCAATCTGCTATACTTAGCGAATACGAAAAAGCTAAAGAGCAGGACAAGCCGCAAGGACAGGAATAAAAAGGAGGTTTCTCCTTTTTATTTTTTTGTTGAACTTTGTCAAATTTATAGTTAAAATAGTATAGGAGTAAAGAGTTAAAATATTAAGAATGTATTAGAAGGTGTCGCGATGGATAATTTTGTTACGCTAATACTTGCTGCAGGACTTGGAAAGAGGATGAAATCAAAGCATCCAAAAGTGATTCACAAAGTCTGTGGAAGGCCTATGGTTGAGTGGGTTGTAAGGAGTGCCAAAGAAGCTGGTTCACAGGATGTAGTCGTGGTTTTAGGACACGGTGCTAATGAGGTAAAGAATGTATTGGGTGACAGTGTTAAATATGCGTATCAAGAAAAGCAGCTTGGTACTGGACATGCTGTCATGGTTTCGAAGGATTTATTGCCTGATACAGGCAACGTAATGATCTTGACTGGTGATACACCGCTTATAACGTCTGAGACATTGAAGAAATTCTATGACTTCCATTTAAGAGAGCAAAATTCTATCACAATATTATCTTCTTTTTTTGACGTTCCAGATGGGTATGGAAGAATTGTACGGGATTCAAATGGTAATGTTTTAAAAATTGTTGAGGACAAAGATGCCAATGATGTGGAAAAAGGTATCCATGAGATAAATTCCGGAATGTACATTTTTAATTCTGACTATTTAAGGAAATCGCTTCAACATATAGGCAACAACAATGCACAAGGGGAATATTATCTGACGGATGCCATAGAGATAGTGATAAGATTAGGTGGAAAAGTTGGAGCATATCAAGCTTCAAGTGAGGAGATAATGGGAGTCAATACAAGAGTACAGCTAAAAGATGCCGAAAAGGTCATGAGAAAAAGGATAAATGAAAGGTTTATGTTAGACGGAGTTACCATAATCGACCCTGATAGCACTTACATCGGGCCTGATGTCGTGATAGGAATGGACACGATTATATATCCTGGTACTATAATAGAAGGCAAGACTACGATTGGAGAAGACTGTGAAATAGGACCCAATTCATACATCATCGATTCGGAAATAGGAAATGGCTGCAAAATAGTTTTTTCTATGATCACTGAATCAAAACTTCACAACAATATAAAATTAGGACCGTTTGCTCAGATAAGGCCTGAAAGCGTAATACACGACAATGCTAAGCTTGGCAATTTCATAGAGATAAAGAAATCAGTCATAGGTGAAGGAACAAAAGTGCCTCATTTGACTTATATAGGCGATGCAGAAGTCGGGAAACGCGTAAACATGGGCTGTGGTTCTATAGTAGTCAATTACGATGGCAAAAACAAGCACAAGACCATCATAGGTGACGATGTTTTTGTTGGATGCAATGTAAATTTGGTATCGCCTCTTAAAGTCAACGATAATGCTTTTATAGCTGCAGGCTCCACCATAACAGATGAAGTGCCGGAGGGAGCATTGGCGATAGCAAGATGTCGCCAGACTAACAAAGAAGGATGGGTAGAAGAAAGAAGAAAAAAAGGAGGACTATAGGAGTGGTAAGACACGGAGGAGCAATAAAGATTTTTAGTGGCAACTCAAACCCTGAATTGGCGAGAGAGATTGCCGAAAACTTAGGGCTTACATTAGGTGATTCAGAAGTTGGTACATTTAGCGATGGTGAGATAAGCGTAAGGATCAAAGAAAGCATAAGAGGTGCAAATGTATTTGTCGTTCAATCCACGTGTTCACCAGTAAATGATAATTTGATGGAACTTCTCATAATGATAGATGCGTTTAAAAGGGCATCTGCTGGCGAGATAACTGCTGTCATACCTTATTACGGTTATGCCAGACAAGACAGGAAGTCTAAACCAAGAGATCCGATAACGGCTAAATTGGTAGCTGACCTTATTACAGTTGCAGGTGCCGACAGAGTTCTCACAATGGATCTCCACGCGGCACAGATTCAAGGATATTTCAATATACCAGTTGATCATCTTCTTGGCGGTCCAATACTGGCGAAATATTTCATGGAAAAGGATTTGGGCGGAGACGTGGTGGTTGTATCGCCAGATCACGGAAGTGTAGTAAGAGCAAGGAATTTTGCGGAAAAACTTAATGCGCCTATAGCCATAATAGATAAGAGAAGGCCAAAAGCTAATGTAGCAGAGATAATGAACCTTATAGGTGATGTAAGAGGGAAAATAGCCATATTGGTAGATGACCTTATTGATACAGCAGGGACGCTGCAACAAGGAGCGCAAGCACTTATTGACAACGGTGCAAAAGAGGTATATGCATGTGCTACACACGGTGTTTTGTCAGGTCCTGCGATAGAAAGGTTGATGGATTCTCCAATAAAAGAATTAGTCATAACAGATACTATTCCGCTTCCTGAAGAGAAGAAGATAAGCAAGATAAAGGTAAGGACTGTAGCTCCATTGTTGGCCGAAGCCATAATGCGAATATATGAAGGTATGTCTGTAAGCAAATTGTTTGTATAGGCACTGAGGTGCCTTTTTTTGTATGCACAATCCATCATTGCGGTTTTTAAATCAATTATGTATAATAGTCTTAAAAAGAGGGGTGTTTATATGGGCGAAAACAAAAAAATATATATAGTTGACGATGATAGAAATATATGTGAAATAATTTCACTTTATCTTGAAAAAGAAGGTTTTGCAACAGTAAAGATCAGTGACGGGATTACAGCATTGAACAAAATAAAAGAGGAACTCCCCTTGCTTATAATACTTGATTTGATGCTTCCCGGCATTGATGGAATGACATTGTGCAAAGAGGTGAGGAAATTCACAAATGTGCCTATTATAATGCTTACAGCCAAAGGAGATACATTTGACAAGGTATTGGGGCTGGAGATAGGCGCCGATGATTACATCGTAAAGCCTTTTGATGGGAAAGAATTGGTTGCTCGTGTTAAAGCTGTGTTGAGAAGGTATGAACATGAGGAAAATGACAGCGACAGTGTCACATATCCTGATCTTTCTATAAGCTTAAGCGAGTACAAGGTGAAATACAAAGGCGAAAATGTTGACCTTACGCCGAAAGAATTGGAGCTTTTTTACTTCTTGTGTACTCATCCAAATAAAGTGTTTACGAGAGATCAATTGTTAGAAAACGTATGGGGATACGAGTACATGGGGGACAGCCGAACTGTCGATGTGCACATAAAACGTTTGAGAGAGAAAATAGGGGATGGTCCAAACTGGAAATTAACTACTGTATGGGGTGTGGGATATAAATTCGAGGTGAAATGATTTGAGCAGAAATAGGCTCTTTAGAAGGCTGCTTTTTACAAATATTGCAATAATACTGCTTACAATGTCGATACTTTCCGTCCTTTTTTACATCATGTTTGAAAATTACTATTTTCGCGATAAAGAAAAGATAATGGTAGAAGAAGGAAAGCAGATAAATACCGTGTTGAACGATTACCTCATAGGAGATATAGATATCGACAGACTCAATCAGGATCTGAATGTCATTGACCGGCTTATAAACGCATCGATATGGGTTGTAAGTACAGATGGACGGATATATATACAGTCTAAGAATTTTGAAAAAAATTGGACAGGTGTCACATTAAGCAAAGATGACATCAAAAGCATTTTAAAAGGTGAGACAATTGTAAGAAGGGGATATTTTGGCGGCAGGTTTACGCAGCCTGTTTTGACTGTTGGATTTCCGCTTGTACTGGCTGGGAAGATTCAAGGTGCCATATTCATGCATGCTCCTATAGTAGAGATGCAGAAAACCTTGATGGACATATTTTTTATAATGCTTTTAGCCATAGCCATATCCATAATAATAGCATTTATACTTATTTCTTATACATCAAAGAGAATCTCTAATCCTTTAAAAGAGATGAGCATTGCAACAGAAAAAATGGCAAAAGGTGATTTTTCAACAAAGATAAACGTTGTAGATGACGATGAAATAGGAGATTTGGCTAAGTCTTTCAATATAATGTCAAGCGAATTGGGCAGGATGGATAATGCAAGGAAAGAGTTTGTGGCTAATGTTTCACATGAGCTTCGCTCGCCTTTGTCAACGATCCAAGGTTATATAGATGGCGTAGTGGATGGGACTATACCTGCGGAGAAATCCAAATTTTATTTGGAGATAGCTCAAAAAGAGACGAGACGAATGTCTCGATTAATATCTGAACTTTTAGATATAACGAAAATGGAATCAGGGGCTTTTCCGTTAAACATATCGGAATTTGATATAAACGAGCTTATAAGGCTGACCATAATAAAGATGGAAGCAAGGATAAGCGATAAAGATCTCATGGTTAAGGTGGACTTTGAAAGCGACAAAGAAATTGTAGAGGCAGATAAAGACAAAATAGAACAAGTGCTTACTAATCTAATAGATAATGCAATTAAATTTTCAAATCCCGGTGGTTATATACACGTATCTACAGAGAAGGTGAAAGAAAAAGTTCATGTAAGAGTCCAAAATAAAGGCAAGACGATACCACCTGATGAAATTGACCATATATGGGACAGGTTTTACAAAGTTGACAAGGCCAGAAGCGGTAGTCCCGGTGTCGGATTAGGGCTTTATATTGTGAGAAGCATCATAAATCTTCATAATGAGGATATATGGGCTACCAGTAGCGATGCAGACGGTACTACATTTACTTTTACACTTAAGTCAAAAAAAGTTAAGCAGTAAAATAAAATTTTTACAATTTGTTCATACTTTATTCATAAATTAAGGTTATAATAATAATCGAGAGAGAGAAAAGCCTCTCCTTGACCTCCCTTATTATAGCAGCTCGAGCCACCCCTCGGGCTGCATTTATTTTACCCATCGACATGAAATTATTAAAAATAATTTACAATATGTTCACAGTTTATTAAAAATTCTAATTTATAATGTAATCATGAGAGATGATAAGGAGGATGATGAATATGGATTTTGAAAATGAACAAAACAAAAATATAGGCGAAAATGAAATAGATAATTTCAAGGCTGACGATGCCTTAGGTTCTGATGACATAAAAGGCGAAAATATAGATGACACTCAGGAAATTCCAGCAACATATAGCGCCGCGGAAAGCGGAACCTATACGACACCAAGGGTAGAATTTAGAAGCAACAAAAAAAGCTTAGGCAAGATGGTTAAAAGATTCAGAAGAAGGATGCTTGTTTCATTTGTATCTGTTGCATTGATTGCAGCACTTATCGGTGGTGGAACTGTCGCAGGAATCATGAAATACACTAATTTAGGGCAACAGACACAGGTTATAAATAGGTACTTGCCACTTTCATCATCAGACAATAGCAATTTTAACTTGATTGCCAATATAGCTAAAATTGTAAGTCCTTCTGTTGTTGGAATAGATACAAGCGTATCATACTCCAATGGATTTGGAAGTGCACTGGTGCCTGAAGGCAGTGGTTCTGGAATAATCATCGATTCACAAGGCTATATTGTAACAAACAACCATGTTGTGGATGGTGCTTCTAAGATAACAGTAAATTTATCTGATGGTAGAAAGTTCCCTGCCCAACTTATAGGAAAGGATTCAAAGACTGACTTGGCAGTATTGAAGATAAATGCTACGAATTTGGTTCCGGCAAAATTAGGTGATTCATCAAAACTTGAAGTGGGAGATCTGGCAGTTGCTATAGGAAATCCTCTCGGTGAAAGCTTTGCAGGTACGGTTACAGCAGGTATAATAAGTGGTCTTAACAGAAATCTTCAAAGCGATTATGGCCCGGTTAACCTCATTCAGACAGATGCAGCTATAAATCCTGGAAACAGTGGTGGACCTTTAGTAAATAGCAATGGTGAAGTTGTCGGGATAACAAGTGTAAAGTTAACATCTACAGGTGGTTCGAATACTCAAGATCCATTTGGAATGTTCCAGAGTCAAGGCACGCCTGTTGAAGGAATGGGATTTGCGATTCCGATAAATGAAGCAAAACCTATAATAGATGACTTGATAAAACACGGATATGTAGAAAGACCAATGATGGGTGTAAGCGTACAGGAAGTAACACAACAAGATGCAGCGCAGTACAATATACCAGTTGGACTTTATATAGCGCAAGTACAGCAAGGAAGCGGTGCTGATGAAGCTGGACTTCAACCAGGTGATGTGATAACAGCAGTAGATGGCACAAAAGTACAGACTTTTGATGCACTGCAAAGCATAATAGCTAAGCATAAAGTTGGTGACACGATTACTGTTACATTCTGGAGAAATGGCAGGACAATGAGTACAAAAGTAAAGCTTATGAGCAGTTCAAATGCACAATAAAATGTAAATAACGCTAAATAGTTCTTTACCAGTCTCCTCCCGCTGGTAAGGAACTTTTTTTATTGTTAAACTTAAACTTTTTTTCACAGTTTTTTGTGATATAATAAAAAATAGCATGACTGGAGGGGTTATGATGTACATTGTTGTAGGACTTGGAAATCCCGGAAAAGAGTATGAAAAGACGAGGCACAATGTAGGTTTTGAAGTGATAGATAGTCTTTCTAAAAAGTTAGACATAGCTGTAAATAAAATAAAATTCAAATCATTAATTGGTGAAGGTATTTATAAAGGAGAAAAAATAGTGCTGCAGAAGCCTCAGACATTTATGAATTCCAGTGGTGAAGCTGTTTACGATATAGTTGATTTTTACAAATTACCACTTTCTAATTTGATTGTGGTATACGATGATAAAGACCTTGATGTGGGTAAAATAAGAGTGAGAAAGAAAGGCAGTGCAGGTGGGCATAATGGAATGAAATCGATTATATATATATTAAATAGCGAGGACTTTCCAAGAGTGCGATTAGGCATAGGAAAGCCTAAAGGCGACATGATACAGCATGTTTTGGGTAAATTTGAGGGAAGGGATATGGATATAGTTGCAAATTCTATCGATAATGCCGCAAATGCCGTCTTGGATATAATAGAGAATGGAGTTGAACATGCCATGAATTTGTACAATGGCAACAATATATGTTTATCGTAGGTGGCTTTATAAGTGCCATTTTAGCGTACTTTTTGAATAAACTTGTTGTAGATATGTACGGTGACAAAGCTATAATATACGGCGTGCCACTTATTGAGGAATCGTCTAAAACTGTCATGGGATACATCTTTGGCAGTGTCATTGGTGCTCATTTCGTATTTGGGGTTGTGGAAGCCTTTAAGGATTTTGTTGCATCACCAAAAGAAATAAATTTTAAGGCATCAGTTTTAAGCATTGTCACACACCTTGTTTTTGGAGTTGTTGCTTTTTACGTTTTAAGACAGGTAAATATATATGCAGCTATTTTTATGACAGCCGTCATTCATGGGTGCTGGAATTGGATTATGTTGAGGTGATTGCATTGTTTATAAAGCCTATAGAAAATTTGAGAGAGGTTGGAGAAATAAATGAGGCTCTCACAGATGAGAGGTTACCGCTTTTAATATATGGATTAACTGATTCTCAAAAAGCACACATTGCTCACTACATTGTAAAGAAATTAAATAAGAAGGTGCTTTTCATAACATACAACGATGTGGAAGCTAAATTGATGCATGAAGATTTAAGTTCGCTGTTAAATGGCGATGCATATTTGATTCCATCAAGAGATGCGCTTTTTTACAAAGTGGATGCGTCCAGTTTAGACATCACAGGCAAAAAACTTGCTGCTATTAGGAGAATCATTGATGATAAGCCTTATGCATTTGTTGCTTCAATAGATGGAGTGCTAAACAAAGTTGCGCCTAAAGACGTGTTTTTAAAGTATAAAAGGAATTACAAGATTGGCGATAAGGTGGACTTAAATGAGATTTCATCATTTTTTGTCACCATGGGATATGAAAGAGTCCCTATGGTGGAGGGGAAAGGGCAGTTTAGCATACGTGGCGGTATAATTGACTTTTTTTCTCCCATGGAAGAAGAAGGTTTTAGGATAGAGCTTTTTGACGATGAAATTGACTCTATAAGAAGCTTTGATACATTCACGCAAAGGTCTTTGGACAATGTAGACGAAGTTGAGTTGTTTCCTGCCAGAGAGTTTATTTTGGAAGATGAGAATATCAAAAAGGGGCTTTCCAATTTAAGCAGTAAGGTGAATTCGTACATCTCTAAAATAAAAGAGACTCAAAGCGGCAGAGCAGAAAAGATCAAGAAGAAATTTGATGAGATAATGGAGAATATTTCTGAAACCAGGAATATAACAAATATAGGGGAATTGATAGGCTTCTTTTACGATAATCTTTATTCCATCGTTGATTATTTTGATGATGCTTTTATAATAGTCGATGAAAATATGAGAGTGAAAGAAAGGGCCTCAAATATTCTTAAAGAGTTTAATGAGAATTTTAAGTCGTTGCTTTTGTCTGGTGAAGTCATACCTGAGCAGTCAAATCTTTTGTTTGGTTATGATGACATCCTTAGGAAGCTTTCGGGTAAGTCGCTGATTTTAATGAACACAATTGTAAAGTCTGATGAAAATATACAGGCAAAAGAAATCGTTAATTTTGTATCAAGAACGATGCACCCTTTTCACGGCAAATTGGATCTTTTGGCAGATGACCTTAAGTTTTACAGAAGTTCTGGTTACAAGGTTGTCATGCTTTCCAGCAATTTAGAGAGAGGAAAATTATTGAGAAATTCCCTTATAGGATATGGATTAGAGGTTCCTATCATTGAAGACGAAGAGTACGACATACCAGAAGGCGGTGTGTTAATATATCCAGGTACAATCAGCAAAGGGTTTGAGTACGTAGATGCTAAATTTGCTTTAATAAGCGATGTTGAGATTTTTGGCCAATCAAGGAGACCTAAAAGATCCGTTAAAGTTAAAAGTGATGGAAGGATTAAGAATTTTACAGAGCTTACTGTTGGTTCATACGTGGTCCATGTAAATTATGGCATAGGCAAATATGAAGGAATAGAGAAAATAACTGTCGACGGTGTCACGAAAGATTACCTTAAGATAAAATACGCTGGCGATGATAAGCTGTTTGTGCCTGTTGAACAGTTGGATTTGGTGCAAAAATACATTGGACCAGAGGACAAACCGCCAAAGTTAAATAAGTTAGGCAGCAGTGATTGGTCTAAGCTTAAGAAAAGGGCCAAAAAAGCTGTTGAAGATATAGCGAAGGATTTGATTAAGCTTTATGCGAAAAGGCAGACAATGAAAGGATATGCTTTTTCTAAGGATACACCGTGGCAGAAAGACTTCGAAGAAAAGTTTCCGTATGAAGAGACAGAAGATCAGCTTAGGTGCATAGAAGAAATAAAGAAAGATATGGAAAGCGATAAACCTATGGACAGATTGCTTTGCGGTGATGTAGGATACGGTAAGACAGAAGTAGCACTTAGAGCTGCGTTTAAAGCTGTTGCAGATGGGAAGCAGGTGGCTTTTTTATGTCCCACGACGATATTAGCCGAACAGCACTACAATAATTTTGTACAAAGGTTTAAAGATTTTCCAGTCAAGATTGAGATGCTTTCTCGTTTTAGAAGCAACAAGGAACAATCGCAAATAATTAAAATGGTAGCTGATGGTACCGTAGACATTCTGGTGGGGACACACAAGATTTTGCAAAACGATGTGAAGTTTAAAGACCTTGGACTTTTAATCATAGATGAAGAGCAGAGATTTGGTGTAAAACATAAGGAGAAGATTAAAAAACTTAAGGAAAACATCGATGTATTATCTCTTTCTGCGACACCTATTCCAAGGACACTTCACATGTCCCTTATCGGTATAAGAGACATGAGCGTATTGGAGAATCCTCCAGAAGATAGGTATCCAGTTCAGACATATGTGGTAGAATTTAATGAAGACCTCATAAGAGATGCAATTTTGAGGGAATTAGGGCGTGGAGGACAAGTTTACTTTGTCTACAACAGAATTGATGGCATTGAAAGAATTGCTTCGATTTTAAAAGAGTTAGTGCCTGAAGCTCGTATTGCTGTTGCACATGGTCAGATGGATGAAGGAAAACTGGAAGATATCATGATAGGATTCTTAAACAGGGAATATGACATATTAGTGTGTACTACAATAATTGAAACGGGCTTGGACATACCAAATGTAAATACCATAATAGTGTATGATTCGGATAAGATGGGGCTTTCGCAATTGTATCAATTAAGAGGAAGAGTTGGAAGGTCTAATAGATTAGCTTATGCGTATTTTACTTACAGGAAAGATAAAGTTATTTCAGAAGTGGCAGAAAAGAGGCTTGAGGCAATAAAGGAATTTACGGAGTTTGGCTCAGGGTTTAAAATCGCCATGAGAGATTTAGAGATAAGAGGTGCTGGAAATCTTTTGGGAGCTGAGCAACATGGGCATATAGATGCTGTAGGGTATGACATGTACCTGAGGCTTCTCGATGAGGCAATCAAAAACTTAAAAGGGGTATCTGAAGAAGACAAGCCCAATACAGCAATCGACATTAAAGTTAGCGCTTATATAGATAAAGAGTATATTGAAGATGAAAATCAAAGGCTTGAGATTTATAAAAAGATTTCTTCTATCGAAAACGAAAAAGACGTTGAAGATATAAAGGACGAGCTTATTGACAGGTTTAAAGAGTATCCGAAAGCCGTAGAAGCTCTTATAGATGTGGCTTATTTAAAAGCGCTGGCAAGAGATGCAAACATATTGGAGATTACTGAAAGAGGAAATTCCGTAATCTTGAAGTTTAAGGACAATAAGTCTATAAATTCAAGCATAGTTGATGCTTTAGTTAATGAATTTAAAGGTAAAATAATGTTTTCAGGTCAAATTCCGCCATACATCACCTATAAATATGGCAAAAAGGAAGACTTATTGAAGGAATTGATCGATTTGGTCAGCAAGATTAAATGTTTGCAGATAAATTAAAACTGATATATAATGAGTATATAAATAGTAATGTGAAAGGATGAATGCATTGAAGCTTAAAAGATTAGGAGCATTTTTAGCATTGACGTTGGTCCTTACTACACTGACTTCTTGCGGTGTAAACAAAAACATTGTTGCGAAAGTTGATGGTCAAGACATAACGTTAAAAGAATATCAGGATTCATTTAATCAGGTTAAGGCGCAGATAGAAAGCGATCCACAGTACACTAAAGATATCTGGAATCAAAACTACAATGAGCAAAAGTTTATTGACGTAGTTGAGAATTCTGTATTGGACAATCTGATTCTGGAGAAGCTTTTACTGAAAGAAGCTGAAAAAGAGAAGTTTACAGCGAAAGACAAAGAAATAACCGATGAATACAGTGCGGAAAAAGCCACAAACAGCAAAGTCACCAAAGAGATGGCGAAAGACAATGTCCTTATAAATAAGCTTGTAGATAGCTGGACGAAAAATGTAAAAGTTACTGACAGTGAAGCTTTAAAATACTATAACGACAATAAAAGTCAGTTTGAGGTTGTTAAAGCCAGCCATATATTGGTTTCTGACGAGAAAACTGCCAATGAAATATACGATAAGCTTATGAAGGGCGCTAACTTTGCGGATCTTGCAAAACAATATTCGATAGATACTTCCACAAAGGACAATGGCGGTGAACTTGGAGAGTTTACAAGAGGCACAATGGTAAAAGAATTTGAAGATGCTGCATTTGCTCTAAAGCCGGGAGAAATATCGAAGCCGGTTAAGACACAGTATGGATATCACATAATAAAATCAGAAGCAAAGTACACAAAGTCTTTTGATGAAGCAAAAAGCAGCATAATATCCTACTTGGAAAACAACAAAAAGCAAGACATATTTAATCAGAAATCAGAAGCTTTAAAGAAAGCAGCTAAGATTGAGAAATTTCCTCAGAATATAAAAGTAACAATATAAAAGACACTTAAAGAAGTGTCTTTTTTATGTATAAAATTATGGAAATGCATAAATACTAATCTTGAACTTAAAATTTCAGGAAATGGAGGTACATAATTTGAAAGCGACTGGAATTGTTAGAAGAATAGATGACCTTGGAAGAGTTGTAATTCCAAAGGAAATAAGAAGAACATTGAGGATTAGAGAAGGTGATCCGTTAGAGATTTTCACTGACAGAGAAGGTGAAATAATATTAAAGAAGTACTCTCCTATAAGTGAACTTGGAGACTTTGCACAAGAATATGCAGACAGCATATATCAATCAACAAAACAACCTGTTTGCATAACAGATGGTGACAATGTCATTGCTGTTGCAGGGATGCCTAAAAAAGAATTGATTGACAAACCGATAAGTCCAGAGTTAGAAAAGTACATGGAGGAAAAGAGGACTGTTATACTTGGCGAAGGCAAAGATAAAGGCACTATTGCAATAGCAGAAGGACAGGAATTTATGCCAGTATCACAGGTTATAGTTCCGATTATTTCACGAGGTGATACGATTGGAACTGTAATAATCTTTACGAGAGAAAGCGGCGTTGTTCTTACTGATGTTGAGGCTAAAATAGCTGAAACTGCTGCTACATTCTTAGGAAAACAAATGGAAGAATAATATATAACAAGTATATAGAACCCTGCATATTATAGTATATGAAAATGACTATAATGTTGTGGGGGGATCTTTATGCCTTTTAAAGTCAATGACATAGTAGTGAGGAAATCACACGGTTTTGATTTGCTGTTTAAAGTTATAGATGTCATAGAAAATAGAGGAACGAGACATTATCTGTTACACGGACTAAATATGCGCATTATTGCTGATGCACCTGAAGATGATCTTATGCCGGCTTCATTGACCAGGATTAACGAATACGATGAACCATATCAGAAAAAAGCAAATTATCTAATTAAAAAGATTGCTCAATCAAAAGATTTTAGAAAATCAAATGTGATGCGATCAAACCGAAGTGAGCCGTACGGCAAACCTGGCACGGTTCTCCATATAGATGGCGATGAAGGATATCTAAATATTTGCTTAGATGCATACAAGAAGGCAAATATAATAGCTTATGGAGAAATAGTAGATGAAAAAGAGCAGCCTGATAAAGTGGTGGCTTTACTAAATAAATACAAACCGGATATATTGGTACTGACAGGACATGATGGCGTGAAAAACACCAGAAACTATTCAGATCTAAACAACTATAGAAACTCAAAGTATTTTGTAGAAGCTGTAAAAAAAGCCAGAAGCTATGAGCCATCGTTGGATGATTTGGTGATTTTTGCAGGTGCTTGCCAGTCTAATTACGAAGCGTTAATATCATCAGGAGCAAATTATGCAAGTTCACCTGAAAGAGTGCTGATACACTGTCTTGATCCTGTTTTGGTGTGTGAAAAAGTAGCTTACGCTCATATAAATGAGATAGTAAAAATTGAAGAACTTATTCAGGATACCATCACAGGTTCGGCAGGGATTGGCGGATTGCAGACGATGGGAAAGTTTAGATATGGCGTTCCAAAGGCTAAATTTTAGCGAGTCAACTGACTCGCTATTAATTTTTCTCGGTATATATCGGATATTTCTCTATTTAGCGCATTTATTTGTGTTTTTAAGCATGTATTGATTTGTTGACAAACTACTTTTTCACTGGTATAATAATATATTTTATTTGACAGGAGATGAAAAATGTGTTATAATATTTTCAGAATTTTGTAAGGAGTGATAAAATTGGCCGATAGATTAGCCCTACATGAGATTAAAAAGAAGCTGGATGACCATGTTGGCTCCAGAGTCCGGCTAAAAACTAACGGTGGTAGAAAGAAGACAATAATCCGTGAAGGATTTTTAGAAAAAACATATCCCAGTATTTTTATTATTGTCATAGATGGACATGGAACAACCCGCAGGGTCTCATATAGTTATTCTGACATTTTGACAGATACAGTTGAGCTTACACTTATGAAAGGTGAAAAGGAAATACGATGCATGTAACAAAAAACCGATTGTCGTCGGTTTTTTGTTTTTAGCATATTTTGTGACCTCCTTTTATATTATTATATTAGATAAATATAGCTTCTATATTTGATCATATATTTAATATGAGGAGGTAAAAAAATGTTACAAGGTGCATTGACAAACCCCATAAGCTATGACAGATTTGTAGGAGGGGAAGATAGTCAGGCGCTTATAGAAAGCGACGTAATAGTACCGGAAGACATGCCTGATGCTATAAATGTTATTGCAGTATTAGGAGAATCTGTAATAAATGATGTTGTTGAAAGCGACGGCAAGATTCAAGTTGATGGGCAGCTTAAGCTGAACATAATATACGTAGCTGACAAAGACAAAAAACTCGCTAAAATTAACAAGTCGGTGGATTTTACGCATTTTTTAGAGATTGACGGTGTTGATTCAAAGTGCAAATCAATTGTCAACTGCCGGGTAGAACATGTAGATTTTTCTCTTATCAATAGCCGAAAAATGAATGTAAAGGCAATAGTTAGCGTATACGGAAGGGCATTTGCAAAAGAAAAGAAAGAAGCCATAGTGGGAATACAAGGCGATGAAGGGGTAGAATATTTGAAAAAGACCATCAAATTGGCAAATATCGTAGGTCAAAACAGCGCAGAGACTTTCTTGAAAGAGCAAATTAAAATTTCTGACGGTGAACCTAATGTTTCTAAGGTATTGAAAGTTGACATGGTTATAAAGCCTGATGAGCCTAAAATAACAGATAATCGCGTCATAATACAGGGCAGCGTCCATGTCTATATAGTGTACGAAGGCGATTCGAAAGATGAGTACGGCTATGAAGAATGTGACCTAAACTATGCTAATTTTATAGACGTGCCTGGTGCATTAAGCTATATGAATGCCAATACTTATGAAAGAATAATTGAGAAAAACATAGAGATATTGCCTGATGAAAGCGGAGATAACAGGATGATCGACATAGAATTGGTTTTAAAGACTGATACTATTGTGACAGAGAAAGATGAAACTGAAATTCCAGTAGACATATACGGCATCAACAGAAACGTTGAGCCTGTAATCGAGAAAATAGAAGCCATAAGTCAGCAAGGGCGCTTTAAATCACAAGCCATATTTAAAGAAAATGTGGAGTTTAAAAACAATATCCGTAGAATAATTGATGTTGTTGCATATCCTGTCCTTTCAGACTATGCTTTAAAAGACGGAAAAGCCATCTTAGAGGGTGTGATTGATTATAATATCATATATATAGGCGATAATGGAAATCCGATGTCATATAAAGATGAAGCACAGTTTAAGACGTTTTTAGATGTACCGATGGATGACGGAGATCTTTTTGTTGATCTAAAAGTAACGCATATTACCTATGACATTATGGCAATGAAAGAGGCAGAACTTAAATTTGTAGTCGATGCGACTGTAGATGCCTTTAAAATTAGCAAGTACGATGTGCTTATAGATGCAAAAGAAGCTGAAGATGTAAGAAGCGAAGAAAATAGGCACAGCATTACGATATACATGGTTCAAAAAGACGATGAGCTTTGGGACATAGCTAAAAGGTACAGGACTTCTAAAGAAGAAATAATTAAAGTAAATGAATTAAAAGATGAGAGGATTTTGGCTGGCTCAAAGCTTATAATACCTAATAAAATATGAGGCTTAAGCTAAAGTTGGAATTTATGATTTATTCCAACTTTATTTTATTTCATGGAGAAAATTTATTTGTCGATTTAAACATATGTAGAAGGATTTTCGTGTATAATGTATAATATATAATATAGCGTAAATTTTTTGTGGAAGTGAACTGGTTATGGATAAATTAAAGGCGAAATCGTACGCAAAAATAAATTTGGCACTTGATGTCAAAGGGAAAAGAGATGATGGATACCACTTTGTTGAGATGGTTTTGCAATCGATAGATTTATATGATAAATTAGAATTTGAGATGTGTGATGACATATTTCTCGAATGCGATAGGAAGGATATACCTACAGATAGATCTAATTTAATCATAAAAGCAGCAGATTTATTAAAAAGGGAATTTGGTGGATACGGTGTTCACATTAGGCTTGAAAAAAACATACCAATTGCTGCAGGACTTGCTGGTGGCAGCTCAAATGCCGCGGCAACTTTAGTCGCTCTAAACAAACTTTGGAATCTCAATATAAAGTTGTCTGTCTTAAAAGATTTGGCCGTTTCTTTAGGGGCTGACGTTCCTTTTTGCATAGATGGTGGTACTAAAGTGGCTTCTGGTATAGGCGACGTGCTTCAAGACTTACATACGCCCAATTTGAAATTGCTAATAGTAAAGCCTCATATATCTGTATCGACAAAGGATGTATATACTGAATATGATAATCTTTCTTTCATAGAAAATAATTATACTAAAAATATGGTTGATGCTATAAACTCAGGAAGTATCATGAATATATGTATGAGTCTAGGAAATGACTTGGAGCGGATAACCATCAAAAAATATCCTATTATAGGCGATATAAAAAAGACGATGGTTGAAAGAGGTGCATTAGGTACTCTTATGAGTGGCAGTGGACCAACGGTATTCGGTGTTTTTGATGATAGCGCAAAATTAGGGGTTGCTTATGATTCTTTTGTGGCTGATGGATTTTATGCATATATTTCTAATACTATTGATAAGGGGATAGAACTTTATGAATAACTATTTGCCATTAGAAAATTACAAACCGCTTAGAGATATCGTATTTGATTACATGAAAAATGCTATTATAACAGGCGAATTTAAGCCAGGAGAAAGGCTTATGGAGGTACAGTTGGCGGAGAAACTGGGAGTTAGCAGGACTCCTGTAAGGGAAGCCATAAGAAAGCTGGAGTTGGACGGGCTTGTCGTCATGGTGCCTAGAAAAGGTGCATATGTGTCAGATCTTAGTACGAAGGATCTGCTCAATGCGTTTGAAGTCAGGCAGTCTTTAGAAGGACTTGCAGCATCACTTGCTGCTGAAAGGATAACAGACGATGAACTAAAAAAGCTAAAAGAAATATTGGACAAATTTTATGAGGGGATACAAGAAAACGACGTAGAAAAGTTGATTAAATACGATCAGGAATTTCACGATTTGATATTTAATGCTTCAAGAAATGAAAAACTGGTGCAAATAATGAACAATCTTCAGGAGCATGTTCATAGGTTTAGAGTAAGGTATATAAGCGATTTTAAAAAATCAAAGAAGCTGTATCAGGAGCACAAGAAGATACTGGAGTCATTGGAGATGCGTAGTTCTGACAATGCTCAAAAGTGGGCGGAGAAACACATACAGAATTTTCAAAATGATTTAGTGAAAGATATGAAGCATTTTAGCAATGGAGAGTGAATGAATTATGAATGCTTTAATACTGGCTGGGAGCACTGGCGATGAGAAGCTTCCGGAAAAGGCTCTTATTAAGATAAAGGATAGGTACATGATATCGTACGTCATTGATGCATTAAGAGGTTCTGGGAAAGTAGATAAGATTGCTGTAGTAGGCGACAGGGAGAAGCTCCAATGTATAGATGGCATAGATATATTGATAGATCAAGGAAATTCCATAATAGAAAATGTCGTCAAGGGAATCGAACCTTTTAAAAATGATAGGCGTGTATTGATATTGACGTGCGATATTCCTATGCTTACAAAAGAAGCAGTAATAGATTTTGTAGAGCAGTCTGAAGCCTTGAATGCGGATTTGTGTTATCCAATAGTTAAAAGAGAGGACAACGAGAGGAAATTTCCAGATGCAAAGAGGACCTACGCTAAAATCAAAGAAGGTACTTTCACCGGTGGAAATATATTTTATATAAATCCTCAAATTGTCGATGCCTGCATTGAAGCGGCAAAACAATTTATAGCGTTTAGAAAAAAACCGTGGAAGTTAGGACAGTTGCTGGGCTTTAGGATTCTCATATTGTTCGCTTTTGGGCGTGTAACTATAAGCCAGCTTGAGAGAAAGGTGTCAGAGCTTTTCAATATTAACGCAAAAGCCGTAATATCTAAATACCCTGAGATAGGCAATGATGTAGATAAGGACGAAGACGTGGAAATGGCAAATAAGTATATAGCTTAATATATATGCATGAGAATAGGCGAAGGCCTATTTTTTTTGTATATATTTTTTTTATTGTGAAATACTTAAAAAAGGTGATGTGGATATGATGAATGTATTTCTTTTTTTGAAACAAGTTTTTAACGTGTATCTGGTTACCGTACTTTTCATAACAGGTTTTTATGAATCGGTGTTTGAGCCTAAAGATTTGAAGAAAAAAGGTCTTGATAAAGATTCAAAAATCTGCAGAAATATAGGCATAGCGTATCTTTTAATTGATGCTGTTATGTACATAATCATTAAATTTTCACCGATTTGATGAGAAAGGGGTGCTTTTTTTGGGATTTTTTAATAAACTTTTTAAAAATAAAAACAATGATAATAGGGAAGGCAAAGATGTGGAAAGTCCAAAGGTTAAAGAAGATATTGAAGAAAATATAAAGTACATAAAGGATATGTTAAAAGATTCTGATGACATAATTTACAGAGAATTTTGGGTTGGGGAGGAATTCCAGCACAAATTAGAGTTAGTATTTGTGGATGGGCTTGTGGACAAAGGCATCATAAACGAGCACGTGATGCATTCCCTTATGCTTGATTCAAGGCAGGCAAAACCTTCAATTGATGAGATCAAAAAAAACATATACGAAGTAATTAAAAAGGCAGCCATAACTGGCGGCGACATAAAGGAAATTGACGATTTAGACAAATGTATAACATCTATACTTTCAGGTGATACTGCTCTTTTCTTAGATGGACATTCTAAAGTTGTCATTATATCCAGCAGAGGATGGCAGATGAGATCTGTTGCACCTCCTGAGACAGAAATGGTTGTAAGGGGAGCAAGAGAAGGTTTTACTGAGACTTTGAGGGTGAATACAGCTCTTGTCAGAAGGTGGATAAGGGATCCAAAGTTTAAGATAAAGCAGATGCAAATAGGAAAAAGGTCTAAGACGGATATTGCTTTACTTTACATAGATGACATAGTCAATAAAGATTTATTGTCATTGATAAAAGAAAGGCTTAATCAGATAGACATAGACGGTGTTTTAGAAAGCGGCTACATTGAGCAGCTTATAGAAGAAGACTGGCATTCACCATTTCCACAGATGCTTAACACCGAAAGACCTGATAAAGTGGCTGCGTCAGTGTTGGAGGGAAGGATTGCCATACTAATAGATAATTCACCCTTTGCCCTGATAATACCTACAACGTTGGCTACACTATTCCAATCGCCTGAAGACTATTTTGAGAGATGGATGATTTCCTCACTTCTCAGGATACTAAGGTTTACGGCGGCAATCATTGCCCTTGTAGGTCCATCTATATACATAGCTTTTACATCATACCATCCTGGCATGATACCTACAAAATTAGCTCTTTATATAGCGTCAACAAGGCAAGGTGTCCCATTTCCTGCCTTTATGGAAGCATTGATAATGGAAGCGACTTTTGAACTTTTAAGAGAAGCCGGAATAAGGCTTCCTGTTCCAATAGGTCAGACGATAGGTATAGTAGGCGGTTTGATCATCGGTCAGGCTGCTGTAATGGCAGGAATCGTAAGCCCGCTGATGGTAATAGTGGTAGCAGTTACTGCCGTTTCGTCTTTTTCTATACCCAGTTACAGCGCTGCCATTGCCTTTAGACTTTTAAGGTTTGCTTTTATGCTATTAGCGGCTGTATTGGGGTTATACGGCATAATGCTTGGCTTTATAATTATGCTGACACATTTAGTTGTGCTTAAAAGCTTTGGACTACCATATTTATCTCCATTTGTAGAGATAAATTTAAGCGATTTGGCAGACACAATTATAAGAGCGCCGCTAATGGTCTTTAAAAAGAGGCCCCCTACACTTGATACTCAGGATAAGAAGCGGATGAAAGATTTAAGGCCGGAAAAGATCGAAAGCGTAGAAGTAGACCGGAGGGATAATAATGATAAAAAACAATGACAAGATTTCAGAAAATCAGCTTTCTATATTGCTTTTTACTACTATGTTGGGAGCTGGCGTATTAAGCTTGCCTGCAGACGTGGCTAAAGCAGCAGGACCCAATGGTCTTATTGTGATACTTTTAGGGGGACTTGTGGCATTGGTATTTGCCAGGATTATAAGTTATGTAGCGTCAAGATTTCCGACGGAGACATTTGTAGAGTATTCCGAAAAGCTTCTGACTAAGCCTGTGTCTATTTTGCTTACAATATTCTTAATAGTGTATTTTTTGATTTTTTGCAGTTTGAATTTAAGGATATTCGGTGAAGTTGCAAAGTCATACCTACTGAATAGCACCCCTATAGAGGTTATAATGATAACTTTGCTTTTCACATCAGCGTACATTGTGCGATATGGGATAGAACCCATTGCAAGGATGTCAGAGATACTTTTCCCTATAATGGTTATACCTGCAATTATCATCCTTTTGCCAGCCATTACAGATATAGATTTAAGCAATTTTTTGCCTGTGCTTAGGATTTCACCTTTAAGGCTTGCAAAAGGTGTTTTGCAGACTACCTACAGTTTTATCGGATTTGAAATATTGTACGTCATATTTCCATATATTCAATTAGGAAACAAGCTAAAAAAAAGCATAAATGTATCATTTTTTTCTATAATATTTTTTTATCTTTACATCACGTTTTTTACCATAGGCATATTTGGATACAAGGAAACAAGTGTTCAATTATGGCCATTGCTTACAGTCATAAAATCCATAAATTTTCCGGGCTTTTTTATTGAAAATCTTGAAAGCCTTATAATGGGTATCTGGACGTTTGCGGTGTTTACATCTATATCGGCTTTTCATTATGCTGCTACACTGAGCTTGTCAAAGCTTATAAAGGCGAGGGAACATTCATATCTGGTTATACCGCTCATACCCATCATATACTTCATGGCACTTATACCTGAATCAATCGTAGAGGTATACAGATACGCATCATACGCCATATATTTAGCTCTGTTTTTTGTGATCATCCTTCCTTTGTTAATGTGGGCTATAGTGAAAATAAGGCATGGAGGTGAAAAGCAATGAAGAAACTCATTATCACATTGATACTGATTATACCGTTAATTTTGACAGGATGCTGGGACAAAGTAGAAATAGAAGACAGAGCATTTGTGATGGCTATAGGGATTGACACGTCGAATCAAGCCAAAAATTACGTAGTGACTTTCCAATTTCCAAATGTAAAACAGGTGTCCAGTGCTGCAGGTGGCGGTGGTGGCGGTGGTGGACAGCCTAATTTTTCCATTTCAGAAATTGGGGATACAGTTTTTTCTGCATCCCGTCATGTAAGCACAAGGCTTGATAAAAGGCTTTTTTTAGGTCATACGAAAGCTGTAATATTAGGCAAGGATGTAGTCAGCAATAGGGATAAATTCCTTGAAGTGTTGGATACTTTAGATAGAAGCTATGAATTAAGCAGGAAGTTAAGGTTGCTGGTGACAAATGGCAAGGCACAAGATATACTGCTTAAAAATTACAAATTTGATCCAGATATTGGTGCATATATTGATGATATATTTAAACAGTACAACAGGACGTCAATATTTCCTAATATAGATTACAATAAAATAACTAAATCGTTGCATGACACAAATGGAAATGCCATAATTCCAGTCATATCAGCGGGAAAAGATGAACTAAAAATTGCTGGTTCTGCCATCATAAAAAATTACAGACTGGCGGGATGGCTGTCAGATGGGGAAAACATGGGGTACATGTGGCTTATGGGCTTTGTAAAAGGTGGAGACATTACGTTTAACATGCCTACAACTGACGGTAAGGAAGTAAAGGTGCCATTTAACATCACAAATACAGTTATGAAGAGACAGGTTACTGAACAAAATGGAAAAATAATATACAAATTAAAATACGATGTTGAAGGAGAAGTGACAGAATACAGCTTTCAAAAGCATGGACAGATGTTTGACACAAATGTATTAAGCACAATGGAGAAAAAAGCTGACGGCGTAATTAAAAAAATGATAAATGAGTCACTTAAAAAATTTCAGAAGGACTTAAAAGTCGACATGATTGGTGTAGGAGACTACATTGAGAAGTACAATCCTTCGCTTTGGAGCAAAGTTGGGCCAACTTGGAATGAGAAATTTCCGGATGTTGTGGTGGAGCCTATTGTGACTACGCACATTAGGCGGATAGGTTTATTTAGATAAATTTTGTATAATTCCCATTTTGTTTGGCAATAATTGAAATCGAAGACAATTTTAATTGCAATTGTCAAATAAAAATAATTGGGGGATTATACATAATGAAGCGTTTTTTTGCAATTGTTCTGATAATTTCTACAGTATTCCTCTTTGAGATAAGTAAAAACGATGACACATACGCCATGAAAAAAGATATCTCAAATAAGCTTATCAGATTTCACGTTATAGCCAACAGCGATTCTAAAGAGGACCAAAGCCTAAAGCTAAAAGTGAGAGATGCTGTAATCAAAAGCATGAACGATAAATTCATCGGTGTGACGAATCTAAAGGAGTCAGAAGAAATAATAAAGAAGAACATACCATACATACAAAAGATAGCGCAAGATGCTGTTTACGCCAATGGGAAAAATTATGGTGTCAAAGTCATGTACGGTCGCTTTGATTTTCCTACAAAATACTACGGAACAATCACACTGCCTGCAGGAAATTATAATGCACTTAAGATTGTTATAGGCAAAGGAGAGGGGAAAAATTGGTGGTGTGTGATGTTTCCGCCACTGTGTTTTATCGATATAACACATGGGCTTACAAGTGAAGAAACGAAGAAGGAATTAAGCAGGTTCTTGTCAGAAGATGAATTGTCCATGATAGAGACAGAAAAACCACAGGTAAAATTTAAAGTTGTGGAAGTGTTGGAAAGATATTTTAATGAAATAAGAATGGCATTAAAAGATTAGGAGGAAAACTTAGATGACGAAGTACACACAGAATGATGCGCCTTTATTTGAGGCGCTTAAAAATTATGTAGAGGAAAATGTGTATGCCTTTCATGTTCCAGGGCATAAGCACGGGAAGGGAAATAGAGAATTTACCCAATACGTTGGAAGTGCAGTGATGGGCATTGACGTCAACAGCATGGAGGATTTGGACAATCTTGCAAATCCAGTAGGTGTAATAGAAGAAGCACATAAACTTGCAGCAAAGGCCTTTGGTGCGGATTATGCCTATTTTTTGGTCAACGGCACTACGTCTGGAATACAGGCTATGATAATGGCGGCTACAGAGCCGGGTGACAAGATAATCATGCCGAGGAATGCTCACAAATCAGCTTTTTCAGCCCTCATTCTATCAGGTGCAGTACCTGTTTACCTGTATCCTGAAATAGATGAAGATTTGGATATAGCATTAGGAATTAGCGCCGACAAGGTACAAGAGGCAATTTTAGCCAACCCTGACGCTAAAGCAGTTCTCATATTGAATCCTACGTATTACGGCATTACGTCAGAATTAGAAAAGATAATCAATGTGGCACACGAGAATAATATGGCGGTTTTGTGCGATGAAGCGCATGGAAGCCATTTTTATTTTCATCCTGACATGCCTCATGGTGGTATTACACTTGGCGCTGACATTTGTGCCCTTAGTATACATAAAACGGGTGGCTCAATGACACAAAGCTCTCTTCTTTTGTCTAAGGGCAATAGAGTAGAAGTGTCTTCAATAAAGTCAATTTTAAACCTTTTGCAGTCTACGTCTGCTTCATACGTTTTGATGGCATCACTGGATGTGGCGAGAAAACAGTTGGCTACTAAAGGTGAAGAAATGCTCATGAAAGTCATAGAACTTTCAGAATACGCTCGTGAGGAAATCAACAAGATAGATGGATTAAAAGCCATTACTCAAAAAGATATAATGAGCCCATATATGTTAGATCCAACTAAACTTGTCATAAATGTATCAAAGACAGGCATGACGGGATACGAGATAATGAGAGAATTGAGGCTTAAATATCACATCCAGTTGGAGATGGCGGATCTTAGCAATATAATGGCAATAATAAGCCTTGGCGATGAAAAGGATGATGTAGAGCATCTAATACGCAGTTTAAAGGAATTTGCCAAGATGAATAAAAACAACGGTGAAATAACAACAGGAAACATAATAAGGCCGGAAGTCATCGTTGCTCCGAGAGATGCGTATTACAGCAAAAGCAGGTCAATTCTTTTGGATGATGCAGAGGGTGAAATATGTGCTGAGATGATTATGGCATATCCGCCGGGAATACCAATGATTTGCCCAGGTGAGAGGATAACAAAAGACATAATTGAAAGAGTAAAGCTGCTTAAAAGGCAGCATTGTCAGCTTCAGGGTACTGAAGATCCAAACATAGATCATATAAAAGTTTTGGGACACGTGTATAAAGTTTGATTCTCTACAAAAAATATCTACAAATACTAATTTGTAGAGGAGGAAAGAGATGAAAAACTATTCTATTTCAAGGATAAAAGTAGTTTTGCTTATATTAATATTATTTACGACTTTTTGCGTCGAGCTAAGCACATTAAACATGTCCATGAAGACAATGGCGAATTTGTATTGGGGCAATTCTGGTTCAGACGTATCGAGAGTCCAATCAAGGTTAAAAGATTGGGGATATTACGACGGACCTGTAGATGGATTTTTCGGAGTCAGAACATGGCTGGCTGTGAGAAAATTTCAGGCCAATAATGGACTTAATGTGACTGGAATTGTAGACGATCAGACGAAGGTGGCTTTGGGATTTAATATTAGCCAATACACTTCAATATCAAGTACATACACTCCAACGACATCTACTACTACAAACGACGATGTATACCTTTTGGCAATGCTTATAAACGGTGAAGCGAGAGGTGAGCCTTTTATAGGCAAAGTGGCCGTTGGAGCGGTTGTGATGAACAGAGTAAGGTCACCGATGTTTCCACATACAATTGCAGGCGTGATTTTCCAACCTGGAGCATTTTCTGCGGTTGATGATGGGCAAATGTGGCTTCCTCCCACTCAGGACTGCATAAGAGCTGCTCAGGATGCAATAGCAGGATGGGATCCAACAGGTGGAGCACTATATTATTACAATGCATCGAGAGTACAAAATTACTGGATTTTTAACAGGCCAATAATAACTCAGATTGGCAACCATATATTTGCAAGGTAGGTGATGTAAATGAAGAGAGTATCAACAGTCGTGATGCTTCTTTTGCTTTTAGTAGTAGGTGCATGGGGATACAATCAGTACATGCAGAAAGTAACGTACCATAGATATTTACAGGCACAGTACGATAGGTCTTTTTATCAGCTTGTAAACAGCATAGAAAATATAGAGACATCAACAGGTAAGTTGATGGTTTCATCTCAGGAAAATACTACAATACCAATTCTAAGCGATGTATGGAGGCAGGCTTTTGAGGCACAGGAAAACTTAAGCCAGCTTCCCATAAGCCAGCCTGAATTAGACAACACTTCAAAGTTTTTGTCTCAAATCGGCGATTATTCTTACAGCCTTACAAAAAACGTCGCTGACGGCAAAAAATTGACAGACAAAGATTTAAAGACAATATCAGAGTTACACAACTACGCAGTGTATCTTGGCAAAAGTTTGCAAGATTTAAGAAGCAAAATACAAGGCGGGTACGATTTGGACAATTTAAATAAAAAAGGCACTCAGAAGATGAGCCAGATAGATAGCAAAATATTGAATGTGAATATGAATACTGTAAATCAACAGATGTCTAACTATCCAACACTTATATACGATGGACCTTTTTCTGAAAGTCAAGCAAAGCTGACGCCAAAAGGATTGACTGGCAGCAATGTTTCGTACGATAACGCAGTGTCAATAGCAAAAAGGTTTTTAGGAAAACCAATATTGTCTGCGATTAAATACAGTCCTAACAATGGAAAGATAGACGCGTATGGAGTAGAATTAAAGCTGACTCAAAATGCTCCTTCTATATATGTGAATGTAAGCAAGAAGGGCGGGCATGTAATATGGCTTATGGATCAAAGGGCAGTTTCTAAAGTGAACATATCAGAGACACAAGCACTAAACTATGCTACGAAGTTTTTAAAATCACATGGTTTCAGCAATATGGAAAATACTTATTCTATAAAGGCCAATGGAACGGTCCAATTTAATTTTACTCCTGTTCAGGATAACGTAAGAATATATCCTGACATTGTCAAAGTAAAAATTGCATTGGACAATGGCGACATAGTAGGTTTTGACGCTACATCGTACTATATGTCACACGTTGATAGGAAAATAGAAAAACCAAATCTTACTGAAGCTGAAGCGCAAAGCAAAGTTAGCAAAAATTTGAAGATTGAAAGTAGCCGATTATGCATAATACCATTAGATGGTGGCAAAGAAGTTTTGGCTTATGAATTTAAAGGAACCTACAGCGGTGATACATTTTACGTGTACATTAACGCGGAAAATGGCGTCGAAGAAAAGATTTTAAAAGTCATAAAGACAAATCAAGGCAATCTGACGATGTAATCTCTTTTAGAATAAAAAAGCGTTTAGCAGGAAAAATATAAATGGGCCCAAAAGGAGGAATTGAAAATGAGTAGACGTCGCAATAGCCTCATGTCAGATAACCTGAAAGAGGAATTGGCAAAAGAGTTAGGCGTTTACGACATTGTAAAGACTGAAGGTTGGGGAAGTGTATCATCTCGTGACTGCGGCAATCTTGTAAAACTCGCTATCAAGAAAGCCGAGGAAAGCATGGTACAGAACAATAACTTCTAAGTCTCCTCATTTAAAGCCCAGAAAGGCCGGGGAAGATAAATTTCTTCTCTGGCCTTTTAACGTTTATAATGACTTAAAAAATTTTTAATGCTAAACTAAAATTGTAGACATTTAATAGCAAACGCGATAAAATTATTGTGTAAAAAATGTTTAAAAATAATCAATAAATTTGTAGAGATTTGAGGTGAGTTATATGACAAAGCTGGATCGCCACAACAAAATATTAAAAATCATCAAAGAGAAAGATATTGAGAATCAAGAGGAATTAGTCAATGAATTGCAAAAAGAAGGGTTCATTGTGACTCAAGCAACCATATCGAGAGATATAAAAGAATTGAAGTTAGTAAAAATATTAAGCAGTGATGGGAAAAGATACAAATATTCCACCAGAGACGTAAATGAAAATATCACGTTGGATAAATTTTTATCGCTTCTTTCTAAAGTAATTGTAGATATAGATTATTCAGGCAATATAATTGCAATTAAAACGTTGTCTGGTGCTGCATCCAGTGCTGCTGAAGCTATCGATGAATTGAATTGGAGTGAAATCGTAGGCACTATTGCAGGAAATAATACTATTTTTGTGCTTATCGATAAAGATGATAATGTAAAAGAGGTAATAGATAGATTAAGAAAAATAGTCGATACACAAATTGGGGAAAATATTAAAGAATTAGGCTGATTTTAAAAACGATATAGGAGGCAAAATTAGATGAATTTATTCAGAAAGAAGTCGGCAGATCAACTGCTTGAGACTGCTGAGAAGACGAATTTAAACAAAAAACTTACTGCCATTGATTTGGCTGCATTGGCCATTGGTTCTGTCGTCGGAACAGGAGTGTTTGTGTCAACTGGTGAAGGTGCTTTAAAAGCGGGTCCAGCAGTGATTATCTCTTATATAATTGGTGGCGTGACGGCTGTATTAGCTGCTTTTATATTTGCTGAGTTGGTTACAATGTTTCCGGTAGCTGGCAGCACATATACTTATTCTTATGTTGCTTTTGGTGAAATAATTGCTTGGATAATAGGATGGGATTTACTCTTGGAATATCTTATATCTGCAAGCGCTGTGGCGTCAGGATGGTCTGGCACGTTTATCGGATTTTTAAAAACTCTTGGCATCACATTGCCTAAAGTCATAACTACACCTCCAATTTCTGGCGGTATCATGGATTTGCCTGCAATTTTGATTACTGCGTTTGTGACATGGATTTTGTACGTTGGCGTAAGGGAAAGTGCCACTGTAAATAATTTGATAGTTCTCCTAAAAATTGCTGTCATAGGATTGTTTGTATTTTTAGGGTTTAGTCATATTAAGATAGCCAATTTTACCCCATTTGCACCGTATGGATTTAAGGGAATAATGACTGCAGCAGCTATCATATTTTTTGCATATGTAGGCTTTGATGCTGTTTCTACTGCGGCAGAGGAGACGAAAAATCCTACAAGAGATGTTCCTTTAGGACTTATGGTAGCGGTGGTATTGATTCTTGTCATATATATGGCTGTTGCTATAACATTGGTTGGGATGGTACCTTTCAAACATATAGATCCAAACAATGCACTTCCTGGTGCTCTTTTAAGTGTTGGGATTAACTGGGGTTCTGCACTGGTTGCTACAGGTGCTATTGTAGGCATGGTTTCGACGCTTTTAGTGACTTTGTATGGTCAGATAAGAATTTTTATGGTGATGGCACGTGATGGTCTTTTGCCAGAGGTTTTTTCAAAAGTTCATCCAAAGTACAAAACTCCTCACATAAATACATTGATTACATGTGTTTTGACTGCTATTATTGCTGGGTTTCTTCCATTAGATGAAATAATTGAGCTTACCAACATCGGTACATTAAGTGCTTTTATCATTGTATCGATTGGCGTATTGGTGCTAAGAGTAAAGATGCCAAATGCTGAAAGAAAGTTTAAAGTGCCGTTCGTGTGGATTGTAGCGCCTCTTACGATGATATTTAGCTTGTACCTTATCATCAATCTTCCGATGGTGACCCTTGCGAGATTTGTGATATGGATGATAGTAGGCTTAATCATTTATTTCGCGTACAGCAGATATCACAGCACTTTAAATGTAAGATAAGATCATTAAAAATCAAATTTTTCTGAATAAGAATAACCGGGCTTAAAACCTGGTTATTTTTTTGTAAAAAATTCGAATTAATATTTTATGCAGTGAATGTATAAAAGTTTGTATAGGTTTGTATATTTTGTAACAATTAGCGACATTAAAAGACATTTATGAATAAAAATCAATCAGTATGCAAGTAAAAATTCATATTTTTTTATAAAAATCGGATAAATACATAAATTTCAGAGAATATACGCATATTTAAGAGGTAAACCGTTATTTCTCTCAGAGAAAACCATATCATATAAAATTAAAATATTTTAAGATTATTGCTGCTTTATTGAATAAGCATTTTAGATGTATAATTGCGATGAACAGATGATGATAAATAAATTTAGAAATGGAGGTAGCAATATGGAATCCTGTGTCAGTATTGATTCTTTGAGCATAAACGTCTATTCTGAAATAGGCGTATTAAAAAAAGTTTTACTACACAGACCTGGGAAAGAAATTGAGAATCTAGTTCCAGACTATTTAGGAAGGCTTTTGTTTGATGATATACCATATCTCAAAGTGGCTCAACAAGAGCATGATAAATTTTCAGACGTATTGCGAGAAAATGGAGTAGAGGTATTATATGTTGAAAATTTGATTGCAGATGTCTTAAATGACGATAATATCAAAAATGAATTCATTGAAGAATTTTTGAATGAAAGCGGCATAATTTTACCTGTTTTAAAGGATGCTTTGAAAGAATATCTTCTTAGCATGAATACAGAAGAAATGATTGACACGATAATTGCTGGAATACGAAAAGATGATGTAAAGCTTAAAAATGTCAATTCTCTTTCAGGTATAATTAAAGATGATTACCCGTTTTACCTTGATCCGATGCCAAATCTATATTTTACCAGAGACATTGGTGCTTCAATTGGAAATGGTCTTTCCATAAGCAGAATGAAAACTGAAGCAAGAAGAAGAGAAACGCTTTTTATAAAGTACATTCATAAATATCATGATCTTTTTAAAGATGCAAATATTCCTCTTTGGTACGACAGAACAATGCCTTTTTCCATCGAAGGAGGAGATGAACTGATATTATCAGATGAAGTGATGGCAATTGGATGCAGCGAAAGAACATCGTCGGAGGCAATTGAGATTTTAGCTAAAAATTTATTGAATGGTAACACAAGTTTTAAAAAAATATTAGTCTTTGAAATTCCTAAAGCCCGCTCTTTTATGCATTTAGATACTGTATTTACAATGGTTGATTACGACAAATTTACTATACATTCAGGTATACAGGGAACTCTCAGTGTTTATGAAATTTCAAATGGAATGGATGGTACTCTAAAGTACAGGAATGATACAAATTCACTTGAAAACATTTTAAGCAACGCATTAGGATTAGATTATGTTGAACTTATAAAATGCGGTGGCGGTGATCCAATAATCTCAGGGAGAGAGCAATGGAATGATGGATCTAATACGCTGGCAATAGCACCTGGTGTTGTTGTAACATACGAAAGAAATTATGTTTCTAACGAATTGTTGGAGAAAAGAGGTATAAAAGTTCTAAGAATACCAAGTGCAGAGCTTTCAAGAGGTAGAGGTGGCCCAAGATGCATGAGTATGCCTCTCGTTAGAGAAAGTTTAAGATAAAAACTAAAAAAATTTAAGGAGGAATTGTTATGCCAATAAATTTAAAAGGAAGAAGCTTTTTAACACTTAAGGATTTCACAACAGAGGAAATTAGGTATTTGCTGGATCTATCGCACGATCTAAAAGCAAAAAAGAGAAATGGACTAAAAGATAAACTTCTTGATGGTAAAAATATAGTTCTCTTGTTTGAGAAGACATCTACGAGGACAAGATGTGCGTTTGAAGTGGCTGCATTAGATGAAGGAGCGCATGTGACGTATTTGGATATGAACAGCTCTCAGATGGGCAAGAAAGAATCGCTGGAAGATACAGCAAAAGTTCTTGGCAGATTCTATGATGGAATCGAGTATAGAGGTTTTGAACAAAAAGTTGTTGAAGATCTCGCAAAATATTCTGGAGTTCCTGTTTTTAATGGGCTTACAGATGTGGATCATCCTACACAAATATTGGCAGATATGCTTACAATAGAAGAACATGTAGCAAAACCACTTAACAAAGTAAAAATAGTTTTTGTAGGTGATACAAGAAACAACATGTCTTATGCATGGCTGTATGGATGTGCAAAAATGGGAATGCATTTTGTGGCTTACGGACCTAAAGAACTGTGGCCAGATAGATCTGTTCTTGATGAGGCAAATAAAATTGCAGAGGAAACGGGCGCTATACTTGAAGTTACGGATGATATCGAAAAAATTAAAGGTGCAGATGTCATATACACAGATATATGGGCTTCAATGGGAGAAGAAGATAAACTGGCTGATAGAGTAAAACTTCTTACACCTTTTAGAGTTGATATGGAAATGTTAGAAGCCACACAGAATCCAGAAGTTATATTCATGCATTGCTTGCCATCTTTCCATGATTTTGAAACGAAAATGGCTAAGGATGCAAAAGAGAAAATGAATCTTGATATTAGAGAAGTTACTGATGAGGTTTTCAGAAGCAAACATTCAGTTGTTTTCGATGAAGCAGAGAATAGAATGCATACAATTAAAGCAGTGATGGTTGCTACTCTATAATGTATTTTACAATGGGTTAGGTTATATACCTATCCCATTGTAAAAATAAATGTATAGGAGGGAAATATATGGATGGCAGTGTTGGGAAGCAAAAAAAGTTGGGGCTAATGCTTTTAATAGCATTAGGAGTGGGTTCGATGATTGGTGGAGGTATATTCAATAGCCCTACTGATCTTATTGGTGTATCAAATCCGCAGTCGGCTCTTATTGCATGGCTGATTGGTGGTATTGGCATAGTGTCGCTGGCGCTTGTGTTTCAGATGCTGGCCAATAAAAGGCCCAGTTTAACAGGTGGAATTTATTCTTACGCAAGAGCAGGTTTTGGAGAATTTGTAGGATTTAATTCTGCATGGGGTTACTGGTTAAGTGCTTGGCTTGGTAATGTTGCATTTTTGGTTTTACTTTTCAAAACATTTAATAGTTTGCTTGGAAAAGGACATGAATTAAAACCAGTAGTTACTTTTATAGTTGCTTCAATTTTACTTTGGATAATACATTATATTATTACAAGAGGAATTAAAGATGCTGGCGTTGTAAATGCGATTGTAACAGTTGCAAAACTGCTTCCATTGATTTTAGTCATCATATTTGGATTGATAGTTTTCAAGGTTCCAATTTTCAATGTACACAACTGGACAACAACACTTGCATCCGATGGCAGTGCAAGCAGCTTAATAGGACAAATAAAAGGTGCAATGGGAACCATATTGTGGTGCTTCATAGGTGTTGAAGCCGCAACAGTATTGTCTGAAAGAGCTGAATCTCAAAAAATAGTAGGTAAAGCAACAGTTTTAAGCATTTTAATTACACTTTTGATTTACATGCTTATATCGACTATTGCAATGGGCGTTGTGCCTGCAAAGGTTTTAGCAAAAGCCAGCACTCCATTGGCAAATGTACTTCAAGCTACAATATTAGGAGGCGCTGGTGGAGTTATCGTAAAGCTTGGTCTTATAGTATCACTTTTAGGGGCAACTTTAAGCTGGATACTGTTAGCTGCAGAAATTCCTTATGTAGCAGCAAAGGATGGAGTAATGCCCAAGTGGTTTTCCAAGGAAAATAAAAACGGAGTTCCAATCAATTCTCTTATTTTGACTAATGTGTTAACTCAAATATTTTTGGTGTCATTGTTATCTGACAAATTACAATCTGCATACTACACATTGTATTATATGGCAACTACATTGATACTTGTACCATATCTTTTTTCAGCATTGTTTTCTTTAAAAGTATGTAATGAAGATAAATCTATAGTTGCTGATACGGTAATTTCTTTGATAGCTACTATATATTCTTTATACGTAATTTATGCCGTAGGCATATCCTACTTAGGTCTTGCATTCATTATGTATGCAATAGGCATAATTCCTTATTATATAGCAAAAAGAGAAAGAGGAGAAAAAGTCAGTAAAGCTGAAGTCATATCTATGATAATAATGATTTTAATAGCGATTATCATGATTTATGAAGTTGCGACAGGAAAAATAACACCGTAGAGAGGAGAAAGTAACATGGCAAGAATTGTTGTAGCACTTGGAGGAAATGCACTTCAGGAAAATCCAAAAGATACATCGGCAGAAGCACAGCTTAAGACAGCACATAGCACTGCAAAAGCAATTGTGGATCTTATAGAAGAT
This sequence comes from Thermoanaerobacterium xylanolyticum LX-11, assembly GCF_000189775.2. Lineage (NCBI taxonomy): Bacteria > Bacillati > Bacillota > Clostridia > Thermoanaerobacterales > Thermoanaerobacteraceae > Thermoanaerobacterium > Thermoanaerobacterium xylanolyticum. The sequence goes on from NC_015555.1 coordinate 186,970, forward strand.
GGACATGAGGTTATCATTTCTCATGGCAATGGACCGCAGGTAGGACAAATTGTATCAACCTATGAAACCGCCAATTCTGTAAATAAAAATATACCTGTTATGCCTTTTCCTGAATGCGGTGCATTTAGTCAAGGATACATTGGTTATCACCTGCAACAGGCGATTAGAGACGAGATGATAAAAAGAGGCATCAATAAGGACGTTGCGTCTGTGGTTACACAGGTGGTGGTTGATAAAGATGATCCAGGGTTTAAAAATCCGACAAAACCTGTAGGTTCATTCTTCACTGAAGAACAGGCTAAAAAATTAATGGAAGAGAAAGGATATGTAATGAAAGAAGATGCTGGCAGAGGTTATAGGAGAGTTGTCGCATCGCCAATGCCGAAAAAGATCGTTGAAGAGGAATTGATAAAAACGATTGTCAATGCAGGACATGTGGTTATTGCGGTAGGCGGTGGTGGCGTGCCAGTAATTGAAAATGAAGATGGAAGCTTAAAAGGCGTTCCAGCAGTTATAGATAAGGATTTGGCTTCTGAAAAGTTGGCTGAAATTTTAAATGCGGATATTCTCATGATACTTACGGCTGTAGAACAAGTTGCGATAAACTTCAACAAGCCAGATCAGAAAGACTTATCGCTGTTGACGGTAGAAGAAGCCAAAAGATATATAGAAGAAGGACATTTTGCAGAAGGTTCAATGTTGCCTAAGGTCAAAGCGGCAATAATGTTTGCAGAGTCTAAGACGGGACGAAAGTCGATAATAGCATCATTAAGCAAAGCGAAATTGGCAGTAATGGGTAGAAGTGGAACTTCCATAATCTTAAGTCCTGTTGTCGAAAGAAAACTTGCCGATTTAAAAGCTTAAAAGATTGTAAAGTGCTATGGATACTTACGAAGGTGGTTTTTATAATGATGGCTTATAATCAAAAGGCTTTAAGACAATCAAAGATAATCGAGATAATAAGAGAAAAGGAAATAATAAACCAGAAACAGCTTATTGAAGAGCTTAAGTTAAATAAAATTATAGCCACACAATCGACGATTTCTCAGGACATTAAAGAGCTAAGATTGATAAAAGTTCCAAGCACTGATATGAAATCATACAAATATGCTTTTAACGAAGACTGTAGTCTTCCACAAAACAATTTTTTAAAATCCATAGTCGATATTAAATGCAATGGGAATATCATTGTCATAAAAACATTGTCTGGAGCGGCATCTGCCGTAGCCGAGATGATAGATCTATTAAAGTGCGATGACATCGTTGGCTCTGTGGCCGGTGACAATACAATTTTTGTATTGGTGAGAAAAGCAGGCAGTACAGTGGTCAAAGAAATTTTTAAAAGCGAAATGACAAATTAACTTATTGAAGGCGGATTTATCCGCCTTAATATTTTACCATATTGAAAACTTTAGCTTGAATCCATATTTCTAAAGGGTTAGAATATAATTAATAAATGATACATAATTAATTATATGTATACTATTTGAAAGGAATGAATTCTTCTATGGATAAGCTTAAAGTAGCTGTATTATTTGGGGGGCAGTCTGGAGAGCATGAAGTATCAAGGGTTTCAGCCACTTCTATAATTAACAATATAGATAGAGAAAAATATGAAGTTTACATGGTAGGCATAACCAAAAGGGGTCAATGGTATTTATACAGCGGCGATGTTGACAAGATTGCCACAGGAGAATGGGAAAAAGAAGCTGTGCCTGCTTTGATAGGGCCTTCAACTATGTACAAAGGAATAATTGCATTTAAAGACAAAAGTTATGAATTTTATCCAATTGATGTAGTTTTTCCAGTTTTGCATGGCCCCAATGGGGAAGATGGAACAGTACAGGGCCTTATGGAGCTTTTGGAGATGCCGTATGTTGGACCTAATGTGCTTTCATCATCATTGTGTATGGATAAAGTATTTTCAAAGAGGATATTTTTGGAGTCTGGCATACCGACGCCGAAGTTTACGGTAGTATACAGAAAAAATCTAAATGATGTAGATAAACATGAAAAGATAAGAAGTGAAATATCAGAAAAGATTGGATATCCTTGCTTTGTAAAACCTGCAAATATGGGTTCAAGTGTAGGGATATCAAAAGTTCACAATGAGGGTGAGCTAATTGATGCCTTGAAAATTGCAGCAAAGTATGATAGAAAGATTATTGTGGAAGAAGGTATTGATGCAAGGGAGATAGAGTGTTCCGTTTTAGGCAATGACAATCCTGAAGCATCTGTCGCTGGTGAGATTGTTCCAGCACATGAATTTTACGATTATGATGCAAAATATTTTGATGAAGCATCAAAACTTTTTATTCCAGCGCCTATACCTGATGCTAAGATGGAGGAGATAAGGGAGTTAGCCATAAAAGCGTATACGGCGTTAGACGTGAGAGGAATGGCCAGAGTAGACTTTTTGATGGATAAAAATACAGGTAAAGTCTACTTGAATGAATTAAATACGATCCCAGGATTTACGCAAATCAGCATGTATCCTAAGCTTTGGGAGGCATCGGGGAAACCATACAGCGAACTGATTGATGAGCTTATACAGTTGGCTTTATCTGTCCACAATGAAAAATGTACAAACTGGTAAAGGGGAGTTTAGCTTGAAAAAAGCTTTGATTACAGTTAAAGGCACACAGAAGAATGCTCAAAATGAAACAGATACGATAGAACTTATAACAGAGGGTGAATTTTTGAAAAAAGGTGAATACTACTATATAAAGTACGATGAATCGGAGCTTTCAGGCTTAGACAAGACGACAACTACATTGAAAGTTGGTGAAGATTCAGTAATATTAATGAGATTTGGAGACAATCAATCAAAGATGGTATTTGAAAAGAACACAAGGCATGAATCAAACTATGTGACTCCTTACGGAAATATAATGCTTGGCGTAAAATCTGATGAAATCAAAGTAAATTTGACAGAAAATGGTGGAGAGTTGAAACTCAAATATGCCATTGATTTAGATGAAAGAGTATTAAGCGATAATGAACTATATTTAACGGTGCGGGAGGTTAATTGATTTGGATAATATTGTACAAAAGGTAAAAAATCAGATAACTGAAATGGTGATAAACTCTATAGAGGAAGCTAAAAAGAATGGCCTTTTAAATATTGAAGAAATTCCATCAGTGGAAATAGAAGAACCTAAGGAAAAACAATTTGGAGATTTAGCTATAAACACAGCCATGATAATGGCAAAACCTGCAAAGATGCCGCCAAGAAAGATCGCAGAGATAATTAAAGATGGACTTAAGCTTGAAGGTACAATGATTGAAAAAGTGGAAATAGCAGGTCCAGGATTTATGAATTTTTACTTGAATGATGATTATAACGTTGAAGCATTGATGCTTATAAAAGAAAAAGGTCCAGATTACGGCAGAGTGAATATTGGAAATGGCAAGAGAGTACAAGTAGAATTTGTATCGGCAAATCCAACTGGACCCATGCACATGGGAAATGCCAGAGGTGGTGCATTAGGCGATGCACTTTCATCTATATTGGACTATGCAGGATACGATGTCACGAGAGAGTTTTACATAAACGATGCAGGCAACCAGATAGAAAAATTTGGCTTGTCATTGGAAGCTCGCTATTTGCAATTATTAGGTGAAGATGCCGAAGTGCCTGAGGGCGGTTATCACGGCGATGATATAATTGAAAGGGCAAAAGAATTTTTAGAATTATACGGTGATAAGTACAAAGATGCAGATCCTGAAGAAAGGAGAAAAGCATTAATACAGTATGGACTTAAAAAGAATATAGCTAAACTTAAAGAGGACCTTGAAGCGTACGGGATAGAGTATGACGTATGGTTTTCTGAAAATACGCTGCATGAAAGCGGTGAGGTACAATCAGTCATAGAAGAACTTAAGGAAAAAGGTTATACGTATGAAAAAGATGGTGCTCTTTGGTTTAAAGAGACGCTTTTTGGTGCTGAAAAAGATGACGTATTAGTAAGGGCAAATGGTTTTCCTACATATTTAGCATCTGATATAGCCTACCACAAGAATAAATTTGTGACTCGTGGCTTTGATTGGGTCATCGATATATGGGGTGCCGATCATCATGGACATGTGGCACCGATGAAGGGTGCCATGAAAGCACTGGGTATTGACCCTGATAGGCTTGATGTGCTTTTGATGCAGCTTGTAAGGCTTATGAAGGGCAAAGAAGTAGTGAGGATGTCAAAAAGGACAGGCAAAATGGTGACATTGAGAGATTTGATTGATGAAGTCGGCAAAGACGCCGCGAGATTTTTCTTTAACATGCGTTCTGCTGATAGTGCTGTTGACTTTGATATGGACTTAGCTGTTGAGCAGTCAAATGAAAATCCAGTTTTTTACGTTCAATATGCCCATGCCAGAATATGTTCTATATTGAGGCAATTAAAGGAAGATGGGATTGATACAGACAATTTAAAAGAAGTCAACTTAAAATTGTTGAGTGAAGATACAGAGATTAGTTTGATTAAAAAACTGGCATATCTGCCTGAAGAAATTACAATAGCAGCAAATACCATGGCTCCTCACAGAATCACGCGGTATATACTCGATGTATCATCATTGTTTCACACTTTTTACAATAGCTGCAGGGTGAGAGGTGTTGATGAAGAACTGATGAAAGCGAGGATAGTCCTAATCGATGCTACAAGAATTGTAATAAAGAATGTGCTGGATATGTTGAAGATAACAGCACCAGAGAAAATGTAAAGGCGGATTATCCGCCTAATATTTTTATGGAGGTCAGGCTATCCGGAGGAAATTTATGATAAAGCTATGAATCGTGCCAATGATATTAATATAGGACAAGATAATGTGTTATAATATGGCATAGGAGGTGTTAATATGAAAATACGGTATTTTGGACATTCATGCTTCAAGATAACATTAGAAAATGGTATAAGCATAGTGACAGATCCATTTGATCAGACTGTAGGATATCCGCTGCCTGAGACAGAAGCCGACATTGTGACATCATCTCATTCTCATTTTGACCACAATTACTTTAAAGCTGTAAAGGGTGACTTTAAAATCGTGAATACTCCTGGTGAACATGATGTAGATGGTGTTCACATAAAAGGAGTAAGTGTATTTCACGATGACGAGCATGGTGCTAAAAGAGGGAAGAACATAATATTCGTAATAGAGGCTGATGGCATGAAAGTGTGCCATGCAGGGGATCTTGGACACATACTTACAGACGATATGGTGAAAGAAGTAGGAGATGTTGACGTATTGATGGTGCCAGTTGGTGGGTATTACACGATTGATGATAGACAGGCAGTAAAAGTAGTTGAGCAGCTTAAACCAAAGTTGACCATTGCAATGCACTTTAGGACAAGCAACGTTAATTTGCCAATTGAGACGGAGGATAATTTCTTGAAGATGACAGGCGGACGGAAGGTACAGTCTAATGAAATTGAAATTGACAGAAATTATTTAGAAGGCAGAAGCGATGTGGTCGCTTTGAATTATGAAAATTCATAAATTTACCATATATTTTTAGGTATATTATGTTGTAATGGGGACAATATAATATCGTAAGGTTCGCAATGGTTGAGCCAAGATCATCTAAGGACGAAAGTTCTTAGATGATCGGCCAAAGATTGATATTGGATCAAGTGGTCCAATATCAGTCGGCGGGCAGACTGTGATATGTCTTGTAAGGCTTTATATTAGTCATATAGATTAATATAAGGTTAAAAGAGATGTATTATAGTCGAGCTAAGATCATTATAAGTTCCGCAGGCCAGATGTATAGCTTAGTGTTGTACTTAGGCTGGAGGTCTAATATGGTCGAGAGATTATATTAGGTTTCTAAGGTATTTATAATGGTCGAGCAAAGGTCTATATGGGTTTTGAGATGCTTGTATTAAGTCATAAGATTTGATTTAATACAGGTGTGCAAAGATTTATATAGGCTGAAGCGAAGATCATTGCGGGCCTTTTTATATATAATTATGGAGACGGTTCTTGCCGTCTCTTTTTTGTGCGCCCGGCATGGGCGGTAACTTGGCAGGGAAAGTCCGCTGTGGGCTTGGTAGTGGGAACCACGTGTCCATCGTGAGGTGGAATCTGAAGGAAGCGGTAGGCAAACTCTCGGTCTGATGAACAAAAACCAGATAAGAGGCTGAATTAGGGCGGACGAGTTTGCAAGTCAAAACGAAGTCCAACACTACCCGAACCCCATACAGTAAATCTGGCAGATATATGAGATGAAGGTTATCGTTCTTACCCGGGGAGTTCTCAAGGACAAGTCATTAAAGTGAACTCTGAAATGACAACCCATGCAGTGATGTATGGCTGAACCTTGAGAAGTCAGCAGAGGTCATAGTACTTGTCTAGTCATGAATAGATAAGGAAGGACCGAACATTAGGAGGTTTTGGCGAGGGATATGCAGTTCTTAAGACAACTCAACAAAGAGGCTATCCGCTCAATCAAGAAATGGAATTTAAAGAGAGAGGGGGATATATCATCGGCGTCAAAAGATAGAAGAAACAATGTACAAATATACACCAGTAATATGCTTGAAATGATACTATATAGCTATCAATGCTCATTCTTAGAGCGATGGTGAGGTCTTTTTTCAAAAAAACATAAAAATACTTGACACGATCGGGAAAAACCAGTTTAAATGACATCGATATTGTGGTATACTACAATATGCCCTTTAAAACTTTATTTTTGGAGGTGATATATATGGATAATTTGTCAATACCTGAGATAGTGTCGCCTTTGAGACAGAAGATGGTTAGAGTTCCGGAGGTTATACAAAATGTTTCAGGCATAAAAATACATGGCAAAGTTATAAAGTCAATACTTTTTACTACAGACATAGCTATAATAAGAAACACAAATGCAAATGCCATATTAGCAGTTTATCCTTTTACACCACAGCCTGTCATTACACACGCTATAATTATGGCGTCAGACATTCCTGTGTTTAGCGGTGTCGGGGGTGGACTTACACAAGGCAAGAGAGTGGTCAATTTGGCACTTGATGCGGAATTCCAAGGCGCTATGGGTGTTGTCGTCAATGCACCTACTGCAAATGATATAATCAAAAAGATAAGGGCTACAATCGACATACCGATAATAGTAACCATCGTCTCAGAAAATGAAGACATAAAAGGCCGCGTAGATGCAGGGGCAACGATTTTAAATATTTCAGGCGCAAAAAAGACGCCGCAGATTGTGAAAAGGGTAAGAGACATTTGCCCAAATATACCGATAATTGCTACAGGAGGGCCTACAGATGAGACGATAATGGAGACGATAGAAGCTGGTGCAAATGCTATTTCGTACACACCCCCAACAAATGCGGAGATATTTTCACACGTAATGGATAAATACAGAGAGGAAAGGCAGTAAAAATAGTAAAATATATAAATAAATTGATATTGATAAATAATTAATAATGATTTATAATAGGTTATTATTAATAAGCGGAGGCGTTATGATGTTTAATAGACTTAAGAGGGCTTTAATAGGTAGACCACTGACAAATAAGGCTATTAAAAACGAGAAATACGGCGTAATATGGGGACTTCCTATACTGTCCAGCGATGCGATTTCTTCTGTGGCTTATGCCGGCGAGGAAATCTTATTAGTTTTGCTGCCTGCAATAGGCTTTATGGCATATAAAAATCTGCTTTATATTTCTGCCGCTATTATCAGTCTATTATTGATACTTACTTTTTCTTACATACAGACGATAGAAAACTACCCAAATGGAGGAGGCGCCTACATAGTTGCGTCTGATAACTTAGGGAAGACCGCAGGAGTAGTAGCTGGTGCTGCACTATCTGTCGACTATATTTTGACAGTGGCAGTTAGTGTGTCATCAGGTGTTGATCAGATAACATCTGCATTTTTATTTTTAAGGCCTTACTCAATACTTATATGTATCGCAATTGTGCTGATTTTGATGATAGGCAATTTGAGAGGTATACGTGAATCATCCAGAATTTTTGGTGTTCCTACGTATGCTTTTGTTTTTGGCATAGTTGCGATGCTTATTGCAGGTATTGTAAAGATAAAAGGAGGATATGTGCCTCCTACTACACCTTTAAAAGCCGTTGAACCAGTCACACTGTTCTTACTTTTAAGAGCTTTTTCAAATGGATGTTCTGCTTTGACTGGCGTTGAAGCTGTAAGCAATGCGGTGCCGAATTTTAAAGAGCCATCTGTTAAACGAGCAATTACTGTCTTGATTTTGCTATCTTCTATTGTCTTGATTTCATTTGGCGGCATATCTGTCCTTATAAGCATGTATCACGTTACTGCAGGAGACAAAGCTGTAATCATACAGTTAGCAAACGAAATATTTGGTAGAGGCTTCATGTTCTACTACATTACAGCAACAACATTTATCATATTGGTAATGGCATCTAATACTGCTTATTCAGGATTTCCACTCTTACTTGCGATAATGGCAAAAGAAGGACACATGCCGAGACAGCTTAACAAAAGAGGCGACAGGCTAAGCTATTCAAACGGCATAATATTGCTTTCAGTTTTGGCTACTGTTCTTATTGTGGCATTCAGGGCTAATGTCACTTCCTTGATAGGACTTTATGCAATTGGCGTTTTCATATCATTTACTTTGTCGCAGACAGGCATGGCAAAGAGATGGATAACAACGAGAAGCAAAAATTGGGTTATAAAGGCGATTATAAATGGTACAGGTGCTATTGTCACGGCTTTAGTTGTCGTAATTGTAGGAATAACCAAATTTAGAGAAGGTGCTTGGATCGTAATAATAGTTATACCTGTTTTGGTATTTATGATGCTTAAGATAAATAAGCATTACAGGGCTGTGGCTGTACAGCTTAGAGTAAGTCCAGAAGATCTTCAGTGCATAAAGATCTCTGAAAGTCACTATCGAAACAGAGTAATAGTGCCTATAGAGAGCATCAATAAGGCCAGTATCAGAGCGTTAAGGTATGCCAGGACGATATCTGAGCATGTCATCGCTTTTAATGTGTCTATAGATGAGGAAAGCGGTGAAAAAATTAAAAAGAGGTATGCCATGCTTAATACGGACATACCGCTTATTGTCAAATATTCACCATTTAGGAGAATCGTTGAGCCGCTTCTTAAATTTATAGAATCGGAAGAGTACAACTATAAAAAAGGAGATATGATAACAGTAATATTGCCGCAGTTTGTAGTTAGGAAAAGGTGGCACAACATTCTTCATAATAAGACGAGAGTTTATATAGAAAAAGAACTGTTAAAACACAAACACATCGTCGTTGCGACCATGCCGCTGCAGCTTCACGATGATGATGATATTGAAGATAAATGCAAAAAAGAGCAATAAGATTATTGCTCTTTTAATATTGTGCTTATGGCGTGAAGGACCTTGTCAATATGGTCTTTTTTGATGTAATAGTGTGTTACAAATCTTACGGCGTAGTCATTGCCGCCGTTTACCTTAATCCCGTAATTTAAAAGTTTTGAGGATAATTGTGCTCCTGTAAGACCTGTTGCAGATATGTCAGACATGACGATATTTGTTTGAACTGTCGACATGTCAACTTTTATGCCTTTTATGTTATTTAAGCCTTCTGCTAAAAGCCTTGCGTTTTCGTGATCTTCTGCTAATCTCTTTGTCATCTTTTCAAGTGCTACAATTCCTGCTGCAGCTAAAATCCCAGCTTGTCTTAAACCACCACCCAACATTTTGCGGTACTTTCTGGCCTTTTTAATGAAATCTTTACTGCCGGCCACAATGGAACCTACGGGTGCACAAAGTCCTTTTGACAGACAAAACATTACGCTGTCAGCGTATCTTGCTATTTCCTTTACGTCCACATTTAGGTATGTGGCTGCGTTGAAAATCCTTGCTCCGTCTAAATGAACAGGTATATCGTGTTCTTTTGCTATCTCATAAATTTCCTTCATATTGCTTAGTGGTATAACTGTACCACCTGCTTTATTGTGGGTGTTTTCCAGACATATAAGACTTGTCTTTGGAAAATGGATGTCATCTGTCCTGATGGAGTTTAGAACATCTTTCGGGTCCATAATACCATTTATTCCTCGTATAGTTTTAGCTTGCACCCCTGATAGATATCCTATTCCACCGACTTCATACGTAATTATATGGCATTTTTCTTCCAGTATTATTTCGTTGCCGTGATGTGTATGTGTCATGACAGATACTTGGTTTCCTTGTGTCCCGCTTGTCACAAACATTGCATCTTCTTTTCCCATAATATCTGCTGCCATTTCTTCAAGCTTCTTTACAGTGGGATCTTCACCATAAACATCGTCGCCTACTAAAGCTTTGTACATGGCATCTCTCATTTCCTGAGTTGGCAACGTGACTGTGTCGCTTCTTAAATCGATGTATTCCATATGCAATTACCTCCTATCTATTAGCTTAATTTAAGATTAACATTGTTGAAAAGCTAAAGCAATAGATGCGATTACGGGAATTTTGTTATTTAAAGCAATGGTGTTATAATCAAATAAGAAATTTAAATTTTAAGATACGGAGGGGTTGTATGCAGTATAGAGAATTTGGCAATACAGGTGTTAAGGTTTCAGCATTGGGTTTTGGCGCAATGAGATTGCCTACAATAGGCGGAGACAACAGCAAGATCGATGAAGAAGAAGCTATAAAGATGATAAGATATGCTATAGATAATGGCGTTAACTACGTTGATACTGCATATCCGTACCACAATGGGCAAAGTGAGATTGTGGTAGGCAAAGCTTTAAAAGACGGATACAGGGAAAAGACGTATTTAGCTACAAAACTTCCGTCATGGCTTGTTAATGAAAAAGAAGATATGGATAAATACCTGAATGAACAACTAAAAAAACTGGACGTTGACTACATAGATTTTTACCTTCTACACGCATTGGATAAAGAGAGATGGGAGAAGTACAAAAGACTTGATGTGTTTAGCTGGATGGAAAAGGTCAAGAAAGAAGGCAAAGTCAAATTCATAGGTTTTTCTTTCCATGACGAATACAACGTTTTTAAAGGCATAATCGATGATTACGATAAATGGGATTTTTGTCAGATACAGTACAACTACATGGATATAAACAATCAAGCGGGCTTAAAAGGGCTTAAGTATGCTGCGTCAAAGGGATTAGCCGTTATTGTAATGGAACCAATAAGAGGTGGCAAGCTTGCTGGAGATCCGCCAGAGGCTATCAAAGAGCTTTGGAACAGTGCAAGTGTAAAAAGGACACCTGCAGAATGGGCTTTGCAGTGGGTGTGGAATCATCCTGAAGTTTCCCTTGTATTAAGTGGAATGAGCACGATGGAACAAGTGAAACAAAATATAGAAAGTGCATCAAGATCAAAAGCAAATGGTTTAACCGAGAACGAGGTAAAACTTGTAGATAAAGTCAGAGAAACTTATGAAAGGCTTTCGCCTGTAGGATGTACTGCTTGTAACTACTGTATGCCATGTCCAAATGGTGTGAATATACCTAAGAATTTTGCCGTATACAATGAAGCCCACATGTACAACAATTATGATGAAGCACTTAGAAATTATAATAACTTAAATGAAGGTAAAGCAAGTTCTTGCATAGAATGCGGAGAGTGCGAGACAAAATGCCCTCAACACTTGACAATAATTGATTATCTAAAGGATGTAAGAAGATATTTTAAAGATGCTGTTTAAAAATAAGCCATATTGATGAAACTTAAGTTTCACCAATATGGCTTTACTTTTAGTAGAAAAAACTATGTATAATATTTTTTATAATACTTGCTTTGATAGTTTACTTGTGAAATAATAAATAGTGAATATCTTATTTAGAAGGGAGTGTCAAGAATGGTTCAAAGTGGATTTATGCTATTTCTGCAGTATTTTGTGGCTTTAGCTACACCGATTGTATCAGTTATCTTTTTGGTATTTTACATAGTTTATACATTGAAAAAAATGAAAAAGATTGATTCAATAGAAAAAAGTTTAGCAAAAATAGCAACTTCAGGCAAATCAGAATCAAGTGAATCTTCTTATAAATCTAATGAAGATTTTGAAATTGAAGATGAAGTCGAAGAAGTAGTTGTTAAATAGCAAAATGCATCAGGATGTGATAATGTGGTATGGGATGACTTAGATACACCGATTGGAACGCTAAGAATATATTCAAGCGAAGATGGCATAACGAGGATAGATTTTCCTAATGAAGAACATTTACAATGTTTAAGGAGTACGAATTCATTTATAGCTGATTGCAAAGAACAGCTTAAATTGTACTTTGAGGGTCACTTGAAAGAATTTAGCGTAAAGTTAGATTTAGAAGGGACAGACTTTCAAAAATCTGTTTGGCGAGAGCTTATGAAGATACCGTATGGCTTTTACGCTACATACGGTGAAATCGCAAGAAGAATAGGTAAGCCAAATGCATCAAGAGCTGTAGGAAATGCCCTCAATAAAAATCCTATTCCGATTATCATACCGTGTCATAGGGTCATCGGTTCAGATATGACACTGAAAGGCTTTGCAGGAGGACTTAATGTCAAGTCATTACTGCTTCAACATGAAGGTATTGCATTTAAAAAGTAATTTTATTATAATTAGATAATAAATTAATCAATAGACTATGTCCGCTGGGGGTGCTTTTAGCTGAGATGGCAGATGCCAAACCCCTAGAACCTGATTAGGTTAATACCTACGAAGGGAATGCGGCAAAAGACCGCATCAGTGTGCGGTTTTTTTGTTTTAAGCGGTACATAGCCTCAAAAGGAGGTTATTTTTATGTCCTACATTGTAAGCATTTTTTCTGATTTTACAAAGATAAAGCCTGCCACACTTTCCATAATAATTGCGATTCTATTTGCTGCCTTTTTGTTTTACATTTTAAGAAACAGCGTGAAATTTAATGCAAAGATGCTTGTGTACGGTGGATTAGCAATAGCCATATCATTTGTATTGTCGTATATAAGGTTTTACCATTGGCCTCAAGGTGGCTCTATAACGCCAGCCAGTATGCTTCCGCTGTTTGTCTTTGCATACTATTACGGTGCAGGGCCTGGTATAGCGGTGGGAATGGCCTATGGAATGCTTCAGCTAATACAAGATCCTTATGTTGTGCATTGGATACAGCTTCTATTAGATTATCCATTGGCGTTTGGTGCCTTAGGACTTGCAGGATTCTTTAAAAAGAATTTAAGTCTGGGAATCTTAGTTGGTGGTTTTGGCAGGTTTTTTTCACATTTTCTATCAGGTGTCTTCTTCTTTGCCAGCTATGCACCAAAAGGTATGAATCCTATTGTCTATTCGCTTCTTGTTAATGGTATATTAGTAGGTGTGGAGGTCTTGATTTGTTTTGTGGTTTCTATTATTCCGCAAGTTAGAAATGCAATTGAGATGATAAAGAAAAAAGCATTAGCGTAAAATTTATAAAAACCCTCTTTTTAACGGAAGAGGGTTTTTAGTGCGCCCGGCATGGGCGATAACTTGGCGGTGAAAGTCCGCTGTGGGCTTGGTAGTGGGAACCACTAGCTGAACCGCAAGGGTGTCCATCGTGAGGTGGAATCTGAAGGAAGCGGTAGGCAAAATCTCGGTCTGAGGAATACGAACCAGATAAGAGGCTGAATTGGGGCGGACGAGTTTGCTGAACAAAACGAAGTCCAACACTACCCGAACCCCATACAGTAAATCTGGCAGATAGACGAGATGAAGGTTATCGTTCTTACCCGGGGAGGTCTCAAGGATAAGTCATTAAAGTGAACTCTGAAATGACAACCCATGCAGTGATGTATGGCTGAACCTTGAGAAGTCAGCAGAGGTCATAGTACTTATCTAGTCATGAATAGATAAGGAAGGACCGAACATTAGGAGGTTTTGGAAATCTTATGAACTCGAAAGATATGCAGAGACTGCAGACAACTCAACAAAGAGGCTATCCGCTCAATCAAGAAATGGAATTTCAAGAGAGAGCGGAAGTGCATAGTATATCATCGGCGTCAAAAGATAGAAGAAACAATGTACAAAGATACACCAGTAATATGCTTGAAATGATACTAGACCGAGAAAACATGAAAGAAGCATACAAACGAGTAGTTGCAAATAAAGGAAGCCATGGAGTCGATGGGATGGAAGTAGATGAACTTCTACCGTATCTCAAAGAAAACTGGCCGACCATAAAGCAACAATTACTGGAAGGAAAATATAAACCACAACCAGTGTTGAGAGTAGAAATACCAAAACCAGATGGAGGAACAAGACTACTAGGGATACCTACAGTACTAGACAGACTAATACAACAAGCAATAGCCCAAATACTAAGTGGAATATACGACCATACATTCTCTGATAACAGTTATGGTTTCAGACCTAGACGCAGTGCAAAAGACGCAGTAATAGCCGCAGAAGTATATATAAACGAAGGATGCACATGGGTAGTAGATATAGACTTAGAAAAGTTCTTTGACAGAGTAAACCACGACATACTAATGTCCAAATTAGAAAAGCGGATAGGAGACAAACGAGTACTGAAGCTAATACGAAGATACTTAGAATCAGGAGTAATGATAAATGGAATCAAAGTAGCAACAGAAGAAGGGACACCACAAGGAGGGCCATTAAGTCCGCTACTAGCAAACATAATGTTAGATGAACTAGACAAAGAACTAGAAAGAAGAGGACATAAATTCTGTCGATATGCAGATGATTGCAACATATACGTAAAAAGCAGGTCAGCAGGAAACAGAGTAATGAAAAGCATAAAGAAATTCATAGAAACCAAATTAAAACTAAAAGTCAATGAAACAAAAAGTGCTGTAGATAGACCATGGAAAAGAAAATTCTTAGGATTTTCGTTTTATACAAAAGAAAACGAAGTAAGAATAAGGATTCATGAAAAATCCATCAAAAGGTTTAAGGAAAAAGTAAGAGAAATAACCAATCGAAACAAGGGAATAAGCATGGAATACAGAATACGTAGATTGAATCAGATAACGACAGGATGGGTTAACTATTTTGGATTAGCAGATGCGAAAGGAATAATGAAAGCTCTTGACGAATGGATAAGGCGTAGACTAAGAGCATGTATATGGAAGCAATGGAAGAAGACAAAAACAAAGTATGACAATCTGATAAAATTAGGAGTAGAAAAACAAAAAGCCTGGGCATACGCCAATACGAGGAAAGGCTACTGGAGAATATCCAATAGCCAAATACTCAATATGACTCTTACAAATAAATACTTCGAAGACATAGGTTATAGAAGTTTATCAAAAAGGTATCTAATCGTACATTAAATCTTAATGAACCGCCGTATACCGAACGGTACGTACGGTGGTGTGAGAGGACGGCGGTTAGTCACCGCCTCCTACTCGATTAAATTTTATACAATAAATTGATTTTGATGGTATAATATTAGATAGCAAATAAAAATAAACTATATTGATGGATAGATTTTAACGCATTTTTAATACAAATTTAATTTAAATTTAATGTTTAAATGCCATAATCAATATAGTGATTGTGAGGGTCTTTTTGATGGATAAAATAAAGATTTTAATACTTTATGAAGATATAGGAACTGGACATAAAAGAACGGCGATGGCTTTAAAAAAAGCCTTCGAAAAAAGAGATGGCGTTGAAGCCTTCGTGGAAAATCCACTTGGGGAGAAGTTTCCCAGCCTGTCTTACTTGACAACGAGAATTTACTTAAAGACGCTAAAATTGACACCTGAATTATGGGGGTATCTTTATGAGATGGAAAGGGACAAGATAGAAAGGCGTATAAATAAGCTGGTAGGCATGTCTGTTTATACATTTATAAAAGATTACGTGTTAAATTTAAAGCCTAACGCAGTAATATGCACCCATCCGTTTTCTTGCTCTATTCTGTCACATATAAAAAGAGATCTCAACATTCCGATATTTGCCATATTGACTGATTACGATGTCCATGCCTATTGGATACATCACCAGATAGATGGGTATTTTGTTGGATCTCGAGAGATGAAAAGTCAGATGAATTTGATGGGTGTTTCCGATGACAAAATAAATGTGACTGGCATACCTATTGATGAAGAATTTTACGTCAAAAAAGATAAAAATGAGATGAGAGAAAAATTGGGTTTTCAATTAGATAGACCATTGGTGATGGTGATGGGCGGTGGACTTGGACTGGGAAACATAAAAAAAGCCGTCAATGTTATACAGAGGCATAAAGATTTGCAGATTGCTGTAATATGTGGATTAAATAAGAATTTAAAGGCTAAAATAGAGGAGATATCGGATGATAATGTATTTGTGTATGGTCATGTAGACAACGTGCATGAATTTATGGAGGCTGCTGATGTCTTAGTAACTAAAAGTGGTGGTCTTACTGTCACCGAAGCCATAATTAAGAAATTGCCTATGATAATTTTTGATCCTATACCTGGACAAGAAGAGAGAAATCTCGAATTTTTGCTTAAAAAGAGGATTGCCTTAAGAATTAAAGATATAGAAAAGTTAGACAAAAAGATATTAGATCTCTTATCTGACAAGAAAAAGATAGATGAAATGAAGGAGCGCATGGAGGAAATTGGCATATACAATTCAGCAGACAAGGTATGCAGCGTAGTTATAAATAATATAAAGAATGATGCTTTGAAGGTGTAAGGAGGTTTCATTTGTGTCGGGAGTGAAGAAATTGATTATTGCGGAGGACAGGAATGTATTTTTCCTTTTAAATGAAAGGATAAAGTGCAAAACTCTTGATAAGATTATGCCTAAAATAACCCATATAGGAGGACCGTATTTTACGATTTTATCTTGTTTGCTGCTGATTTTGTTTGGAAAAAGCAGCGTTAAGCTTTCTGCCATTCAAGCCCTTACTACTTTGACAAGTAGCCACTTAGTTGTGCAAATTTTAAAGAGAATATGCACGAGGCCAAGGCCTTACATGGTTTTGCCTGAAGCCAATACATTCAAATATTTGTTGAGAGATTATTCTTTCCCGTCAGGTCACGCTACAGCTATATTTTCTTTGGCGGTTTCTTTTTCATTTTTCTTTCCTGATTTGACGATTATTTTAGTCAGTCTGGCTATTTTAGTGAGTCTTTCGAGGATTTACATGGGATTGCACTATCCTTCAGATGTCATAATAGGCTCTACGGTTGGTATCCTATTTTCATATATAACACATATGTATGGCTTGATGCTGCCTATTCTTTAAACAAGTATTTATATTGAGCAGTTATAGCTAACAATGTGAAGATGTACGTTATGACTGAAAAGAAATAATTCCATCTGTTGTAAATAAGAAGCCCGTTTATGTGAAATACTGCTTCAACGGCAGTCAGAAACAATATCCATGCAGCCGTGTATATGATGTAGCGTATTTTTCCTTTTGGTATGTATTGTATAAAAATCATGCCATAAGGTGGTCCTATAAATGTTTCCATCAGGAATGACAAAACTCCATTTGGGACAGGTGCATCAATGTAATAGTAGTATTTCAAAGTAAAGTCAAATATCACATCCAAAGAAAAGCCTATCACAGATGAAAGCAGATACGCAGGTATTAGCACTTTTAACTTTTTTCTGTCTATCAAAAAAAGCGATATAATTACCGTAAAAATTGAAAAAATTATGTACCACATAACATCACCTTGAATTATTTTGGCTTTTACAAAAACAAATTATTAAAGTTTTTAAAAGCCAATTGACTAGAAAATTTTGTAATGATAAAATGATTAGTAGAAGATAATAATTTTCGGGAGGTGTTGTTATGTTAAACAATATTGAGAAAAAATATTTGACCGATTTAGAAGTTGCAAGGCTTGCTATAGATATAGAAGAAAGAGGATACGAATTTTATACAAAAGCTTCAGAGAAATTTTCTAACGACGAGAAAATGAGAAAGTTTTTTGATGACATGGCGAAAGAGGAGCTTATACATAAATCCAGATTTGAAGAGCTTTATAATAAGCTTTTAGACGAAAAGAAAGGCGACGATAGCTTGTACTTTGACATAGAGGCATCTATTTATTTAACATTGCTTTACAATACATCTGTTTTTCCATCGAAAGATGCTGTTGACGAGGTATTAGAGAAAATAAATAAATTTGAAGATGCTGTAGAATTGGCAATAAGAGCGGAAAAAGATTCCATAATATTTTACGATGAGATAGTCAAAGATGCTAAATTTGACTCTACGAAAAAAGTTGCAATAACATTATTGAATGAGGAGATAAAGCACTTCATAGATCTAAGCAATATGATAAAAGCGATATAGAGATTTTTATTGGCGTATGAAGAGTTATGTTCTTTATATGCTTTTTTTCTTATATTTGATATAATTATTAATAACAAAAGTCATATTGATTGGGATGATAGTTATGGTTAAGTTAACTGATGCGGAGATTAAGAGCAGATGCGAAAATGATAGTGTCTATAGAAAAGGTCTTGAATATTATCTGTCAGGTAAGATACACAATTTTACTTACAACAAAACTGGCACTGTATTTCAAGCTTTTGTAATGGGTACATCTTTGTACAGAGTAATGATACAAAAGTATAATGGTGAATTGTACACAAGTTGTACATGCCCTGCAAAGGCAAGATATGGTGGTGATTGCAAACATATTGCGGCAGTTTTAATGTATATAAAAAATAATCAAGCTGAGATAGAGGACAATCTAAAAAATAAGGCTGCGTATGATTTGTTTGAAGAATTTGAAAAAAGAGAATACATACCTGATGAATTGAAACAGCCTATTAACATAGAGATTACATTAGAATCTTATCAAATGAATACATCTTTATGCCTTAGAATGGGTATTGACAAATTGTACGTAGTTAAAAGCATAAAGAAGTTTTTTGACGATATTGATGAAGGAATGATCGTTGAATTTGGCAAAGGATTTTCATTTGATCCAAGCGTAAATACTTTTAAAGAAGAAGATATGAAGCTTATAAAGTTTTTAAGAGAGATATACGAGATTGACAAAATCAATACTGAAAATTCATATTACAGAGTTGACTCGGTTATTTCCGGAAAGTATGTAAGGCTTACGCCATCAAATTTGGAAAAATTTATTGAAGTGATGAAGGACAGTCATTTTAATTTGGTTTTGGATGGAAAAACTTATTATGATGTAGATGTGGTTTTTGATGATCTTCCTATTAGTTTTAAACTTGAGAAAGGGAATAACGACAAAAATATTAGACTTACCGTTGAGGGAATTGAAAAAGTAAAGGCGTTAGACAGCAGAGGTAATTTTTTTGTGTATGATGGGAAAATATACAAGGTTTCTGATAAGCAGCGTTTTGCTTTAGCGCCATTTTACAATGTGTACATCACTAATAATACAAATAGCGTTGTATTTACTGAGAAGGATAAGCAGAAGTTTGCAGAAGTAATATTTCCGAATATAGATAAAGCAGGAAGCGTCGTCATCGATGATGATGTGAAATCGGAATTTTACAGTGAACCACTTGTGGCGAAAATTTACCTTGATAAAGAAGGAGAAAGAATAACCGCTGATATAAATTTTACTTACGGCCAGTATAACGTAAATCTATACGATGATACAAAGACGAAGATAAAGCATGACTGTATTTTAGTTAGGGACGAGGCTGCAGAAAAACGCATACTAGATATCTTTGAAAAGTGCGAATTTAAGGTAAAAGATAAATTGGTTTACTTAGATGATGAAGACTCCATATTTGACTTTGTATCAAATTATTTACCTGTGCTTCAAAAATACGCTGATGTGTATTATTCTGAATCATTTAAAAGGATGAAATTCTACAAAAGATCCTATAGCAGCAGCATTAGAATTCAGGACGATGATTTGTTGGGATTTAGCTTTTC
This sequence comes from Thermoanaerobacterium xylanolyticum LX-11, assembly GCF_000189775.2. Taxonomy (NCBI): domain Bacteria; kingdom Bacillati; phylum Bacillota; class Clostridia; order Thermoanaerobacterales; family Thermoanaerobacteraceae; genus Thermoanaerobacterium; species Thermoanaerobacterium xylanolyticum. The sequence continues at coordinate 206,783 of NC_015555.1, forward strand.
TATTGATGATGTAGATAGAGATCTCATTCCAAAGATATTTGATTCGATAAAAATGAAGAAGAAATTTTTCAAGTTGCCTGATGGATCTTTTTTGCCTATTGATGATGAATTGGTGAAAATCGCAAATTTCATTGATTCGTTGGATTTAAGCAGCAAAGATTTAAAGAAAGAAATTGTAAAAATTCCAAAATACAAAGCCCTTTATATTGACGAAAAACTTGAAAGTGATAGATTAAAGATTGATAAGGATGAAAAATTAAATAGTTTAGTCAAAGCCATAAAAAATCCAATGGATACTGAATTTGAAGTGCCTAAGAAGTTAAATGGTGTCCTGAGAAAATATCAGGAAGTAGGGTTTAAATGGCTTAAAACATTGTCATCGTATGGTTTTGGCGGAATACTGGCAGATGACATGGGATTAGGAAAGACGATACAGACTATAGCATTTTTGCTGGATGAAAAAGAAAAGCATAAAGAACCTGCAATAGTCATCTGTCCGACAACTCTTATCTACAATTGGGAAAGTGAGATACAAAAATTTGCGCCTTCTCTAAAGACTTTAGTGGTATCTGGCAGTAAAAGCGAAAGAGGAAGTCTTATTAAAAGCATAGAGGAATCTGACGTCGTCATAACTTCATATCCATTGATTAGGAGGGACATAGAAAGTTATGAAAATATTGAATTTAGCTATTGCATTTTGGATGAAGCGCAGCATATAAAAAATCCAAAGTCTCAGAATGCAGAATCTGTCAAAAGGATAAAAGCCAAAGGATATTTTGCGCTTACTGGTACGCCCATAGAAAATTCTTTGACTGAATTGTGGTCTATATTTGATTTCTTAATGCCTGGATACCTTTTGTCACACAGAAAATTTGTTGAGAAGTATGAGAAGCCAATTGTAAGATACAAAAATGAAGAGGCGCTTAATGACTTAAGCAAACATATAAGGCCATTTATATTGCGAAGGCTAAAAAAAGACGTTTTAAAGGAGTTACCAACTAAGATAGAAACCACATCATTTGCTGAACTTACGAAAGAGCAAAAGGAGTTGTACATGGCGTATCTGGAGAATGCAAAGACTGAAATAGAGGAAGAGATACGAAATAAAGGCTTTGAAAGAAGCCAGATAAAGATAATAACGGCTTTAACGAGGTTAAGGCAGATATGCTGCCATCCATCAATGTTTGTAGAAAATTACAAAGGTACCAGTGGCAAGATGGAGCTTTTGATGGAACTGATTCAAGAATTGAAAGAAAGCGGACACAGGGCTCTGATTTTTTCCCAATTTACGACAGCGCTTAAGCTTATAGAAGACAACTTAAAGAAAGAAAAAATTTCATACTTGTATTTAGACGGAGATACAAAAACGAAAGAGAGAGGGGAATTAGTCAAAGCCTTCAACAAAGGTGACTCGGATGTCTTTTTGATTTCATTGAAAGCAGGTGGAACTGGACTAAATTTGATAGGTGCAGATACTGTAATACACTTTGACCCGTGGTGGAATCCAGCCATAGAAGATCAGGCCACAGATAGAGCCCACAGGATTGGGCAGGTGAATACAGTACAAGTCATAAAGCTTATAACGCAAGGTACAATTGAAGAAAAAATTGTAAAACTGCAAGAGAAGAAAAAAGAAATGATAAATTCTGTCATAAACCCAGGTGAGACCTTTATAACTAAGTTAAGTGAAGAAGAAGTAAAAGAGCTTTTTGCAATGTGATTAGATGATTTGCAATTGTCGATTAAGGCAGTTGCTTTTTTTGCGAAAAAATTTTTCTACTGATTATGTTACAAGTTTGTAATAGAAAATTAAGGAATAATTAATAAAATTTATAATTTTTAATTTTATAATAGAGGTGAGGTATGGGAGGTATAAAGTATAAAATGAAGCATAACATCGAAAGCGATAAAAATTAATTTTATGGTGCGGAATATTTTAAGAAGAATTTAGTTTTTATATATGTAGAAGGGGAAATACAGAAAATGGAGGTAGGAAAGAGATTATGTAATATTTCAATAAATAAATTGTAAAGGGGGGTTAACTAATGCTGTTTAAAAAAATTGTTTTGTGTTTTTTGATATTTTTTGCCTTGATTGTAGTCGGATGTTCGGTTCCAAATAACAACATTGCCATTAAAGAAAAGGGAAATAGTTCAATAGCGCAAAAGTACTTTAATATGCTGACTAAGGAAGATAAAATTAAAATTTCAAAGGCGTCTCCGAAAGAAATAATAAATATCTATTATAATAGCATAAATGATAAGAATTATAATCTCGCTGTTGTTTGTGACTCCAATTTTTTAAATTATGTAGCAAATAAATCATCTGAAGATATTAATTATGTGTATAAGCAACATATAGAGTATTTGAAAAATATAAAGAGGATTGATATTAAATCAATAGAAATATATCCAGATACGATAAAAAAGAATGACAGTGAAAACATAGAAAAACCTTCTAAGCTTTACTGTGTTTATTATATGCAAAAATCGAATGATATTAAAAAATTTCCTGAGGAAGGGTACTTCACCAGATTTATTACAGTTTCTAAGTCGCCTTTATATGGTGGATGGTGTATAAGTTATATTGCTTCATCACCATAAATTTTTTTAAAAAAAGTTATATAGGGGAGGGAGATCTTTTATGAAACATCTAATAAGATTAACAGCAGTACTGCTTATAACGACGTTTTTAATAGGTATAGTGATTACAGGGTTTACTTCAATACCGAAAGCAAGCGCAAAAGAATCGGTTAGTCTGAGTAATACAACAAATTTTGATGACCCTATTGCAGTAATTAAAGGGATGATTCAAGCAATTAACGATCAAGATCCTTATGAGTATATGAACTATTTTACCAATTCTAATCGCACAGTCATGACACAATTTCTTTCAAGTAATAAATCAGAATCATTCTTTAAAGAGAAGGAAGCTAAGTTGATTCAAATTAAAGAGCTTCCAAAGGAAGTAGGTGTAGTAGCTGCAGGTATTTCATCTGGAGAAAACTTAAATTTGGATGATACACGTATTTTTTATGCTGAAATTAACTTTAAAGTGGATAAAGAAGATAAATGGTTATATAATGGTACAAACCATCGTATTATTGTTGTTACAAAAGAAGATGGAAGCTGGAAAATAGTAAGGCTATCAGTTCCATCTATAGAATACTTAAAAGATACCGGCAATGGATTTAATTCAGAGGATGAAAATATCGCTGCTAAAATCGAAAGTACTCTTGATAAAAAAGGGCAAATAATGAATATGAAGGGTGTGGTTATTGATAATATTGCTGCAAGTGAAAAACAGCTAAAAAATGAAAAATAGTTTTAATAAAAACAGCAGTTCAAGCTTAAGCTACAGCTATAAAAATGTATGGCTGGTACCATGTGAATCATCCAAAATGGAACTTTCGTATAATTAGGGGATTATTTGAATGGTATCTGTTGTAAAAATATCAGAAGTAGTAGTCGCTTACAGTTAACATTCCTAAATTATTATGACATTTCTAAAATAAATTACATGATATTTTATTTAAATTGGAGGAAAAGGAAAATAATTAATTCAAATAAGGAGAGATCTGAATGAAAAGAATTTTAGTTACTATTATAATGTGCACTATTTTGGTTTTTTCATCAACTATTGGCTTTGCAAATGTTGGTGATAATAAACTGAATAGTGTTTCTGCAATTGTGAATAAAAATGATGCGAAAAAGATTGCAGCAAATCATGTTATTAGAGAAAAGCATAATGCTGAATTTAAAGACTGGATTAATGGCGAAGTAGACGATGAAACAGAATTAGTCGATTTTAATAATAATGTTATTGCTTATCTTTTTAATGTATATGACAAGACTGCATTATTAGGCTATATTATAGTAAGCGCTAATAAAAATATGCCGCCTATTTTAGAATATTCCCGAGCTAGTTCACCATATAGTATTGGCTTATCCAAGATAAAACAAAATCTTCAAAGAAATGAAACACTTAAAAAAACGACTTATGTATATTTTTTCCCTAATACATATATGATAAAATTTATTATAAATAGAAACAATTATGATCAAGAGGAAGAATTATTTGATATTAGAAATTATAAAAAAATTATTTATAAAGACATAAATCAAAGTACAATAAATTCCTCAGATATTAACTTAGATGTTAATAATGTAAAAACATGGAACAAATTATTTGATTTTAATCCAATGAATAGTGGAACAATAACTACGAAGAAAATAAGTGGTGTTCCAGATTTGGCTTGGTATAAAGGCTGTGCTCCTACATCAGCAGCTAATTTGATTTATTATTGGGATGCTCATGGATATCCTAACCTTGTTATTAATGAAACTACTAATCAAGTAATAGAAAAATTGGCAATGAATATGGGAACAGATAGTAATGGTTCTACTAATGTTTTATTTATTATGTCTGGTACTATTCAATATATAAAATCAAAAGGATATACAAATTTTGATGGTTATGATTTAAATCCTCCTAGCTATTATGATATAAGGAATGAAATAAATAATTCAAGACCCTTATTATTATCGGTAATAGGACATCCAACTTATGAAAATCATACAATGGCATGTGTTGGATATGAATACGTAACAGAACTTGGAGAAATAACAGAAGAATATGTAATAGTACATGATACATGGGGTGAAACTCCTACAGATGTGTATATTGCATTTGATGGGACTTTCAAATATGCACATATATTTATTCCATAAAAAGGTGATATTTATGATATCAAAAAAATGGACAATGACAATGTTACTTATTTTGGCTCTCACAGGATGTTCAAATCTAAAAAAACAAGGAGATGTGGTTGGTGGAATATCTGATAATGAAGCTTTGAAAGTGGCTAAAGAAAAAGCGGAAATTACTAAAGTAAAATCAGAAGAGCTTAAAAATTTAGAAGTTGATCTAGATAAATTTTTTGATGATCCAAAACTTATGGAAAAATCTCCTTGTCCAGTTTACTGGATAATAAAGGGTATTGACAAAGAAGGAAAGTCCTTAACTGTATATGTAAATTATAAAAAACCCGACATTTATTATATTAAAAATCTAAAACTTCGCACATAAATAATTACTCTGTTCCTTGAAAACTTAATGCTTTGCCAGAAAAAAGTAATAGTAATTTACACAATTATGCACACTTCGGAAGTCTTTCCTTAAGTTCTTTGGGAATCGCAGCCATAAAAGCATCAAGTAATTGGTCCAGCTGTTCTGAAGATAACGATAGTTTATCTGTTATTGTATCTATGAATACTTGCATAAGTAGATGAAAAGCCTGAATCAGCGTAATATCGGACATTTCATCCTGTATGTAGTAAAATATCTCTCCCATTGTTCGTAAATCTGATGATCGACGGTTCTCTAGTGCAAGCATCATGTATCTGGTAAATACGATTGCTGTATGTGCTGTCATCGCATCGTAAGATAATGAATTGCATTCCTTGCTGAGCTTCAAGTATGATTTACACACTTTGAAAAAGACTTCTATATCCCAGCGCTTCCCGTATATACGAATGATTTCGTCCTCGTTAAGGTTTATATCCGTGGTAATAAGTGCCAGATAGTCTTTTCGATTATTCCTGTTTCTGACAAATACAATTCGAGCAGGAATAGATTTTCCGTCTTTTTCAATGGAAACTTCCACGGATAACAGGTATCTAGACCTGCCTCTTCTTTTTCTGTTCTGCTTGTATATTTCTGTTAACGGCTGCATTATTCCATTATATAGGTAATGCATCTTTGATGTTTTCTTTGCCATTGCAATAACATCATAGCCTATTTCTTTAATAGCAATCAAAGAAGAGGGAGAACAGAACCAAGTGTCAAACAATACATAAGATGCTGGAATCATTGCTTTTTTAGCGGTCTTTATTAATTCCAGAGCTACGGCTGTTGCTTTAGTTTGGGATAGATTCCTTCTTAAATACCCGGCGGAACGCTTGTCCACAGGTATAGCTTCATTGATACGATTCTTTTGATTCTCAGTAGATAAAAGACATCCATTGACTGGGATAAAAGTATTTCCATCTGACCATCCGAGTGTAAGTAGGCGAAAGCCATATTTGTATGTTTTCTTAGCATGGTCATATACTTTTGCTAGTAGTTCTACTTTTTTAGAGCTAGAGCGTTCGAATAAAGAGTCATCAACAATAAGAACATTTACGCGTTTGTCACTTGTTAACCCAGTAATTGTCTCATTTATAATCTGTGCACTAAGCCAAGTGGTAAACCGAATCCAATTAATATGAATAGAGTTTAAGAATCTGTAAACCGTGTCTTTCTTAAAACCAACCTGATTTGTACCCATTAGCATATTCATATACATAGATCTATTGGTAAAGATCATACAGAATAAGTACTCGAAAATAGAAATAACGGGAATACCCTTGCTTTTGTAAGCATTCGATAACCTTAAAGCAGCCGAAATTCTATATTTTTTGAAGAAACTTTTAATCGAAGTAGAAACCTTATTATCAATTTGGTAATTTTGTGTTATACTATTCATAGCATGAGCCTCCAATTGGTTTATTTTTTGATAATTCAATTATACCAAAAATGGAGGTCTCATGCTATTTTATAGCCAAATAATATTGAATTATCAAGGTACAGAGCTACTTTTATAAGTGCGAAGTTTGAGTTAAAAATGAAAAATAGACTAGATAGACAAGGGATGGAGCGGAACTCTGTCTAGTTGTTGTATTTGTCATGGCGTTTACCATGACTTTTTATTTCATAACTTTCGTTTCATAATCCTTGAAATTCATTTCATTTTGTTTATAAGATATGCTATTTCTCTGTTTCTTTATGTTATATCTCGAAATGCTATTGTTACTATCTTTTGACAATCTTTTTGAATTATCACTTAATATTTCTTTTGATATTTGTCTTCATATATGTTTTGATCAAGTTTATGAAGTACTTCTGTGCAGATTTCTCTCCCAAAAGAATTAAAAAGTTTTTTAGTTCCGATTCTTCAAATTCTGGATTGGTGAATTTACCATTCAATAATTCGATTATTTTTTCTACGACAAGCAGTAATTCTTGCATTATATGTTGAATTATTTTCATATAACCTTAATTGATTTTTGATGCTATAAACTCGAACGTTATATATTTTTACAGCTATAAAAATATATACAAAGTTGTCTTATCTTGATCCGGATTAAGAAGGCTGAATCTATTTCAGTCTTTTTCAATGCTATTTTCTCCGGCTTCTTATGACCAAAGCAAGTCCCAATAAGATTATCATGATTGAGATTATCAAGTTTGGATTTAGCCATATGATGGAAAATTGGTTGTACAAAATGGACACATAGCTTAATATTACAGCAGCGGTAATTACCATGACTAAGCCCATCAGTACAAAATCCCTGCTTACGATGTAAAGCTGAAAAAGACCTATTGCAACAGATAGAATGTAAAGAGGCCATGTGTATTCAGAGTAAATCCAGTTTGTGAAGATGTCAAAGTAAAAAATGATGCCCATTGATGTAAGTATTCCGCCTGGAACTAAGATTTCAGGATTTTTTCTTTGCTTTAAGTAGCTTACTTCCATCATGATTCCTGGTATCAATATGAAAAGAGGCCATATATTAGACATATCCAATGTTATTCCGTATCTTGATAGTAAGCCCAGGTTGTCATTTAGATAGATAAGTCCTAACAATATAAGTACAATTCCGACTATTTTCTTTCCCATGATTAAACCTCCTGAAAAGTTTTGGCTTTCATTTATATTTTACTATAAATGGATGAAAATTTAACTATATTTTTGATATTTTTGCGAAAAAATACTTGAAAAAATTTCAGAAGGTGATATAATAATAAAAACAACGAATAAATATAAAAAACAAATACTATTTATACATATTTCACATTATTTTTTTAATGTTTAATGCATAAATATAAATTAAAATTTATATATATAAAATATTGAAGGTGGGATCTCAATGGTGAGGGTCGGCATATTAGGAGCTACAGGCTATACAGGTGTAGAGCTCATTAGAATCTTATCAAATCACGAAGATGTCCAGATAAAATACTTATCATCTCAAAATTTCAATGGTAAAAAAATTGAAGATGTGTATCACTCTTTAAAAGGATTTTGTAAAGTAGAGCTTCAGGAACTAAATATTGACGATATTGTTGAAAGCTGTGATGTGGTATTTACAGCACTTCCATCTGGATATGCAATGAATATGGCTGAAAAATTATGCAAAAGTGGAGTAAAGCTAATTGACCTTGGTGCGGATTTTAGATTTGATGATTTCAAAACTTACAAGGAGTGGTATGGGGTAAGTAGCGATGTTTACGGCAGCGTAAGTAGAGTTTATGGGCTTCCAGAGATTCATAGGGATGTGATTAAAAATGCGATGATTGTTGGGAATCCGGGATGTTATCCTACATCTGCAATTCTTGGTTTGGCGCCAGCTCTAAAAAGCGGAATAATAGAAAATCATATAATAATTGATTCCAAATCTGGTGTATCTGGCGCAGGCCACAGTCCAAAGCAGGGAAATATGTATGCAGAGTGCAATGAAAGCATAAAGCCTTACAACGTGGCAAAGCACAGACACATACCAGAAATAGAACAAGAGCTTTCAAAGTTAAATCACGAAGATACAAAAGTCGTTTTTACTCCCCATTTGACGCCTATGACAAGAGGAATATTAAGCACTATGTACTGCCGATTGAAAAAAGATATTTCGATAGAAAGCATTCACGAGATTTACAGTGAGTTCTATAAAGATGAATATTTTGTGAAAATATTGGATATCGGTGAATATCCATCTACAAAAAGCGTATATGGATCAAATTTTTGCCATATTGGATTAGAAATTGATAGGCATTCTAATACATTGATAATCATGTCTGTCATTGATAATTTGGTGAAAGGTGCATCTGGGCAGGCTGTCCAAAACATGAATATAATGTTTGGCATCAATGAAGCTAAAGGATTAAAGATGGTGCCAGTTTTTCCATAATGATAAGCTTAAGGAGGATATGATAATGGAGGATTTTGAGGTGATTGAAGGAAATGTTACATCGCCTAAAGGATTTTTAGCCTCAGGTGTGTTTGCAGGCATAAAGAAAGCGAAAAAGGATTTTGCCATGATATACTCTGAGAAAAAGGCCAATGTTGCTGCAGTATTTACTACAAATAAGGTGAAAGCAGCGCCAGTGATTTTAGACATGGAGAAAATAAAAAATGGTGAAGCGCAGGCAATAGTCGTAAATAGTGGCAATGCCAATGCGTGCACAGGACAGAAAGGATATGAAGATGCTTCATCTATGGCTAATATGGCGGCCAAGTATCTAAATATAGATATCAGCGATGTGCTTGTTTGCTCAACAGGTGTTATCGGTGTGACACTTCCTATGGACAAAATTGCCAAAGGAATAGAGTTGGCTTCTCAAAGACTGTCGAAGGATGGCGGAAAAGATGCTGCAGAAGCGATTCTTACCACAGATACATTTACAAAAGAAGTTGCTGTAAAGTTGAACATAAAAGGCTATGAAGTTTATATAGGTGGTATTGCTAAAGGGTCTGGCATGATTTCTCCAAATATGGCTACAATGCTGTCTTTTATCACTACAGATGCAGACATATCGAAAAAGGCTTTGGATAAGGCATTGAAAGAGACTGTAAAGAGGTCCTACAACATGATATCTGTCGATGGAGATATGAGCACAAATGATACTGCCATAATGCTGGCTAACGGTATGGCAGGCAATCCTACGATAGAGGAAGATACACATGAGTATGAGATTTTTTACAACGCCCTTTTATATGTAAATAAGCATTTGGCAAAGCAAATAGCCAAAGATGGCGAAGGTGCTACTAAGTTCATGGAGGTAAGTGTAGTCAATGCACCTACGGAAGATGATGCGATTTTAGCTTCTAAGTCTATTGTCAATTCAAATTTGGTTAAGACGGCTATATTTGGAGAAGACGCCAATTGGGGGAGAATCATTGCGGCTTTGGGTTATTCAGGAGCTAATTTTTCGCAAGATGCCGTTGATATATATTTGAAAAGCAACAAGGGAATTATAAAAGTTTGTGAAAATGGCGGTTATGTTCCTTTTAGCGAAGACAAAGCGAAAGAGATATTAAGTGAAAAAGAGATTTCAATAGTAGTTGATTTAAATGCCGGAAAATATGATGCTTTAGCGTGGGGCTGTGATTTAAGCTACGATTATGTGAAGATAAACGGGAGCTACAGAACATGATTAAAAGGCAAAAATACGGCGATGAAATCGCAAAAGCTAAAATATTAATAGAGGCCCTACCTTATATTAAAAAGTTTTCCGGTGCTACTGTCGTGATAAAATACGGTGGAAACGCCATGATAGATTCCGATATAAAGAAAATGGTAATGCAGGATATAGTTTTGCTGAAGTACGTTGGGCTGAATCCAGTTGTCGTACATGGCGGCGGTCCTGACATAAACAAGATGCTTGAAAGCCTCAATATTGAGTCAAAATTTATAAACGGCTTGAGGGTTACAGATGAGAAGACGATGGAAGTAGTTGAGATGGTTCTTACAGGCAAGATAAACAAAGAAATAGTTTCAATTTTAAATGAGATAGGTGGCAAAGCTATAGGGATAAGCGGAAAAGATGGGAAGCTTCTCGTAGCCGAGAAAGATACTGCAAATGGAGACATAGGTTTTGTTGGGAAAATTGAAGAAGTCAATATTGATGTTATAAAGATGATGCTTGAGAAGGGATTTATACCGGTTATCGCCCCGTGTGCTGTTGGCAAAGATGGGAAGACTTACAATGTAAATGCTGATACAGCGGCAGGTAGAATAGCCGAAGCTTTAAAAGCTGAGAAATTCATACTTTTGACAGATGTGGAAGGCATACTGTCAGATGTGAATGACAAAAGCAGCGTTATATCGAGAATTGATTTAGATGCGGCTAAAGAACTTATGACGACAGAGAAGATTACAGGTGGCATGATACCTAAATTAAAATGCTGCATTCAAGCAGTAGAAAATGGAGTCAAGAGAGCCCACATAATCGATGGAAGATTGACACATTCGCTTCTTTTAGAGATTTTCACTGATGAAGGGATTGGCACTATGATAGGAAAGGAGTGTTTTGACGATGACAATCTCTGATGACAAAAAGTACGTGATGAATACTTACGGACGCTACCCTATTACATTATCAAAAGGCAGCGGCACAAAGGTTTGGGATACAGATGGAAATATGTACCTTGATTTTGTAGCAGGCATTGCTGTAAACGCATTTGGCCACTGCTACCCACCAATAGTAGATGCCATCAAAAGTCAAGCGGAGACTTTGATACACTGTTCAAATCTTTACTGGAACGAAAATCAGATTGAACTGGCCAAGATGATTGCGGAAAACTCGTTTGGTGACAAGGTGTTTTTCGCCAACAGCGGTGCAGAAGCTAATGAAGGTGCCATAAAGCTTGCAAGAAAATACGCATCGATTAAATACGGTGATAAAAGGTATAAGATAATATCTGCAAAGAATTCATTTCATGGAAGGACTTTTGGCGCTCTTACAGCAACAGGACAAATAAAATATCACAAAGGCTTTGGACCATTGCTGGAAGGATTTAAGTACGTAAACTACAATGACATTGACGATATTTACGACGCTTTAGATGATGATGTATGTGCAATCATGATAGAAATTATTCAAGGGGAAGGCGGCATACATGAGGGAAGCCTTGAATATTTAAAAAAGGTCAGGGAAGTATGTGATGAAAATGACATTATATTGATTGTGGATGAAGTCCAGACAGGTATTGGACGTACAGGAAAACTCTTTGCATATCAGCACATTGGAATAGAGCCGGATGTTATGACGTTGGCAAAGGCATTAGGAGGTGGAGTGCCAATAGGTGCAATTGTGGCAAAAGAAAATGTGGCAGTATTTAAACCTGGTGATCATGCATCGACGTTTGGAGGAAATCCGCTTGCATGTGCTGCTGGAATTGCAGTAATGAATGAAGTTACAAAGGAAGGTTTTCTTGATGATGTAGTGAAAAAAGGAGAATATTTTAAGGAAAAGCTTAATGGATTAAAAGATAGGTACAAAGTCATAAAAGATGTAAGAGGAAAAGGTCTCATGATAGGGTGTGAAGTTGATTTGGATGATGCAGGTGAGATAGTGCTAAAAGCCTTGGAAAAAGGTCTTCTCATAAATTGTGTAAACCATAATGTTTTGAGGTTTGTACCGCCACTTATCGTTACTACTGATGAACTTGATACTGCTGCGATAATTCTTGATGATGTATTACATGAAATGGGGTTTTAAGATGAAAGGGTACTTGAAGCTGGAAGATGGCAGTATTTTTGAAGGCAATATTATAAGCAAGAATTTTCAAGGTTTTGGGGAAGTTGTCTTTAATACAGGCATGACGGGATATCAGGAAATCATCACAGATCCGTCTTATGCTGGGCAGATCGTCGTCATGACATATCCGCTTATTGGAAATTACGGCATCAATAAGTACGATTTTCAATCAGAAAAGCCACATATTAGAGGGTATGTTGTAAGAGAGTACTGTGATAGCCCCAGCAATTTTCTCTCAGATTCTTCATTGATTGACTATCTCGATAAAAATGGGATACCGGTATTATCAGGTGTTGATACGAGGGAATTGACTAAAAAGTTGAGATCAAATGGTACTATGAGAGGCATCATAACTGACGATGCCAATGCTGTAGTGCCTGATATAAAAGTGGATTTGCTTAAAGAAGTGTCCACGAAAAAGCCGTATCACATACAAGGAGAAGGGCCGAAATTGGCGTTTATAGATCTTGGCACCAAAAAGAACATTTTAAACATGCTGAGAAACGTAGGATTTGACATATACGTGTTTCCTTACGATGTTTGCGTAGAAGACGTAATGGCGATTGAGCCTGAAGCCGTATTTTTTTCGAATGGTCCAGGAGATCCCAAAGATGCAATTTCTGCCATAGAGCTGGCGAAGTTTTTTATAGGTAAGATACCAGTTTTAGGTATATGTTTAGGACATCAGATAATTGCACTTGCTATGGGGTGCAATACCATAAAGATGAAATTTGGTCACAGAGGATCAAATCAACCTGTGAAAGACTTGATGATAGGAAAGGCATTTGTAACATCGCAAAACCATGGATACGCTGTAGAAGAAAGCTCCATAAATAGCGATGAAATAGTGGTCACTCATGTAAACTTAAATGACAATACGGTGGAAGGAATAAAGCATAAGTATCTACCGGTATTTTCCGTCCAATATCATCCAGAAGCGTGTCCTGGCCCACATGATTCAATGTACATTTTTGATAAATTCATGGATATAACTTGTGTTTATAGAAGGAGGTCTTATCTTGCCGAAATATGAAGGAGTGAATAAAGTGCTTGTTATAGGCTCAGGGCCTATCGTAATAGGTCAAGCTGCAGAGTTTGACTATTCCGGAACACAAGCATGCAAATCATTGAAAGAAGAAGGATTAAAAGTTATCTTAGTGAATAACAATCCTGCTACAATAATGACAGATACAGAGATCGCCGATGTGGTTTATATAGAAAATCCGGAAGTCGATGTGTTGGAAGCCATCATAGACAAAGAAAGGCCAGATGGAATATTAGGGACAATCGGTGGACAGACAGGGCTTAATGTGGTTGTAAAACTTAAGGAAAGCGGAATAATCGATAAGTACAATCTAAAGGTATTGGGAACTTCTATTGAATCAATAAAGACTGCTGAAGACAGGGAATTGTTTAAAAAGAAGATGGAAGAGATAGGAGAACCTATAGCAGAAAGCGCGACCGTAAATAATGTAGATGATGCGATTAAATTTGCAGAAAAGTGCGGCTATCCACTTATAGTCAGGCCTGCCTTTACATTAGGTGGAACTGGAGGCGGTATAGCAAACAATGAAGATGAGCTTAAGGTTATAGTTGATTTAGGCTTAAAGAAAAGCATGGCACATGAAGTGCTGATAGAAAAATCCCTTTACGGTTACAAAGAGATAGAATACGAAGTTATGAGGGACAGCAACGACAATTGTATAACCATATGCAATATGGAAAACTTTGATCCAGTTGGCGTCCACACAGGTGATAGCATTGTTGTTGCGCCGTCACAGACATTGACAGATTACGAGTATCAAATGCTGAGGACTGCCAGTCTTAAAATCATAAAGGCATTGAAGATTGAAGGCGGATGCAATGTTCAGTTTGCATTGGACCCTAATAGCCATCAGTATTACGTTATAGAGGTAAATCCGAGGGTTAGCCGCTCAAGTGCTTTGGCATCAAAAGCTACAGGTTATCCTATAGCCAAGATAGCTGCTAAAATAGCTGTTGGCTATACACTTGATGAGATAAAAAACCCTGTCACGGAAAAGACTACAGCTTTGTTTGAGCCATCGCTTGACTACGTTGTTACAAAGATTCCAAGGTGGCCATTTGACAAATTCTATGAGACAGACAGAAAGATTGGTACTCAGATGAAAGCTACAGGAGAGACGATGGCAATAGACAGATGCTTTGAAGCATCCCTCTTAAAGGCTGTAAGGTCTTTAGAGATAAAAGCATATGGACTTACAAATGAAAGCATAAAAAAATTAAGAGATGAGGAGATCATCGACAACATTAAAAAGCCAAATGACATGAGGCTATTTTATATAGCTGAGGCACTTCGCCGCGGTGTCACTGTGAATCATATAAATGAAATATCCAACATAGATAAGTGGTTTATAAATAAACTCTTAGATATAGTAAATATGGAAAAAGAGATATTTATAAACGATTTGACAAAAGAGGTTTTAGAAAAAGCAAAGCGAATGGGCTTTTCAGATAAGGAAATTGCCAATATCAAAGGGATAGATGAAAAAGCTGTCAGGGAATTGAGGAAAAGCTACGGCATATTCCCAGCTTATAAGATGGTTGACACATGTGCAGCGGAGTTTGAATCTGTTACGCAGTATATTTATTCAACGTACGGAGAATACGATGAAGTTCCTATTCATCACGACATAAAGAAAGTCATAGTTTTAGGCTCAGGTCCTATTAGAATAGGGCAGGGCGTAGAATTTGATTATTGTTCAGTAAAAGCACTTTGGGCCCTTAAAAGCAAGGGAATCAAATCAATCATAATAAATAACAATCCTGAGACGGTAAGCACAGATTTTGATACAGGCGATAGGCTGTACTTCGAACCACTGACGCTGGAAGATGTATTGAATATCATCGAAAAGGAAAAACCTCTTGGTGTTTTGGTGATGTTTGGAGGCCAAACAGCTATAAACTTGGCACAAGGACTGTCTGATAATGGTGTAAATATATTGGGCACTTCATTTGAAAGCATCGATGACAGTGAAGACAGAGAAAAGTTTTCTAAGCTTCTTAAGAAGCTAAATATAAACCAGCCAAAAGGCGGATATGCGCTATCAGTAGGCGATGCAAAAGATGTAGCACTGACAATAGGATTCCCTCTTTTAGTGAGACCTTCATACGTAATAGGTGGCCAATCAATGGAAAAAGTAAACACACTTCAAGAGATAATAGACTATGTATCAAATGCCATGAAGGTATCTCCAGGGAAGCCTGTCTTGATTGATAAGTACATTGAAGGAAGAGAAGTTGAAGTAGATGCTATATCCGATGGCACGGATGTATTGATTCCTGGGATAATGGAGCATATAGAAAGAGCAGGTGTCCATTCTGGTGACAGTTTCTCCATGTATCCTGCGAGAAATTTATCGGATCATGAAATATCTACAATTGTAGAGTACACAAAGAAAATATCGTGTGCCTTAAAAGTAAAAGGGCTTATCAATATTCAATTTGTAGTTAAAGATGGTGTTGTCTACGTCTTGGAGGTAAATCCGAGGGCTTCAAGGACAGTTCCTGTAATAAGCAAAGCAACAGGAGTACCTATGATAGACATAGCCGTAAAAATCGCATTAGGCGATACACTAAAGAGCTTAGGATATCATGATGTTTTATGGCCAAAGACGACCCATACAATCGTAAAGGCACCTGTATTTTCAACAGAGAAGCTTACTAATGTGGAAGTGATGCTGGGACCGGAGATGAAGTCTACTGGAGAAATAATGGGCATAGATTTAAGCTACGAAGGGGCTCTTTACAAAGCTATGGCAGGAGCCAACTTAGATATACCTGTCAGTGGAAGGGTTTTAATTTCTATAGCAAGTAGAAGTATAAACGATTCAATGAGTACGGTAAAAAAGTATCATGATGCTGGATATGAGTTATTTGGCACATCCGGTACAGCCAGACATTTTAATTCTGCTGGAATTAGTGTGAAACATGTAAATATAAAAGATGCCATAAGGCTATTAAAAGAAGGGTATTTTTCATTAGTCATCAATATACCGAATCGCGGCAAGAAAGTAGATAATGATGGATTTATATTGAGGAGAACTGCATGTGAATACAGAGTTCCGCTGTTTACATCCCTTGATACGGCGAAGGCAGCGCTTCAAGCGGTGCAGAAGGTGAAAATAAGCGGACTTAACTACCTATCGTTAAATGAGTATCATGAGCTGCAGTCTAAAAACTTAAAGAAATCTGCTTTGTAATTAAGTTAGAAAGGAAGATTTATATGTTAAAAGGAGAAAAAGTGGTTTTGGCGTATTCAGGCGGTTTAGATACGTCTGTCATAATACCATGGCTTAAAGAAAATTACGAATGTGAGATAATAGCTGCGTGTATAGATGTAGGCCAGGGAAGCGAGCTTAGCAGCATAAAAGAAAAGGCATTATTAAGCGGTGCCAGCAAGATATACGTGGAAGATGTAAAAGATGAATTTGTGGAGGATTATATTTTTCCTACATTAAAAGCAGGAGCTGTGTATGAGGGCAAGTATCTATTAGGCACTTCATTTGCAAGGCCCCTTATTGCTAAAAAGCTTGTGGAGATAGCTCACAAGGAAGGTGCAAAGGCGATAGTGCACGGCGCTACTGGAAAAGGAAATGACCAAGTAAGGTTTGAAGTGTCAATAAAGGCCCTTGATCCATCAATAGAGATAATAGCACCGTGGAGGATATGGGACTTTAAGTCAAGGGAACAGGAAATAGACTATGCTAAGAAAAAAGGCATTCCTGTGCCTGTAACAAAGGAAAAGATATACAGTGTTGATAACAATTTATGGCACGTAAGCCATGAAGGCGGTGATTTGGAAGATCCGTGGAATGAGCCTAAAAACAGTTTGTACGATATGGTTGTTCCACCAGAGAATGCGCCGGATGAGCCAGAGTACGTTGTTTTAGAGTTTG
Source organism: Thermoanaerobacterium xylanolyticum LX-11 (assembly GCF_000189775.2). Lineage (NCBI taxonomy): Bacteria > Bacillati > Bacillota > Clostridia > Thermoanaerobacterales > Thermoanaerobacteraceae > Thermoanaerobacterium > Thermoanaerobacterium xylanolyticum. The sequence continues at coordinate 224,077 of NC_015555.1, forward strand.
AAAAGGGGATACCTGTAAAAGTAAATGGAAAGTCATACGCAAGTCCTTCAAAGATGATAGAAGATCTTAATTTGATAGCCGGAAGAAATGGTATAGGCATAGCTGATATTGTAGAAAATAGGCTTGTAGGCATTAAGTCTCGCGGTGTATATGAAACGCCTGCAGGAACGGTTCTTTATGCAGCCCACAAAGAGTTGGAGTATTTGGTTTTGGATAAGGAAACCATGAGGTTTAAAGATTTGGTAGCGCAAAAGTATGCAGACATTGTCTACAATGGATTATGGTTTTCTCCGCTTAGAGAGTCTTTAGATGCGTTTGTTGATGTGACACAGCAGAATGTGACTGGTACTGTAAGGCTTAAACTTTACAAAGGAAACTTGATAAATGCAGGTTCAAAGTCCCCATATTCACTATACAGTGAAGAGTTTGCTACATTTGGCGAAGATGAAGTTTACAATCAAAAGGATGCAGAAGGGTTTATAAACTTATTCGGATTGCCGCTTAAAATAAAAGCGCTTATGGATATAAGCAGAAAGGAAGATTTTAATGAAGCTGTGGGGCGGTAGGTTTAAAGGAGATACAGACAAACTTATGGAGGATTTTAATTCCTCCATTTCTTTCGATATGCGCCTTTTTAAATACGATGTAGAAGGTTCTATAGCCCATGCAAAAGGTTTAAATAAAGCGGGTGTATTAAAGGACGATGAGACAAAGCTCATTGTAGATGGGCTAAATGAGATTTTAAAGGAAACTGAGACAGAATTTATACCTGATGATGAAGATGTGCATACTTATGTTGAAAGACTTTTAACTGAGAAGATAGGTGATGTAGGTAAAAAACTGCATACAGGAAGAAGCCGCAATGACCAAGTAGCAACAGATGTGAGGCTTTATTTAAGAGATGTTATAAATGAAATTGAAAGCGGCATTGAAATTTTAATTGACACTCTTAAAAGAAAAGCAGATGAATACAAGAATGCAATCATGCCTGGATATACCCATTTGCAAAGGGCTCAGCCTGTCACTTTTGGACATCACATGATGGCGTATGTGGAGATGTTTAAAAGAGACTTATCAAGGCTTAATGATATGGTAAAAAGGGTAAATATAATGCCATTGGGATCAGGTGCATTAGCAGGTACATCGTACAATATAGATAGAATGTACGTGGCAAAGCTTCTTGGATTTGACGATATAACTAAAAATAGCCTCGATGCAGTTAGCGATAGGGATTTTGTGATAGAGTTTTTAAGCTTTTCTTCAATTTTAATGATGCACCTAAGCCGATTTTGTGAGGAAATAGTCCTTTGGTCCAGCAAGGAATTTGATTTTATAGAGTTAGATGATAGGTATTCTACAGGAAGCAGCATGATGCCTCAGAAAAAAAATCCAGATGCTGCGGAGCTTATACGAGGTAAAACAGGAAGGGTGTATGGAGATTTAATGACTTTGCTTACAGTCATGAAGGGACTTCCTCTCGCTTATAACAAAGATATGCAAGAGGACAAAGAAGCGCTTTTTGATGCAATAGACACTTTGAAAATGTCGATTGCGGTTTTTAATGGCATGGTAAAAACGATGAAGGTAAAAAGTGATAATATGGCAAATGCAGCAAAATACGGGTATATGAATGCTACAGATTTTGCAGATTACCTTGTATCTAAGGGAATTCCATTTAGAAAAGCACATGAGATAACCGGGAAAGTCGTGTTGTACGCAATAGATAAAAATTGTGCCATAGAAGAGCTATCAATTAAAGATTTAAAATCGTTTTGCGATGTGATAGATGTAGATGTTTATAAAGCAATTGATTTGAGGAACAGCATAAAAAATAAGAAAACTATAGGCTCTCCGAAACTGTTTGATGAAGAATAGTACAGTTAGGCGTAAAAAAGAGATAGGATCTTTTTCCTATCTCTTAATCATTAAATAAAAGCTTGACTAAATTTATTATGTCATTGTCTACAACTCGATAGCAGATTTCAAGTCCGTTTCGCTTTCCCTCTATTATGCCAGCAGATTTTAGCTTTGATATGTGCTGCGATACTGTGGATTGAGGCAAATTTAAGCATTCTTGTATCGTAGTCACGTTGCATTCTCCTGATAGAAGTCCTCTTACGATGCAAAGCCTGTACGGATGCGCTATGGCTTTTAATTTTTCTGCTATTGTTTCATACTTTTTAAAATCTTTTTCGATGTCTATAGCACTGTTTTTCAGCGGAAATCCCTCCAAATTTTATATAAAGAGTGTAGTGTCTGACTGTTCTGCTGCACCTATAAATGATGCTACGCCGCCTAATTCAACACCATCTATAAGCTCATCTTTAGTTATACCCATTATGTCAGACGACATGTTACATGCCACAATCCTTACACCGTTTTTAAGTGCTTGCTGTATTAAATCTTCCAGTGAAGATACGTTTTTCTTGTTCATGATGTACCTTATCATTTTAGGTCCTATGCCAAACATATTCATCTTTGAAAGCTTTAGCTTTTTAGAACCCCTTGGCATCATCATGCCAAACATCTTACTGAAGAAGTCTTTCTTGATTGACACTTTTTCTGGCTTTCTCAGTATATTAAGGCCCCAGAATGTGAAGAAGAGAGTTACCTTTCTTCCCATTGCAGCAGCACCATTTGCTATTATGAATGCGGCTATGGCTTTGTCTAAGTCTCCACTGAATACTATGATTGCCTTGTCGTTTTTATCAGAAGATGTCTTTGTTTCAACTGCTTTTGTAGCTGCATTTTTTCTTATATCTGCTACAATGATTTTTCCTTCATGATATAAGTTAAGAAGAGCATTTCCTGTTCTTTGACACCATGTCTTAATGTCATTTTCAAATCCTGGGTCTGAAGCCTTTATCCTTAGTATGTCTCCATCTTTTAGATTTTTTATTGCGTTGAATGTCTGCATTATAGGACCCGGACATTGAAGTCCACATGCATCGATCTCTAATGTTGCCGTTGCTACTGTGTCATCTGATTTTTTTTTATCTTTTACGCAGATGCCGCACTCTGTCTGTTCATCGTCGTATTTCACTGTTATATCGGTGAAATCTGATGTTGCGGTTTCGTATATTTTATAACCGCCACTTAGATTTTTGACAGATTTAAAGCCATTTTGCATCAGTATCCTACAAGCTATATATCCTCTTAAGCCTACTTGACAGTATACGTATAGATCTTTATCTTTTGGAATTTTGTGAAGATTTTCTCTTAGCTCATCTACAGGTATGTTTATAGAACCATTAATGTTTCCAAGTTGATACTCAAGATCCGTTCTTACGTCAAGTATTAAAGACTTAGACAAATCTATATCTTTAACTTCGTCCCAGTGGAATACGCTTATATCACCTTTTAATATATTGGAAGCTACAAAACCAGCCATGTTTACAGGGTCTTTTGCTGATGAGTATGGTGGAGCGTATGCCAACTCAAGTTCTTCTAAGTCATAAACTGTCATATTGCTGCGTATTGCAGTAGCGATGACATCTATTCTCTTATCAACACCGTCAAATCCAACTATTTGAGCGCCTAAGATTTTTCCGTCATCTTTTTTGAATATGAGTTTAATGGTCATAGGCAGTGCATCAGGATAGTAGCTGGCATGTGAATTTGGATGTATTATGACTTTTTCATAATATGTCCCAGATCTTTTTAAGATTGTTTCATTGTTTCCTGTTGCTGCCACGGTCAAGTCGAAAATTTTTGCAACAGAAGTACCTTGTGTACCATCGTATTTGCTTTTTCTTCCGCAAATATTGTCTGCTGCGATACGGCCTTGTTTGTTTGCAGGTCCGGCTAATGGTATCAAAGTATTGCTTCCGTTTATATAATCTTTTACTTCTATAGCATCGCCTACAGCGTATATATCGGGATTTGATGTCTGCATGTATTCATTGACTTTTATGCCGCCTCTTTCGCCGATTGCAAGGCCTGCGTCTTTTGCTAATTTGGTATCTGGCCTTACGCCTATGCCTAATACGACCATGTCAGTGATTAACGTATTGCCGCTATTCAATACGACAGTCGTTATGCCTTCTTTGTGGTGAAACTCTTTTACACCATCTTTTAATATGAGATTTACACCTTTATCTTTAAGGCGTTGATGTACAATTGCAGCCATTTCGTAATCAAGAGGTGCCATTACATGGTCAGCTAATTCTACGATTGTCACATCGAGTCCTGCTTCTTTTAAATTTTCTGCTACTTCAAGACCAATAAAGCCTCCTCCTACTACAACGGCCTTTTTAGGTTTGTTGTTGTCGACAAAGTCTTTTATCCTGTAAGTATCTGGAATAGTTCTAAGTGTAAAAATATTTTTGCCATCTATGCCTGGCATCGGTGGCTTTATAGGTTCTGCGCCAGGTGACAGTATCAGTTTGTCGTAGCTTTCTGTATAGGTTCTGTCATTTTTTATATCATGAACGACTACGGTTTTTTCATCAGGATTTATCTTTGTGACTTCTGATAGAGTCCTTATGTCGATGTTGAAGCGCTTTGACATAGCTTCTGGTGTTTGAACGACTAATTTTTCACGTTCTTTTATGACTTCGCCTATATAATACGGCAGACCGCAGTTGGCATAAGATATATATTCTCCCTTTTCAAAGAGTATTATTTCAGCGTCTTCATCAAGTCTTCTTAACCTTGCTGCAGCAGATGCGCCGCCAGCAACGCCCCCGACAATTACAACTTTCATAACTCTTCCTCCTATTAAAAGCATTATTATATCTTAATATTACAATATATTAATTTTATTGTCAATAATTTAACTAAAAATGTTTTTTAATTAAAGAATTATGATAAAGCCTTATCAAATAAAGGTATAAAAAAAGCGAGATTATATCTCGCTTACTTCTTTCTCAAGAAAGTTACTAAAGCAGGTATCAGAGAAATCACGATTATGGCTATTGTGACAAATCCAAAATGTGTTTTGACAACTTCAAGGTTTCCAAAGTAGTAACCACCAAATGAAAACAATGCTGCCCAGGCTACGCCGCCTAATGCATTGTAGGTGAGGAAGTGGATGTAATTCATCTCACCTATGCCTGCTACAAACGGTACAAACGTCCTTATGATAGGTATGAACCTTCCTAATACTATTGTCATACTACCGTATTTATCATAGAAGTTTCTGGCTTCTAAAAGGTGTTCTTTCTTTATCAATTTTAAGTTTTCAGCTTCGTATATTTTTTCGCCTATAAATTTTCCTATGTGGTAGTTTACAGTGTCACCTAATATTGCAGCCAACGCGACTACTATAAATAAGGTGAATACATTTAGTGAACCTATAGCAGCGAAAGCACCTGCAGCAAATATTAGCGAATCACCAGGCAAAAATGGCGTTATGACGATGCCTGTCTCAAAAAACAATATGAGGAATATAAGTAAATATGTGGCGGTACCATACGCTTGTATTATGGTGCCTAAATACTTGTCAAGATGAAGAACTACATCAATTCCCAGTTTCAATAATGACATTAAAATCCCCATTCCTTTTTGCAAAATATTGTACATTTATAATTATAGCATATTAAAAATTGCAATTATTACGGAATTGTAAATTTTAATCCACTTTTAATCTCTTTTTGATTTCATGTACTGAGTTAATTTTTCTTTAATGTCGTTATTTTGTTCTAAAAAGTCCATAAAACGTAAGAAACAATTGAGCGTTTCTGTGCTTACAGTGTGTTCTATTTTTTCTGTTTCTTCAAGAAGATTGTTTTCTTCTATTCCAAGTGTCTTTAGAAGTTCTAAGATTGTGTTATGCCTTTTTATAAGAGCTTCTCCGATTGATTTGCCTTCATTGCTTAAAGTTATGACGCCGTATTTTTCATAGTCTATAAGATTAAGCTCAGAAAGTTTTTGAACCATCTTTGTGGCGGATGGTGGCTGGACATTCAATGCATTTGCCACTTCGTGCAGCCTTACATAGCCTGATTTGGCTGATAATCTACATATCATTTCGAGATAATCTTCCATAGATGCTGTCAATGAGTTATTCTCTTTCTTCATGTATTCGCTGAAAGTGCGAAATTTGTCCTGCAATTTATTCACCTTCTTTTTAAATGTAACGAAATACATCCTTTTAACATATTCTATGTTAGAATTTTAAATTTTAGGATTGGCTAAAAATGTTGCCAATGTGAAAAAGGATGTGACATATTATGAAAGATTTAAATAGTGTGGCTGTGACAGATTTTGCTGAAAGAAGCAAAAAGGCTTTAGGAAATCTAATTGTAAAGAAGATCGCTGATTTTTTAAAGTATGTAGGTCCAGCGTTTGTAGTAAGCGTCGCTTATATAGATCCTGGCAATTTTGCTACAAATATAACTGGAGGTGCTAAATACAATTACAGTCTTTTGTGGGTCATCTTGTGGAGCAATATGATTGCAATCTTTCTACAATATTTATCGGCTAAGTTAGGAATAGCTACTGAAAAAAATCTATCTCAAATGTGTGGAGCCGTATTCTCAAAAAAGATTAATGTATTTCTATTTATCGTTTCTGAGATTGCAGCCATTGCAACCACGATGGCAGAATTTTTAGGCGGTGCTGTTGGCATATACCTTCTTTTTAAGATTCCATTGGCCTATGCAGGTGTCATAACTGGAATTGTGACGCTTTTCATAACTTATCTACAGAGATTTGGACAGAAGGCAGTTGAGCTAATAATTGAAATATTGATAGGTGTAATATGCTTATCGTATGGATTTGAAATGTTTTTAGCAAAGCCAGAATGGCTGAAGGTTGGACTTAGTACCTTGATGCCAACGATTGTCAATGAAGATGCCTTGTATATAGCAGTTGGTATGCTGGGAGCTACAGTAATGCCTCACGTAATATTTTTGCATTCTCAATTAGTTCAAAGTAGAAACAAGGGGTTAAGCTTAAAAGAGAAAAGGCACCACTTATCAATGGAAAGGCTGGACATTGTGATAGCCATGAACATTGCTTTTATTGTCAATGCGGCCATGGTAATTGTGTCAGCGGCAGTTTTCTTTAAAAATGGTATTTATGTTGATTCTATAGAAGATGCTCACAGATCATTAGAACCTTTATTGGGCTCTTTTTCAGGTATAGCTTTTGCATTAGCCCTTTTATCATCGGGATTTTCATCGTCTGCAGTTGGGACTATGGCAGGTGAGACGGTTATGGATGGATTTTTAAATAAAACTTTTCCTCCACTTTTAAAAAGGATTATTACGATAATACCGTCAATGGCAGTGCTTTTCTTAGGTGTAAATCCAATGAATGCCCTCATATTAAGCCAAGTCGTTTTAAGTTTTGCCCTTCCATTTGCTATAATACCACTGTTGTTAATAACTTCTAAAAGAGAATACATGGGGGAATTAGTAAACAATTTGGCTGCCACAATTGTAGGATGGATAATTTCGATTTTTATAATACTTTTAAACGGAATACTTTTGTATACTACCTTTCAAGGAATGTTTTGAACAAAGCAAAAAGATGTCCGCATAGGGACATCTTTTATACTAAACAAATGCAAAAATAGGAGGAGAAAATCTTAAAGCTCTGCAGTCCACAAGCCGTGCAAATTGCAATATGCCCAAGCTTGAATCTTCGCTGCATCTGTCTTGAATGTGGCCTCAGGTTTATCGCCTGGTTTTAACATCTTTCTCATGTAAATTCCGTCAGCTAAAATTGAAATCCACTCTATGTAGTGTTTTTCCTCCATAGGATGTTCTACGCTGCCAACTTTTACTGTTACTGTATCGCCGTCTTTTAGTATCACAGGAACGTGTTTTTCTTTGCTGGCATCAACTGTATTTACTATTTGCTCTTCCATTGGCTTTTCACAGCATGTCAATGTTCCATCACCGGCATTTAAAACTTCTACAACATTTCCGCATTCCTTGCATTTGTAAACTCCAAATAAATTTGTCATAAGAAAAAACCTCCTTTTAATTTAAAGATAATTTATTTCTTTTGATAAAAATTATCTTTTGTAAATATTATACACCTCGTATAAATTAAAATCAAGTAGTATTATAATAATATATTTTTGATAAAAATATGCTAATATATTGTATGAAAGCTTTGATGTTTTTGGAATACATGTTAAGAAGGTGAAAAAAGATGAGCTACAGGATAGAACACGATATTTTAGGATATATGGAAGTGCCTAATGATGCTTATTATGGCATTCACAGTTTAAGAGCTCATGAAAATTTCAATTTGTCAGGTGAACCAATTCACAGAGAGCTTATAATAGCACTGGCGCAAGTAAAAAAGGCGGCTGCTATAGCCAATAGAAACATAAAATTGCTTGATAAAAAAATTGCAGATGCTATAATTATTGCATGTGATGAAATAATCGAAGGTAAATTTCACGACCAATTCATCGTTGATGCACTTCAGGGTGGAGCAGGTACATCTGCAAATATGAATATGAATGAAGTCATAGCAAACAGGGCGATAGAGCTGCTTGGCGGCGAAAAAGGGAATTACGATTTAGTAAATCCCGTTGATCATGTAAACTTAAGCCAATCCACAAACGATGTTTTTCCTACTGCTGTAAGAATAGCTGCTATTAAACTTTTAAAGCCTTTAAGTCAAAGCTTTGCTAATCTACAAGTAGCGCTTCAAGAAAAGGAAGATGAGTTTAAAGACGTAATTAAGATGGGCAGGACGGAACTGCAAGATGCTGTGCCTGTGATGCTGGGTCAGGAGTTTGGAGCATATGCACAGGCAATCGCAAGGGATAGGTGGAGGATATACAAAGTGGAGGAAAGGCTAAGGCAGGTGAATATAGGAGGGACTGCTGTCGGTACAGGGCTAAATGCTGACATAAGGTATATCTATAGCGTCATTGAGATTTTAAGAGACATAACAGGAATTGGACTTGCCAGAGCTGAGTACATGATGGATCCTACTCAAAATAACGATGTTTTTGTGGAAGTATCAGGTATGTTGAAAGCTGCTGCTACAAACCTTATCAAGATATCTAATGATATTAGACTTATGTCATCAGGTCCAAGATGTGGACTTATGGAGATAACCATACCGGAAGTACAAGCTGGTTCGTCTATAATGCCAGGCAAGATAAATCCAGTAATACCTGAGGCAGTAAAACAGGCAGCATATCAAGTATTGTCCTGCGATTATGCTATCACATTAGGAGTACAATCTGGTGAATTTGAGCTTAATTTCACATTGCCGCTTATTGCCTATAATCTTTTCAACGAAATTGATCTTCTTAAAAATGCAGTAGACATGTTTATATATAAATGCATAAAAGGTATAGAGGCTAATCGACATCACCTTGAAGAAATGGTGGAAAACAGCTTATCATATGCGATTGTGTTAAGCCCTCATTTGGGATACGAAAAAGCATCTATGATAGCAAAAGAGGCTAAAGAGGAAGGAAAGACGATAAGAGAAGTTGCTAAAAAATATTTAAAAGAAGAACAGCTTGATGTCATACTTAATGAATATGAAATGACAAAACCGGGTATACCGGGATTAAAAAGATTGAGAGGGGAAAATAGATGAATACGACGCCAAATGCATCGAGATTGCATATATCAATATTTGGCAGAAGAAACGCGGGAAAATCAAGCATAATAAATGCACTTACAAATCAAAACATCGCTATTGTTTCCGATGTAGCAGGTACTACAACAGATCCTGTGCATAAAGCGATGGAGATACTGCCAATAGGCCCTGTAGTGATAATAGATACTGCAGGACTTGATGATACAGGAGAGCTGGGGGAACTAAGGGTCAAAAAAACGTATGAAGTACTAAATAGGACGGATCTTGCTTTGCTTGTAATAGATGGCATGGTTGGACCGTCGAAGTTTGAGGAGGAAATTTTAGATAAGATCAGAGAAAAAAACATTCCAGTTGTAGGTGTTTTAAACAAAGCTGATCTGGCTCAATTTAATTTCATTCAAAAAGCTGATTGGGAAAAGAGATTAAAATTAGAGCTTGTTGAGACGTCTGCCAATAGCGGTTATGGCATAGAAGAGCTTAAAAGGCAAATAATTAAAAAGGCCCCTTACGATGATAAAGAGCTTTCTTTGGTGTCTGATTTGATAAATCCTGGTGATTTTGTCGTACTTGTAGTTCCTATAGATAAGGCTGCACCTAAAGGGAGGCTTATACTACCGCAGCAGCAGGTGATAAGAGAAGTGATTGAAAGTGATGCTATAGCTATTGTCACAAAGGAATACGAGCTGAAAGAAACATTGGAGAATTTAGGGAAGAAACCGGCATTAGTTATTACTGACTCGCAGGTTTTCTTAAAAGTAAGTGCAGATACACCTCGAGACATACCTTTAACATCTTTTTCAATTCTCTTTGCAAGGTACAAAGGGGACCTTGACGAATTGACAAAAGGGCTTAAAGCATTAGAAAGGCTTAAACCTGGCGATAAGGTTCTTATAGCAGAAGGATGTACACACCACAGGCAGTCGGATGATATAGGAAAAGTAAAAATACCCAGGTGGATACGTCAAATTGTCGGAGGTGATATTCAATTTGATTTTTCAAGTGGCATGACATTTCCAGACAATCTTGAACAGTACAAGCTTATTGTTCATTGCGGTGGCTGTATGCTTAATAAGAGAGAAATGATGTACAGAATATCTTACGCAAAAGGCAAAGAAATACCGATTGTAAATTATGGGCTTTTGATTGCGTACGTGCAAGGGATTTTGCCTCGGGCAATTGAGATGTTTCCGTCTGCAAAGCTTATTTACGATGATGACCAGCAATATTGAAGCTGGTCATCATTTTAGTCGTCTTCGGCAATATTTGAAGAAAAGCTCTTTTTATACTTAAATAATACTACATACAGTATATATGAGATGCCTATAATGCCGCTTATTATAAATGTCATGTGTGCGCCTACTTTTTCTGCAAGGCTTCCTGCGTAAATGGCACCTATAGGTGTGACGCCTCCAAATACTAAAGAGTATACGCTCATGACTCTTCCTCTAAATCTGTTGCTGGAATTAAGCTGTACGGTGGTATTTGCCGATGCAGAGAAAGTAATCATAGAAAATCCAGATAAAGCGAGGAGAATCGTTGTAAGCCAATAGTAGCTTTGAAAACCGATTAAGATTTGGAAGACACATAAGCCACATCCACCTAATATGAGATAGAATGGTTTTGCGCCTTTCTTGCTTAATGATGCCAGTATTAGAGCGCCTATTAATGCGCCAACACCCATTGATGACATGAGAAAGCCATATCCTGTAGAATTTTGATTTAAGATGTTTTTTGCAAACACAGGTACCAAAACATTGAAATTTATGGCGAACGTGCTTAAAACTGCCATCATGAGTATAGTAGAGAATATTATCGGTGTATTTTTAATATACAAAAGCCCTTCCTTTATATCTGATATTACCTCTTCTTTTTTTAACATTGTTTTTGTTTTGCTTATTTTTACATCAATAAGGATTAACCCGGTGATTACTGCAATAAAGCTTAATGCATTGAGGTAAAAGCACAGTGCATAACCTAAAAGACCTATAAGCACGCCTGCTATGCCAGGTCCTATGATTCTGGCTGCATTGAATATGGAAGAATTAAGTGATATTGCATTCATCAAGTCTTCTTTGCCAACTAAATCGATTATAAATGATTGCCTTGCAGGATTGTCTATGGTGTTTATGAAACCGACGATGGTTGCTAAAACGAGTATTTCCCAGTAGTTTATTGCGTTTAGTGCAGTTAGCGTTGCAAGAGCCAAAGCTGTCATCATTAGGCTTGTCTGAGTAAATATAAGGATTTTCCTCTTTGGAAATCTATCTATTACGACACCAGCAAACAGAGATAAAAAAAGCATAGGCAAAAATTGAAGGGCGCTGACGACACCCAACAAGAATGCAGAATTGGTCAATTTAAGGACTAACCAATCTTGACCAATATTTTGCATCCACGTGCCTATGAGGGATATCATTTGTCCAAACCAAAACAATCTGAAATTTCTATGCCTTAATGCAGGGAAAACACTGTCGGTCAGTTTTTCGAAAAAAATATAGAATGAGTTCAATTAAAATGCCTCCTATTTGTAATAGTCACATAAAAGCTCAATGGATTTATTAAAATTTTCACTGGCTAAATCAGGCTTGCCAATCGATATATACAAGTTTCCTAAAGCTTTGTAAGCATCTGAAAGTTCTCTTTTAAGCCCCAGCTTTTTTAATATTTCCAATGATTTATTTAGTTCTGATGCAGATTGTTTAAAATCCTTGAGTTTTAAATGTATAGTGCCCAGCAAAGTGTACAACCTGCCAATCTCTTCTTCCGCATTCAGCTCTTTTAATATATTCATGGATGAATTTATGTGTTCAAGAGCTTTATCATAATTTTCTAAGTAAAATTCTATTCTGCCTAATTCAGTCAGATTACATGCCATACCTGTTTTATTGCCTAAATCCTTGTACATAGCGTAACTTTTAAGGAAATATCTTTTTGCTATATCGTATTTCTTAAGGTCTGTATAGACAAATCCCAATAAGTTATATTCGCTGGCAATGTCGCCTTTTATGTTTAATGCCTTACTTATTACTAAAGACTTTCTTATGTAATTTAGTGCATCATTGTATTCTTTTAATTTGTAACTTATAAGTCCGAGGCCATTGTTGCACTTTGCAATGTAGTCAACAGTGTTTGTCATTGTGGCATAGTTTAAACAGTTTAAGTAGTAATCCCTTGATTTTATGAGTTCTCCCAGCTTGTTGTAAAGATCGCCGATGCTATAAAGTATCTTGCATTTAACTTCATAATTTATTATACTGCTTTTTTCGAATTCGTCGATAGCTTTCAAATAAAAAATCAGCGAAGTATCAGGAATTTGTAATTTTTCATGACACAAACCTATGTTGTAGTATATTTCAACGAGGATTTCGTGTAAAGAATTTTGAGAAAAGTAATTTAAGCATTTGTTAAGTGAGTCCAAAGCTGATTTGTAATCTTCAGTTTTGATGTACGTTCGACCTAAATAAAAACTTATAATATTTAAAGTATATTCATCTACATTAAGCTCTAAAGCTTTTTGATAGTAAGATATAGCTTCAGTTAAATTTCCACTGTCAAGCGACTTTCTTCCTTCGATTACTGATTTCAATACTTTTTTGTAAGTATTTATCTCATCTATAAGTTCTGCTTTGTCTTTGTAATCGTCATCAAGAAAGTACACCAGCGGTTTGTTCAATTTCTTTGCAATAAAATCTAAAGCTTTTAATGAAGGATTTATTTTGCCCTTTTCTATCAAACTTATATAACCTTTTGAAAATTCATCACCTGAAATATCACCCTGTTTTAAAAGGAGTTTTTTTCTTTCATCTCTGATTTTCTTTCCTAACTTAACTACATCCATCAGAAATTGGCCTCCCTCCCCCTTTTTATTATAAAATATATTATAATTTAACTAGTTGAAATTTTCAATCGCTTTTATTTGTGCTATTAATATATTTTAAGCAAAGTGAAATTTTTGCTGATTTAACATTGTAGAAATTTGTTTTTTTGTGTGAATTCAATGGTATAATATTAATTAAATAGTCGGAGGTGTAAAAATGGGCAAATTAACCATAGTAGGGCTTGGACCTGGAGAGTTTGAACACATGACAATTGAAACTATTGAAAAGATGAAGAATGCAGACAAGTTGTATTTAAGGACGGAAAAGCATCCTGTTGTAAAATATTTAAAGGATATGGGATTGTCTTTTGAAACTTTCGATAAAATTTATGAAATGGGCTCGACATTTGAGGAAGTTTATGATAATATTACTCGGGAAATAATAGAAATTGCCGAAAAATGCGATAATGTAGTCTATGCTGTTCCAGGCAATCCTTTAGTTGCAGAAAAAACTGTTGAGTATCTGTTAAAGTTTTTAAATGACAGTGACGATATAAAGGTAGAAGTTGTTCCTGCCATGAGCTTTGTGGATGTTGTCGTAAATGAATTAAAAATAGATCCTATTTATGGATTGAAAATCATCGATGGACTGTCTCTTGATAGTATAAAACCTGACAAAAGGTGCAATAATTTAGTAACACAGGTTTACAATAAAAGAGTAGCTTCAGAAGTAAAGCTTAAGCTTATGGACATTTACGGCGACGAATTTCTGGTAACGGTTGTAAAAAGTGCAGGTGTAAAAGGTGAACAGCGAATCGAAACCATGCCTTTGTATGAAATTGACATGATAGATTGGATCGATTACCTCACATCTATATTTATACCGCCTGCCAAAGGCACTTTTAAATCAAGGTACGATATAGATGACTTGCTGGACATAATGGCAAAGCTCAGGGGTGAAAATGGATGTCCTTGGGATAAAGAGCAGGATCACAGCACATTAAAAAAATATTTGATTGAAGAATGCTATGAAGTAATCGATGCAATAGAGAACAATTCAGACGAAAGTTTATTGGAAGAGCTTGGAGACGTTTTGCTGCAAGTGGTTTTTCACTCTCAAATAGCTGATGAGAGAAAGGCATTCGACTTTCATGATGTATGTGATGCCGAGTGCAAAAAGATGATTTACAGGCATCCTCATGTGTTTGGAGTGGAGGAAATAGCTACTTCAGCGGATGTTCTAAAAAGGTGGGATGAAATAAAGAAAGATGAAAAAGGCTTTAAATCCCACACAAATGAGTTAAAAAGTGTTCCAAGGTCTATGCCAGCATTGATTAGGGGTTATAAAGTTCAAGAAAAAGCGGCTAAAGTAGGATTTGACTGGGACAATGTAGACGACGCAATGGCAAAAGTCTATGAAGAATTAAATGAATTTAAGGAGGTGTATAAAGGGGAAGACGAAAATGATAAAATAGAAGAATTAGGTGATTTGATTTTTGCTGTCGTAAATGTTGCTAGATTTTTGAAAATTGATCCCGAAATTGCTGTCCATAAGACCATTGAAAAATTCATCCAAAGGTTTAATTACATAGAAGATGCAGCAGAGAAATCTGGACATAAATTGGAAGACATGACATTATCTGAGATGGATAGCCTTTGGAACGAGGCAAAAATGAATAAATTTAATAAAAAAGCACAAAAATAAGCTTAAACTAGCAGGATTTTTAAGATTTGTGAAGAATAAATAAGTGTAGTATAAATTACTAAGGAGGTATTATGGTGAATAAGGCAGATCTTGTTACTAAGATTGCAGAAAAAAGTGAGTTAACAAAAAAGGATGCAGAAAAGGCATTAAATGCATTTGTTGATGCAGTTCAAGAAGCTTTAAAACAAGGAGACAAGGTTCAGTTAGTAGGTTTTGGAACATTCGAAGTAAGGGAAAGAGCAGAAAGAAAGGGTAGAAATCCACAGACAAAAGAGGAAATTACGATTCCTGCTTCAAAAGCACCAGTGTTTAAAGCAGGAAAGGCATTAAAAGATTTAGTAAATGCATAAGATCAGGTCGTATGACCTGATTGTTTTTTTGGAGGACGATGGACATGAGGCTTGATAAGTTTTTGAAAGTGTCCAGGCTTATAAAAAGAAGGACAGTGGCAAAAGAAGCTTGTGACAAGGGAATGGTATTTGTAAATGGAAAAGTTGCAAAAGCAGGCGATATTTTAAAAGTAGGAGATATTGTAGAGATTAATTTTGGGAGTAGAGTAATAAAAGCAGAAGTTTTAGATATAAAAGATCATGCCCTTAAAGATGATGCTGACAAAATGTACAGGTTACTATAAAAAAGAATTAAATACGACAATCCTTCCCATACTAAGAAAGGAATGAATTTTGAATGGGAGGGATTTTTTATGGTTAAAATGAAGTGGATTTTAGTTTTTCTTATATTTATGTTTGTTTCGACCTCATGTGGCACTCCAGCCAAAAAACCTATGCAGCCAACAAAGGAAAAAGCAATGCTTCCAAAAATACCCGATAAAATAAGTCGTGGATACAATAAAGAGCCTGTCTTGAAAGTCTACATTGCGCAGACAGGGAAAATAGAGACAATGCTTTTGGAACAATATGTCATGGGGACAGTCGCAGGTGAGATAAAAAATGATTGGCCACTTGAGGCTTTAAAGGCACAGGCAATATTGGCGAGAAGCTATGTTTTAAACTTTGTCAATAATGAAAAATCAAAATACACAGATGCTGATATATCTACTGATTTCGAAGAAGCGCAGGCGTGGAATCCATCAAATATCAATTCGAATATAAAAAAAGCAGTAAATGATACGAGGGGCTTAGTAGCCGTATACGATGGAAAATACATCGAAGCATGGTTTCATTCAGATGCTGCCGGTAGAACGGCATTGGCTAAAGAAGGGCTTAATTATAAAAAAAGTGAGCCACCGTATACAGAAAGTGTAAAATCAGACGATATTAAAGTAGCTCCTCCCAATATAAAAAATTGGTCATATACTTTTACAAAGCAGGAAGTTTTAAGTGCTTTAAACAAGATGGGCATAGAAATAAGCGATTTTAAAACAGTGAAGATAGGAGCGAAAGGAATATCTGGCAGGACGGTACTTCTGGACTTTGATAAAATACCTGTAAATGCGCCAGATTTCAGGATTGCCATTGGAAGTGAAAAGATGAAGTCTACAATGTTAGACAGCGTCAAATACGATGGAAATAATCTTACAATAAAGGGAAGAGGCTTTGGGCACGGTGTTGGAATGTCTCAATGGGGTGCATATCAGATGGCTAAAAATGGAGCTAAAGCCAGTGACATAATAATGCATTATTTCAAAAATATAAATATTGTGAAACTCTGGAAGTAAAGAGAGCCAAAAGCTCTCTTTTTTGTTCTAAAAAATCGATGTGGACATAAAATTATTCTAAAAGAGGAGGTGTTATGATGGATGATAGAAAAGGGACAAACATAAATAAACCGCAAAATATCTCTGTGCAAAATAGGGAAAAGATGCAAATAACAGGTGTGGACAATGTTGTAAGTTTTGATGATGAAACTGTTGTGCTGGAAACATCAATGGGTATCCTTACGATTAAAGGTCAAGAACTTCACATAAATAAGCTGAATTTGGACGATGGAAATGTATCAATAGATGGCGAACTTATAAGTATTGTTTACAGCGATAGAAGCGGGTTAATGGGTAAATCTGGCGGCTTTTTAAGCAGGATGTTTAGATGAATTTGAGAATTGATGTGTTCCCTTAAATCATGTATTATAATAATAGATGATTTAAAGGGGATATGCTTTATGGATACTTATGTACTTGTAGACTTTGATGGAACAATAACAAAAGAAGATACGTGCTATGCGATGGTAAAGGCTTTTGCTAAAGACGGCTGGCAAGAGATAGAGAAAGATTGGGAAGAAGGGAAGATAACTACAGAAGAATGTGCATTAGAGACATTTAAGATTATGGACATGGATGAAGAAAAATTGAAATCATTGCTTTTGACGATGGAAATAGATTTATATTTTAAAGATTTCATGGAGTTTTGCAAAGATAGAGGCTATAAAGTTATAATAGCCAGCGATGGTTATGACTTCAACATAAGGACTGTCCTAGATAAATACAATATTGACATGGAGTATTTTAGCAATAAGCTTGATTTTCGAGACGGCAAAATTGTGGCGTCATTTAATACATCTGATGATTGCGATAAATGTGGTTCTTGCAAGTTGGATATCTTAAAAAAATATAAAAAGGAAAACACGCGGATTATCTATATTGGCGATGGTTACTCCGATATTTGCGTTTCAAAATATGCCGATTTGCTTTTTGCGAAAGGTGTGCTATTAAAATACTGTGAAGACAATGGCATTCCATCCATTCCATTTGAAGATTTTAAAGATATCATAGAATATTTAGAAAAAAGCGATAAACTATTTTAAGTTTATCGCTTTTGCTATTGGAGGTACAACTTGCTTTTTTCTTGATATGATGTATGGAAGGTAAAAATGGTTGTTGTCGATGTTTATGTTAAATGCTCTTTCCAACAGCTCTTTGTGATTGCCTGCAAACAAGAACAATGATCCTTCATTTATTATATCTGTTAGCATTAGCAAAAGCATATCAAAGTTTTTGTTTTTTCTTTCTTCCTCCATGAATTTAAGAAGATCATCTTTAAGATTTCCGATGCTCGACAATGTGTTGACTTGTCCTATGCCAACTCTTAAGTTGCCGATTAGAAATTCTTTAAAGTCGGTGTAAAATATCTCTTCAACTGTCTTGCCTTTTAAAGATGTGCCAGCTTCAAACATCTTTTTGCCAAAAGACTCTATGTCTATCCCAGCTATTTCAGCCAATTTTTTTGCTGCTCTTATATCTTCTGGTGTGCATGTTGGCGATTTGAATACAAGTGTGTCTGACAATATGGCCGCACACATGAGTCCTGCAATACGCTTATCTGGCGTTATACCTCTCTCTTCATAGATTTTATTGATTATTGTAGAAGAACAGCCTACGGGCTGATTTCTAAACAGTATAGGTTGATTTGTTTCAATGCCGCCAACTCGATGGTGGTCGATGATTTCAAGGATAGTAGCATCTTCTATCCCGTCAACGGCTTGAGATAATTCGTTGTGATCTACAAGTATTATTTTCTTTCTTTCATAGTCCAATATATGGCGTCTTGCCAATAACCCCAATACTTTTCCTTCATCATCAACCACAGGAAAATTTCTATATCTGTATTTTAACATCGTCTGTCTGACATCATCTATGTAATCACTGTCTTTAAATGTGACAATGTCATCTTTGATCATT
Organism: Thermoanaerobacterium xylanolyticum LX-11; assembly: GCF_000189775.2. Taxonomy (NCBI): domain Bacteria; kingdom Bacillati; phylum Bacillota; class Clostridia; order Thermoanaerobacterales; family Thermoanaerobacteraceae; genus Thermoanaerobacterium; species Thermoanaerobacterium xylanolyticum. Next base: position 242,758 of record NC_015555.1, read on the forward strand.
ATCAATGATACAGGCAAGCACTGATTTATAAGCTTTATGGTATCAAAAGTGTCACAAGGCACTACTATCAAGGTGGAGCCAAACTTTTTTGCTTCTTCTATGACTGCATTCGATGGGTCTTCTCCGCCGGTGATTATTATAGTCTTTGCGCCTTTTTTTATTGATTCTAATTGTATGTTTTCTCTGTTTCCTACGATTAATGTCATGCCGGATTCTATTCTACTTACTACACTTTGTGTTTGCATTGCGGCAACAATTATGTCACCTCTTACAAATTCCTCATTTTTTAAGATTAGCTTTCCGTTTAATGTCTTTATGATGTTTTCAACTGGAATAGTGTAATTTGAAAGCTCATGTGATGATGTCAGGTATGCCTTTGCAAGGTCGCCCATAGTAGCGATGCCTTTTAATTTATTTTCATCGTCTACTACAACAATTGTCTTGGAATTGTTGTTTAATAAAATATTCCAAGCTTCATACATTGGTGCTTTTTCACTTATAGTAAGTGGCTTATCATAAGCAATATCGCCAACCTGAGTATATACATTGTCTATCAATAGTGGTTCATTTACATTAAAATAGTCTAAAACAAATTGCGTTTCTCTGTTAATAGGACCAAGCCTTACTGGAACCGCATTTATTTTGTCGGCTATTCTCTTTAAATTAGCGTATGCAATTGCTGAACAAATGGAATCAGTATCTGGATTTTTATGTCCTGAAACAAATACAACACTCATATTCAATTTCTCCTTTGTTTAGATTTTCGAACTTTGCAAATAGTTTAAAACTGAAGATTATGTAATATTGTCATGAATATCGGTTGGCGCATTAAATGAATCATATCAAATTCCCACATAAATATAATATAATATGAGGAGGTATAATGTAAATGGTAATGAATGTTGAAAGTCAGCTTTATTCTTTTTTTGTCATGTTATATGGTGGCATAATAATCGCTATTTTATACGATGTATATAAATTGTTTAGACTTATATTAAGGCCAAAGCGAATAGCTACTGACATAGGTGATATCATCTATTGGATATTGGCAACGGTCGTATTTATATTTTTTTTATATGTGAGTAATTACGCTGAAATAAGGTTTTACTCATTCCTCGGCCTTTTGATTGGAATACTTTTGTACAACATATTTCTAAGTCCCATTGTGATGAAACTACTTCTATTTTTTTATAAGGTCATAAGAAATACAGTGATATGGGTATATAAGATTGCATCATATCCATTTGTTGCTATTTATAAAATTATATCAGTACCGGTAAGATATATTTCAAATGTACTGGGCATTCCTGGCAAGTTAATCAATAACACAATATCACATTTTAATATTTTTAAGAGAAAAAAATAAAGGATTTTTCTAATAAATGTCGAATATATTTATATCCGAATGAATAAAAATGTGTGAGAGGTATATTGGACATGAAACAAAGTAGAAAGATTAAGCTAAAACCGGTGCTTTTAATTCTTTTTGTCGTGTACATATTATTTACTCTTGTAAAGCAACAAATAACATTAAATGTGTTGGATAAAAAATTGAATGCAGCTACTACACAAGTAAATGCTGCTGAAGAGGAGAATAAAAAATTAAACAATCAGATAAAATATATAAAGACAGATGAATTTATCGAAAATGAAGCTAGGCAAAAATTAGGGCTTATCAAAAAAGGAGAGATTATGTTTATAGATACTGCTAAGGATGCACAAAATTCCTCGAATTAAGGCGAATTTTTTTAATATGCTTGATAGAAATGACTTTTTAATATATAATTAAACATATTAGTAATCAAATAAGAAGAGGGAGGATAAACATTTATATGCCATTTCAGGTAGGAGAGGTAGTTGAAGGAACTGTTCTAAATATCACAGATTTTGGAGCGTTTGTTCAATTACCAGAAGGCAAAACAGGGCTAGTCCACATATCAGAAGTTGCTAACACGTATGTAAAAGACATAAACGAATTTTTGAAAGAAAACGACAAGGTGAAGGTAAAGATTCTTTCTATGGATAAGGGCGGAAGAATAAGCCTATCAATAAAAAAGGCTTTGCCAAAACCAAAACAGGTAAAAAGCAACAAAGGCTACGACAGTGATAATTATAGCAATCGGAATAATAATATATCTTTTGAAGAGAGAATATCAAAATTTTTAAAGGATTCTGATGAAAGGCAGCAGCAGCTTAAAAAGAATTTTGATTCAAAAAGAAGAGGCGGTGGCTACAAAAGAAACGCTAGTTATTAAAACTTCGGGTTAAAACTTCGGGCAAGCCCGAAGATTTTTTATGGGAGGATTATTATGAGGTGTTCTGTTATCGATATAGGAACAAATTCTGTCCGCCATCTTGTGTGTGATGTAGATGGGAAAGAAATTAAACACATAAAGAAGGATGTTAAAGTAACGAGACTTGGTGATTCTGTATCGAAAAGTGGGAAATTGGCCAGTGATGCTATTGAGCGAACAGCAAGTGCAATACAAGCTTTTTTAGACGATGCTGAAAATCTCAAGGTACAAGATATATATGCTTTTGCTACATCTGCAGTGAGAGATGCTAAAAATGCTGACAGCTTTATAAATGAACTTTCAAAATTTGGCATAAACGTTGATATAATAGATGGTGAAACTGAAAGTCTTTATGGATATATTGGTGCCTCATACGGAATAAAAAGAGAAAGTGTATTGGTTTTAGATGTTGGTGGAGGGAGTACAGAATTTTCTTATCTTAACGGAAACCTTGTGAAAAAAAGCTTTGATATAGGTGCTTTAAGGCTTACAGAGAAATTTATAAAGAATGATCCTATTAAGCTCGATGAGTACAATAATATAAGCCTCTATATAACAGACATGCTTACGCCATTTATAAGTGAAAATCAAGAAATACCTACAGATGTAGTTGGCATAGGTGGTACAATAACAACACTTGCTGCCATGTCACAGGGTTTAGAAATCTACTCGAGAGAATTAGTTCATGGATATGTGCTTAGTAAAAGCGAAATAAAAAGGTTGCTGGACTTAATGATGTCGTTGAGCTTGAACGAGAGAAGACTTTTGAATGGTTTGCAGCCTGAAAGAGCTGATATTATCGTTGCAGGCACAATAATAGTCTATACAATTTTAAAGCTTTTGAACTGTGCATCTATAACTGTTAGCGAGTGGGATAATTTAGAGGGAGCTTTAGTGGGGAAGTTTATTAAGTGCATATAAATAAATCTGTTGAATATTATTTATTGGGGTATTGACTAATAGTCCTTTATGTAATATAATTAATGATGTCGCTGGTTGATGTGATTGCCGGAGTGGCGGAACTGGCAGACGCACAGGACTTAAAATCCTGCGGGCCTTTAAAGCCCGTACCGGTTCGATTCCGGTCTCCGGCACCAATTGAATAGTGCATCGCGGGGTGGAGCAGTTGGCAGCTCGTCGGGCTCATAACCCGGAGGTCGCAGGTTCAAGTCCTGCCCCCGCAACCAAACATGGCGGCGTAGCTCAGTTGGCTAGAGCATGCGGTTCATACCCGCAGTGTCGGTGGTTCGACTCCACTCGCCGCTACTAAACCAATAAAATCATGGTTTTAAGGATTTTTAAAAAACATATAGTCAAAACGAATGAGTATAATCACTCACCAAAAAAGGTGGGTGATTTTTTGTGCGCCCGGCATGGGCGATAACTTGGCGCTGAAAGTCCGCTGTGGGCAAGTTCACGGAAACCACTGGCTGAACCGCTTAATACGTAAATACTTAGAATCAGGAGTAATGATAAACGTAATCAAAATAGCAACAGAAGAAGGGACACCACAAGGAGGACCTTTAAGTCTGCTATTAGCAAACATAATGTTAGATGAACTAGACAAAGAACTAGAAAGAAGAGGGCATAAATTCTGTCGATACGCAGATGACTGCAACATATACGTAAAAAGCAGGTCAGCAGGAAACAGAATAATGAAAAGCATAAAGAAATTCATAGAAACCCAATAGACGGAAAAAGAGAGCTTTATTTGGGAAGTTACTGTTTTAGAAACAGATTGTATAATTTTTATATTGTAGATAATTATGTGATTGTGGTATTATATGGATAGAGTGATCGGATATAGCAGGGTGTGGTTGCCACTTTCCCTCGAAGGGAGGTGGTTGCATATGATGAATACATATGAAACATTATCTTTAATGATAATGTTTGGAATGTTCGTCATAGCAATTCTTAGTTTTAACAGAAAAAAATAACCACCCTGCTGCAACCAGAGTGGTTATAGCTTTATAACTTACGTTGGGCGACCGCACTTTGCGGTGCCGATTACTCTTACTTATATTATAACACGATACGAATAAAAGTAAACAGCATTTAAGGGGGAATTTATAATTGGTTTTGAAAAATCAGCTAAAAAATAGGAAACTCGGGTATTATTTTATTTTTGCAGGTGCTTTGATGATTTCTTTTGCAGAAATTATCATAAGATACATCTCAGTTGGAGATTTTACAGAAGGCCTTTTTATAGGTATAGGCATTGGCTTAGAAATATTAGGAGTTATTGCTATTGGAAAGTACTATAATAGCCGAAAAGGTCCGATAAATGAAACAAAACATAAATAAAATATAGCAGTACGGATTTTTCATTTTCGCTTTGCTCAAATCAAAAATCCAAATTTCTAACGCACCCCTGCTTATATTTGCAGAAGTGCTTTTATTTTTTCTGCATGTTTTTTGGGTCTTTGTCTGGAAAGTACTCTTACGAGTACTTTTTTAAATTTGCCTCCCGCTTTTTGGATATATAAATTTCAATTCCCATTTTTAAAAAATTACATATTAATAGACACATTTTTGTTACAAAATTTACATATTTTTAATATATTTGCAAATGGAATTTTGATATGGTATAATTTAATTAATTTAATAATATGCTATAACGCTGAATTCGTATGAAGCGGGGAAACCAATTTTGGGGTGAATCCATTTGTGTGGAGGGGTTATCTTTCGACCCTAACCCGTCAGCTAACCTCGTAAGCGTTGAAAGAGGAGGAAATAGCATGAATATATTCGGTACAACTACCTTCTATTAGTTGCCGGGTTTCAGCTATAGATTTTCTCTATGGCTTTTTTAATACCCTAAAATAGAAGGAGGTTTTTAAATGAGATTACCTATTTTTTCTGTCATTGGTGCTGGCAACGGCGGTCAGGCGATGGCGGCACATCTTTCGTTGATGGGTTTTATAGTCAATTTGTACAACAGATCTCGTGAGAAATTAGTTCCTATTTTAAATAATGGTGGTATTCATCTTGAAGGCGTTGTAGATGGATTTGCAAAGCTTAATATGGTCACTGACGATATGGAAGACGCTATAAAAGATGCAGACATAATCATGGTGACTGTTCCTGCGTCTGGACACAGTGACATAGCTTATGAAATGTTACCACACTTAAGAAATGATCAGATAATAGTTTTGAATCCGGGAAGAACTTTTGGCGCTATAGAGTTTTATAACATTGTTAAAATTAGAGACGATATAAATGTGGTAGTAGCAGAGACTGATACGTTTATATATGCTTGCAGATCGAATAATGGCGTTTCAAAGATTTTCAGGATAAAAGATGTGGTCTCACTGGCATCTATACCGGCTTGGAAGGCTGATTATGTTGTTGATTTGTTGAGATTAGCTTATTCGCAGATAGTACCTGCTGAAAATGTTTTAGAGACTAGTTTAAATAATATAGGTTCTATCTTTCATCCAGCGCCTACACTTTTGAACTCTGCAAGAATAGAGACTACAGAAGGTGATTTTCAATATTATTTGGAAGGCATATCACCGTCGGTGGCTAAAATATTGGAGAGAATGGACAGGGAGAGAATAGCAGTTGCCCACGCTTTAGGTGTCAATGCTGTTACAGCGCTTGATTGGCTTAAAGATGCATACGGCGTTATTGCAGACAATCTGTATGATGCGATTCAAAAGACAGATGCTTATAGAGGCTTGCTTGCACCAAAAAATCTTGATTGCAGGTACATTTTTGAAGATGTGCCAATGGGTTTGGTGCCTATTTCATCGATTGGCAAACAATTAGGCATTCCTACTTATACTATAGATTCTATAATTCATTTGGCATCATGCATGCATGAAGTGAACTATTGGAAAATCGGGCGCACAGCAGGAAAATTAGGATTGGAAGGAAAAAGCGCAGCGGAGATAAAGGTAATGATAGAGGGGTTAAAGGAGGAGATCACTGTCGCATGAAAAAATATATTATTGCAGCTTCTATAGAAAATGATGTCCATGTTGCGGGAGCATATAGATTTTTGAAGATTGCAGAGCAGGAAGGGTATAAAGTGGATTTTTTAGGTCCTGCTACATCTATTGATAAGTTGGTAGATACAGTGCGTTTAAAGAAACCTGATATAGTAGGTGTAAGTTATAGACTGACTCCAGAAACACTGAAAACCATATTGAATGAGCTTAAAGATAAAATACGAAAATATGGTTTGAGCAATATTAGATGGATATTTGGAGGCACAGAGCCCAATTGCTTAGTTGCAAAAGAGTCAGGAATATTTGAGGAAATTTTTGATGGAACTTTTGGCGATGAGTACACAATTTCATACCTAAGAGGAAAGAAAGCTTCATATAGTGAAAAAGAATATGGTAGAGATGTGATTGAAAGGATTGAGAAAAGCTATCCGTATCCTATAATAAGGCATCACTTTGGATTGCCTTCGTATGATGATACACTTGAAGGTGTAAGGAGGATTGCGGAAGAAAAAATTCTCGATGTGATATCAATAGCGCCTGACCAAAATACACAAGAGCATTTTTTTGACAAAAAATATAAAGCATCACTTGATGGGGCAGGTGGCGTGCCTATAAGGACTGAAGAAGAATTCAAAAAACTTTACGATGAGTCAAGGCGTGGAAATTATCCGCTGCTTAGATGTTACAGTGGGACGAATGATGTCTTTAAAATGGCTCAAATGCTTAAAAACACAATAAACAATGCATGGGCAGCTATACCCCTTTGCTGGTACAATGTACTAGATGGCAGGGGGCCAAGAGAAGTAGAAGAATCCATTAGAGAGAACCAGATGCTGATGAAGTGGCATGCTGACAGAAATATACCTGTTGAGGTAAATGAAGCACACCATTGGGGGCTTAGAGATGCACATGATGCCATATATGTGGCGGCAAGCTACATTGCAGCATACAATGCAAAGAAGATGGGTGTAAAAAACTATATAGCTCAGTTTATGTTCAATGTGCCGCCAGCTACATCGCCCAAAATGGATCTTGCAAAAATGCTGGCATCTATAGAGCTTGTGGAGAGTTTGCAGGATGATAACTTTAGAGTATATAGACAGGCAAGGGCAGGGCTTGCAAGTATGCCGCAGGATCTTTTTGAAGCAAAAGGGCAGCTTGCTTCAAGTGCATATCTTTCAATGGCTATAAAACCTCACATATATCATGTTGTAGGTTTTTGTGAAGCACATCATGCAGCAACGCCAGATGATATAATAGAAAGTGTGAAAATCACAAAAGCCGTGATAAACAACACTTTGCGTGGTATGGCGGATTTCACTAAAGATCTTGATATTTTAAAGAGGAAAGAGGAACTAATAAATGATGCGATGGTAATAATCAATGCCATAAATGATCTTAATACACTATGCAGTGATCCGCTGTCAGATCCACATATACTATCATTGGCGATAAAATTGGGCATTTTAGACGCACCGCATTTAAAAGGAAATAAAAGCGCAAGTGGTTTGCTGACTACAAAGGTTATAAATGGTGCATGCTATGCCTATGACTATGAAAACAATAGGATTATTAAAGAAGAAGAAAGAATATATAACATAATTCAAAATTACCAAAAACTCATAATCGTAGCTTAAAAAATAGTTATTATCGGGTGTATACACAAAATATACATCCGATTTTTTATGTTTTCTATATAAATTTTTTTTGTGAAAAACATATTATAAGGAGAGGCAAATACAATAGGAGGTGATGAATAATTGTTAATAGTTGTAGATCCTGGCCATGGTGGTTCTGACAGTGGCGCTATAGGATATGGCTATTTTGAAAAAGATATAAACTTAAGCGTATCTCTTAAATTGAGGAACGTCTTAGAAGCAAACAATGTAGATGTAATTTTGACAAGAGATAAAGATGTAACATTGGGGCTTAGCGAAAGGTGCGATATTGCCAATAAAAACAATGCAGATTACTTTGTTTCAATTCACTGTAACAGCTTTAAAGATTCTTCTGCGAAGGGGACAGAAACTTATTCATATCCTGGAAGCACTTCTGGAGCAAAATTGGCAAAAAGCGTGCAGCAAGCTATTGTGACAAATTTAAAAACAGCGGATAGAGGTGTAAAAACAGCTAACTTCTATGTATTACATTATACAAATATGCCATCAATATTAGTTGAATTAGGATTTATAACAAATAAGGATGATTTAGAGCTTCTTTTGAATAAACAAAATCTATATGCTGCATCTATTTCAAATGGAATATTAAATACTATAGGTTTAAAGCAGACAAATGATTCCAATGATATAGAAAAACTTCATCAAATGGGCATAATCTCTGATTATTACGATCCTGAAAGTTATGTAAAGTGGAAAGATATTGCAGGTGCATTATTAAAAATTATAGGGGGTTAAAGGAAATGAAAGACCTAATCATGACTATATTGACAGCAGGGCTGCAATTGGTGATACTTGCTACATTAGGCTATGTCATAAATTATTTGTATTCAAAGATAGGCACTGAAAAGACAAAAAGGTATTTCGATATAGCGAAAATGATTGTAAGAGGAGTAGAGCAGGAATTTGGTGTGGGAAATGGAGCTGATAAAAAAGCAGAAGCGGTAAACCTAATAAAGAAAATAGTGGGAAACAAGCTGACGGATGAAGAAATAGACAAATTAATTGAAGCCGCTGTATTTGAAATGAACTACGTATTAAATCTAAAAGGACTTAGCACCACAAGCAAAAAAGTTTAAAAAAAGAAGAAATGACTGTTGCAAGGCTACATAAAATAGCTTGCAACAGTCATTTCTTTACGCTTGTGTGATGACACTGTCGTTTTTTACTTTCGATTTTTCGCCTTCTGGCTTTGTAAGTTTAATTTTAGGGAGAACTAAATTTAGGATTATGCCTGCTAATGTTGCAGGACCGACGCCTTCAAACACGAAATTTCCTGATCCTATTTTGATGCCGCCAACACCGAGAGTTAAGATTACTGATGCTATTATCAAATTTCGACTGTCAGAAAAATCAACCTTATTTTCTACTAATGTTCTGATACCTGCGGCTGCAATCATTCCAAATAGGATTATGGTGACACCACCCATTACTGCTTGTGGTATAACCTGTATAAGTGCTCCTATCTTTTGAATAAAGCTTAAAAGTATCGCTATGACAGCGGCACCTTCTATGACTCTTGAGCTGTATACTTTTGTCATGGCTAAAACACCTATATTTTCACCATACGTCGTGCTTGGTGGACCACCAAACAGTGCAGCTATTGACGTTGCTAGGCCGTTTCCCAGCATCACTCTATGAAAACCTGGATCTTTTATTAAATCTTTATCGACTATATTTCCTATTACAAGAACGTGACCTAAATCTTCGATTATTGCAACTAATGCTAAAGGTGCAATCAATGTCACAGCACCCCATGCAAGCACAGGTGAATGACCAATAAGGAATGAAAATTTCGGTATAGCAATCCACGATGCTTTAGCGACGGGAGAAAAATCTACAAGACCTCTGAATATGGCGAAGATATAACCTCCGATAGTGCCTAATAGAATTGGTATAACTTTCATGAATCCTTTTCCAAACATGCTGAATATTATTACGAGAGCGGCTGTAACTAAAGCCGTAGGCAAATCTTTTTGTGCTTCTTGTATCGCTGTAGGTGCTAAGCTTAAGCCAATGATCATTACGACAGGACCCACTACTACAGATGGAAGAATCTTTTCAATCCAGTCTATGCCGGTTAAGCTTATTAGTATGAAAACTGCCACGTACACAAGTCCCGCGGCTATCATACCTGTGAAAGCTCCTCTTACGCCGTAAGCTTTGGTTGCTGCGATTATAGGAGCGATAAATGCAAATGATGAACCTAAGTATGCAGGTACTTTTCCTTTTGTCATTAGGTGAAATATTAATGTGCCAAGTCCTGATGTAAACAATGTTACGGCAGGGTCTAATCCTGTCAAAAGCGGTACAAGTATTGTTGCACCAAACATTGCAAATACATGCTGAAAGGACAGCGGAACAGCTTCGTTGATAGGCGGTACATCTTGTATACCGTAAAATTTGTTCTTCATGACGATTCCTCCTTTAATTTTTGGCATAAAAAAACCCTCTCAAGGAGGATAAACATATAGATATGCAGAAATATCGTTCCTCCTTTTTAGCCTCACTGGACTAATTTTAAAGGGTCTTATTAAACTACACAAATTATAACATATAAAAATAAGATTGTCTACATGATATTTTAAAGATAATTGATATTGCAATTTGTGCTGTTAAAACAAAAGCGTATTAAATGCCAAGGCTTACAAAAATCTTTTTTATTGAAATGGTTTGCAAAAAGTTTTATAATAAAAGTGTAGAGATTTCTTTTGGGATGTGGATATTTAATGATAGTTAAATTAAAAAATAGAAAGTTACTATATTTATTTTTTTTAAATATCCAATTAGATATTTGGAGGAGAATAACATGATTAAAAATCAGTGGTATGCAGTTTTAGACTCTAAAGAGCTAAAGAAAAATAAACCTATAGGTGTAACAAGATTTTCTCAAAAATTAGTGTTTTGGAGAGATGAGTTAGATAATATAAGTTGCATTTTTGATAAGTGTTGTCATAGAGGAGCTAGTTTAGCTCTTGGGAAAGTTGCAAATAATCATATACAATGTCCTTTCCATGGTTTTAAATATGACTCATCTGGAAAAGTTACTAGTATACCTGCAAATGGGAAAGACAGGCCAGTACTTAGTAATTTTAAAGTGAATTCTTATATAGCTAAAGAAGCCTATGGTTTTATATGGGTTTGGTATGGTGAGCCAAGAGAAAATTTGCCTAAAATAAAATTTTTTGAGGAATTAAAAGAAGGTTTTTCTTATGGTGGTTTTTCAGAAATTTGGAGAGTCCATTATACAAGGGCTATAGAAAATCAATTAGATGTAGTTCATTTACCTTTTGTTCACAATACAACTATTGGCAGAGGTAATAAAACTCTTGTCAATGGTCCTGTGGTAAAGTGGAATGAGGATTTAATGACATTTTATGTTAAAAATGAAGAGGATAATGGACAAACACCTCAAAAGCCCAATGAAATAGAAAACTATGAAAAACTTTTTAGTTTGCAGCTTCAAATGCCTAATCTGTGGCAAAATATAATATCTGATAAAGTTAGAATTGTAGCAGCTTTTGCACCGATAGATGAAGAAAATACTAAAATATATTTAAGATTTTATCAGAGTTTTATGAAACTGCCGGTTTTGAAACAAATTATAAACAATCTTAGTAGTATACCTAATAAAATTATTTTACATCAAGATAGAAGAGTTGTTTTAACCCAGCTACCAAAAAAAAGTGAACTTAAAATGGATGAGAATTTAATCCCTGGTGATTTGCCAATAATTGAGTTTAGAAGAAAAAGAGAAGAACTAAAAAAACAAGAAATAGAAAAAGAATCATAACGAAGGCTTGAAAGAAGTCTCCCATCCTTTATAAGTGGGAGATGAAACCTTATTTATATTTATTAATGAATCAAACTTTATAAATTTGAAATATTCAAGACTTGAAAGCGCATCAAAAATATACGAAGTTATGAATGATATTTCATCTAAGTTTGTTGATACCAAATAATGGATAAAGAGGCTTAATCAAGCCTCTTTCTAAATCTTAGTACAGCGATTAAAAATAACGCAAATCCAATAGATGTCATAATTATGATTTGGTTTAATAATATGTTTGTGTTGACTCCTTTTATTATTATTCCCCTCAATATGTCCAGGAAATATGTGAGTGGAATTACATCACTTATTGCTCTTATGACGGAAGGTATTTGCTCTCTTGAAAATATGAAACCTGATAAAATTATTGTGGGCAACAGCAACATAAAAGCTCCTTGCATTGCATGTGTCTGAGTCTTTGCTGCTGTCGATATAAGCATACCTATAGCGAGAGCACAAATTATGAAGTCAAAACCTAAAAGGAGCAGTAAAATAATGCTGCCATTTACAGGGATGCGGAACCAATAAATGCTTAAGGCAAAAACCATCATAAAATCTGTATATCCTATTTTTACCATCAGATTAGACAAATCGTAAGTTGCTTGAGATTGTTCTACCTTGAGATTTGCAATGTCTGTTTGTTCCTTAGGTCCGTTTTTGATTTGATTATAATTTAGTTTTGCCATATCAAGAGCTGCTTTTGCTTCTTTTGCTTGTTATTCATATTGGTTGACATCAAGCAAAGCTATCTTGTCTCCCTTTTTAACTTGTTCACCTGTACTAACGTATAAATCTAAGATACGTTTAGAAATTTCTGATTGAACGTTTACTGCTGTTGCTTCAATTGTCCCAGAATATTTATTTTCATTTAAAGCTGTATTCGACAAAGTGCATTAAGCTTATAAGCAAACCAGAGTAATGTGTATGATAATCATTTTTTATGAAATACTAATTTTAGCAAAATTTAATATTGTTTTATTTGAACGAGGAGGGTTAAATATTTATGACTGTCGAAATGAAATCTATGGATGGAAATACTGCTGCAGCGTACGCATCATACGCTTTTACAGAGGTTGCCGCTATATATCCCATCACTCCATCATCTCCAATGGCGGAGAGTGTAGATGAATGGGCTGCACATGGCAAAAAAAATATCTTTGGAGATACTGTCAAAGTGGTAGAGATGCAATCAGAAGCGGGTGCTGCAGGTGCAGTACATGGATCGCTGCAAGGAGGTGCACTGACGACTACATACACAGCATCACAGGGACTTCTCCTTATGATACCAAATATGTACAAAATTGCAGGAGAGCTTTTGCCTGGTGTTTTTCACGTAAGTGCCCGAGCAGTTGCCGCACACGCTCTATCAATTTTTGGAGACCATCAGGATGTGATGGCATGTAGGCAAACAGGTTTTGCTCTTCTTGCATCAAACAGCGTTCAAGAAGTGATGGACTTAGGGTGTATTGCACATCTTAGCGCAATTAAGTCGAGAGTGCCATTTTTGCACTTCTTTGACGGTTTTAGGACATCCCACGAAATAAAAAAGATTGAAGTGATTGATTACGAGGATCTAAAGAAACTTGTAGATTACAATGCAGTAAATGAATTCAGAAATAGAGCGTTAAACTCAGAACATCCTGTGATAAGAGGAACTGCTCAGAATCCCGATATATACTTTCAAGGAAGGGAAGCATCAAATAAGTTTTATGAAAAGGTACCAGATATAGTTGCGGAGTACATGGAAAAAATAAAAGAGCTGACAGGTAGAGAGTATCATTTGTTTGATTACTACGGTGCAAAAGATGCTGAATACGTAATAGTAGCGATGGGCTCTGTATGTGAGACAATTGAGGAAACGATTGATTATCTTTTGGGGTTAGGCGAGAAAGTTGGTCTTGTAAAAGTTAGGTTTTACAGGCCATTCTCAGAAAAACACTTTTTAAATGTTATTCCAAGCACAGTCAAAAGAATAGCAGTGTTAGACAGGACAAAAGAGCCTGGTTCTATCGGTGAGCCTTTATATCTTGATGTGGTAAAAGCATTTTTTGATAAACAAGATAAGCCTCTCATCGTAGGAGGCAGATACGGTTTAGGTTCAAAAGATACGACGCCGTCGCAAATCATAGCAGTGTATGAAAACCTTAAAAAATACAATCCGGTAGATAGGTTTACAATAGGTATAAAAGATGATGTGACTATGACATCTTTAGATACAGGTAGATTAATAGAGACTGTGCCGCAGGGAACTGTAAGCTGCAAATTTTATGGCTTGGGCTCAGATGGAACTGTTGGCGCAAATAAATCTGCCATAAAGATAATAGGTAATAATACAAATCTTTATGTGCAAGGTTATTTTCAGTATGACAGCAAAAAATCTGGAGGAACTACCATATCCCATTTGAGATTTGGCCAAAAACCTATAAAATCCAGCTATCTTGTGTATCATGCCGATTATATAGCATGCCATAACAAGTCTTTTATTTACAACTACGACATTTTAAAAGGACTAAAAAACGGTGGAACCTTTGTCTTAAACTGCCCTTGGAGTGAATCAGAACTTGACGAAAAACTTCCAGCATCTATGAGAAGGTACATTGCAAGAAATAAGATAAATTTCTATACAATTGACGCCATATCTATTGCAAGAGAAGTAGGCTTAGGCGGTAGGATAAACATGATAATGCAGACTGTGTTTTTTAGGCTTATCAATATAATACCATTTGAAGATGCCATTAGGTACTTAAAAGAATCTATACAAAAGACTTACGGCAGCAAAGGGCAAAACATAGTCGATATGAATATTAAAGCTGTTGACAGAAGTTTAGAATCATTAAGAAAAGTTAATGTTCCTGCTTCATGGGAAAATGCCATCGAAAATGAAGATTTTGTCAAGGATGAACCGGAATTTTTGACCAAAATACAAAAACCTATGGCAAGAAATGAAGGGGATGATCTGCCTGTAAGTGCTTTTTCAGGCATGGAAGACGGTACATTCCCATTGGGCACTACTGCATACGAGAAGCGTGGCATAGCTGTAATGATTCCTCAGTGGCAGATAGAAAAATGCATACAGTGCAATCAATGTTCATTGGTATGTCCTCATGCTGTTATAAGACCGTTTTTACTAAACGATGAAGAGGTGAAAAATGCACCACCTACTTTTGAGACCAAAAAAGCGGTAGGTAGAGGGCTTGAAGCGTTTCAGTATCGCATTCAGGTAAGTCCCTTAGACTGTACAGGATGTGGCAACTGTGCGGATGTGTGCCCAGCACCTGGAAAGGCACTTGTGATGATGCCAGCAGAGGGAGAAATAGAAAATCAAGCTGACAATTGGGAGTTTGCTGTAAAGATTAAACCAAAAGATAATGTGATGGAAAAGACTACATTGAAAGGCAGCCAGTTTTCTAAGCCTCTCTTTGAATTTAATGGAGCGTGCCCTGGCTGTGGAGAGACTCCTTACATAAAGCTATTGACTCAGTTGTTTGGCGATAGGATGATAATAGCAAATGCTACAGGGTGTTCTTCAATATACGGCGGAAGTGCACCATCAATACCATATACAACTAATGATTTAGGCAAAGGACCTGCGTGGGCAAATTCTCTTTTTGAGGACAATGCAGAGTACGGATATGGCATATATCTCGCAAACAAGAAAATAAGGCAGAGGCTTGGGGAATTAATCTCTGAAGCGCTTAAAACACAGATACCTGATGAATTGAAAAATGCTTTTGTAGAATGGCTAAACAATAAGGATGATGGTGAAGCATCTCAACTTGCATCCAGCAAAATCATAAATATAATTAGCCGTGAAAATTTAAAATCTAATAAAATAGTACAGGAGATATACAGACTGAAAGATTACCTTGTCAAGAAGTCCCATTGGATAATAGGTGGTGATGGATGGGCTTATGATATAGGTTTTGGAGGTCTGGATCATGTGTTGGCATCTGGAGAAGATGTAAATGTGCTTGTGCTGGATACTGAAGTTTACTCAAATACAGGAGGTCAGTCGTCAAAATCTACACCTACAGCGGCTATTGCAAAATTCGCAGCATCCGGCAAAAAAATAAAGAAGAAGGATTTAGGTTTGATGGCTATGAGCTATGGATACGTCTATGTGGCTCAGATTGCCTTGGGTGCAAATATGAATCATACGGTGAGGGCAATTGCTGAAGCTGAAAAGTATAAAGGTCCTTCACTTATAATTGCCTACTCTCCATGTATAAATCACGGTATAAAATCAGGAATGGGTACAAGCATTAAAGAAGAGAAAAAGGCAGTTGATGCGGGATATTGGCACCTTTATAGGTACAATCCGGAGCTTAAAGCCGAAGGGAAAAATCCATTTACATTGGATTCGAAAGAACCGACAGAGTCTTACATAGACTTCTTAAAAGGCGAAATAAGGTATTCATCATTGGAGACACTTTTCCCGGATTTGGCGCAAAAGCTGTATGATGAGTCTTCAAAAGACGCAAAAAAAAGATTTGAAATCTACAAGTCTCTTTCACAACTTTAAAAAGTATGGCCTCGGTTGCTGAGGCCATACTTTTACTTTTCGTTTTCATCTACCCATTCTTTTGCGTTTATGACTTCTATCTCATTTGGGATAGGCACTTTTGCCTTGCTGGCGTTTTCTTTAATGTTTGCCCATGAGGCTGTTTCATGCTTTTCAATAGGTTCTTTATAATATTTTTTGCTTTTTCTTATCATAATATCAACTCCTTAAAATGTAGTATAATCATTGTGTACTATTTTATTATGCAAATTTTAGGGGGTTTTTACATGATTATAAGAGGTCATCATTTTTTGTGTATGTTAGGCTTTAAAGGATTGGGATATGATGAGGAATTTATCAAAAACATGGATAAAGTCGTTGAAAAGCTTAAAAATGATGATGATGTGTTGATAAAGCTTGTGGATAGTGTGGATAACATTTGCGAGAAATGTCCCAATAATTTATCTGGCGTGTGCAAAAATGAACATCATAGAGATAGCATTAAAGAGATGGATAATGCTGTACTCAAAGTCATTCAAACAAGACCCGGAGAATCCATGAAATATAGCGAGATTGCGACTAATATAAAGTTATTTATGACTGAAGATATTATGAATGATATATGCCGTAATTGTAGTTGGAAAGAATATGGGTATTGTGTGGATGGATTGAAAAATTTGAGATGACTAGAAATGTTGGTATTTTTTTAATTGTGATTTGATGTTAAAATAAAATCAAAAGGGAAAAAGGAGGAAGTGGAAATAATATGACAGTAAGGAGCTTTTTAAAATTAGTTGAGATACAGACGAAGGCTGCCAGCGTGACACCGTTTATGCTGGGGACTGTGTATGCATTGTATGCTTTTCATGAATTCAAAGTTGTTAATTTTTTAATTATGTTTATTTCCCTAATATCGTTTGACATGGTTACTACCGCAATTAATAATTATATGGATTATAAAAAGGCAAATAAAACTTACGGGTATAATTATGAGAAGCACAATGCAATTGTAAGGGACAATCTATCTGAGACAACTGTTGTAATAACTATAGTTGTACTTCTTCTTGTAGCATCTGTGTCAGGATTTGCACTGTATTTGCGTACAAACTTAGTGGTGCTTCTAATCGGCATGATGTCATTTGCAGTTGGTATTTTGTATTCATTTGGACCTATACCTATATCCAGGATGCCACTGGGAGAAATCTTTTCAGGATTTTTTATGGGCTTTGTAATTGTATTTTTATCTGTTTTTATCCATGTATACGACAAAAATATAGCTTATGTTACATACAGCGATGGCATTTTAAATATATGGTTTAATGTGCTTGTTGTACTAAAAATTTTCTTCATGTCGTTACCGGCAGTGATGGGGATTGCCAATATCATGTTGGCAAACAACATATGCGATATTGAGGACGATTTAGAAAACAGGCGCTATACACTGCCTATATACATAGGAAAAGAAAAAGCCCTAAAATTATTTAAGGCTTTATACTATATTTCATACATCGACATAGTGGCTCTTGTGATTTTAAAGGTGCTGCCTTTATTGGGGCTTATTGTATTGTTGACATTTGCGCCTGTAAATAAAAATATGAGAAAATTTTACAAAGTCCAGACAAAGAAAGATACGTTTCCACTGTCTGTCAAAAACTTTTTAGTGATGAATATTGCTGAGATAATCGCATTAGGGCTGGGATTGATTTTATAGCCATCACAAATTCCTTTTTTCAAATTTTCTTGCTCCATAATACAGCAAAAAGCAAATATAAAAGGCAATGTATAAACAACTGTGGCACAAAAAGCATGAAAATTTATTTCATGCTTATCACTAATTGTTTAAACTGTGAAGTGGTGCAGGGATTCTTCCGCCTCTTTCTATAAAATCTTTCGGTGAAAAGCTGTTTACTTTCATAACAGGTGCATGGCCTAAAAGTCCGCCAAATTCTACATGGTCACCTTCTTTTTTGCCTGGTGCTGGGATGATTCTTACGGCAGTTGTCTTTTTGTTTATCATGCCTATTGCCATTTCGTCTGCTATTATGGCTGATATGGTCTCATAAGGTGTGTCACCTGGAATTGCTATCATATCAAGGCCAACTGAGCATACACATGTCATGGCTTCAAGTTTTTCTAATGATAAGGCGCCTGCTTCAACAGCTTCTATCATTCCAGCGTCTTCACTTACAGGTATAAATGCACCACTTAAACCTCCAACGTATGATGATGCCATCACACCGCCTTTTTTTACGGCGTCATTTAAAAGTGCTAGTGCAGCCGTTGTACCATGTGAACCGCATTTTGAAAGTCCCATTGATTCAAGTATGTTTGCTATGCTATCACCTGTTTCTGGCGTTGGAGCCAAAGATAGATCGAGTATTCCAAACGAAGTGTTTAGCCTTTGTGCCGCAAGACGCCCTATGAGTTCACCAGCTCTGGTAATCTTAAATGACGTCTTTTTTATTGTCTCCGAAATTTGGCCGAAATCGGCGGTTTTTGGAAGCTTTGAAAGTGCTGCCAATACCACACCTGGTCCGCTTACACCTACGTTTATGACGCATTCACCTTCACCGACGCCGTGAAAAGCCCCTGCCATGAATGGGTTGTCTTCTGGTGCGTTGCAAAATACTACAAGCTTTGCAGCACCTATGCCGTCGTTTTCTTTTGTTCGATACGCTGTATCTTTTATGATTTTTCCCATCAAAGCTACTGCATCCATGTTTATACCTGCTTTAGTCGTTGCTACATTTACAGATGAACAAACTCTTTCTGTTTCACTGAGAACTTGAGGGATTGAATTTATAAGGTTTAGGTCTCCATCTGTAAATCCTTTATGTACTAAAGCAGAATATCCGCCTATAAAGTTTACCCCTACATTTTTTGCAGCTTTATCAAGTGACGAAGCTATTTTAATAAACTCATCTTTTTCAATATTGTCTGCAACGATGGCGATAGGCGTCACAGATATGCGCTTATTGACAATAGGAATGCCAAATTCAGATTCTAATTCTTCGGCTACCTTTACGAGATTTTCGGCTTTTTTTGTGATTTTATCGTAGATCTTTTCAGCAATTGTGTCTGCATTGTCTCCTGAGCAATCTCTTAAACTTATGCCCATAGTTATTGTCCTTATATCAAGCTTTTCTGATTGGACCATCCTTATAGTTTCTTCTATTTCTTCAAAAGCAAAGCCCATTTTAATCATTCCTTTCAATAAAACATCATGTCTATAATCTGTGCATTGCTCTAAATATGTCTTCTTTCTGAATGTCGATTTTGACTCCTAAATTTTCGCCTAAATTTTTAAGTTCTTCTTTTAAGTTGTTAAAGTCATTTGAAGAATTTTTTATATCAACTATCATGATCATTGTAAAGATGTCCTTTAATATCGTTTGGCTGATGTCTAAGATATTGATGTTGTTTTCGGCTAATAATTTTGATACATTGTAAATTATGCCTACTCTGTCGACACCGATTACGGATATAATGGCTTTTTGTTCACTCATGATAAACACTCCCTCCATATTTGTACATAGTATACTATATGATGAATTTTCGTGCAATACATATATGATAATAAAATCTCAAAGAAATGAAGTGGGGAAATGAAGCATATCCCCACCTTATATCACTTTTGAATTATGTTTGTTGCACCGCATTGTTCCATTGTCTCTCTTATTTTAGACACTTCTTTCTTAGGTGCTTCGACTGTAATGAGTATTCCGGAGTCAGCGTCATCAATATAGAAGTCCGTATAAGGTCTTTTTTCACCTAAGCCTTCTCTTTCTGACTTTATATCTATAGCATTGTCAACCATAAAATCCATATCCTGCACAGATTTTTTCATATTTGTTATGATCATGTCTTTTCGATCGAAACCCATCTTTTTTAAACTGTCGACTAATGCGCTTGCCATACCTTGAGTAGGGAATACGGCCGTTATTTTCATAAAAACACCTCCACATTCTAATATTCCACATAATAGATTTAATTATAAAATGCGTTTTCTTTCTTTTGTTTTGTATTTACTTTGTTAAATTATTGTGGTATACTATCATTTAGTACCACCCCCTATCTAGGGGATATATGATGCATTTAATAAAAGGTGGTGACGAGATGGAAGCGAAAGAAAACATAATAAATAGATACGAAAAATTAGCTGAAGAAGATGACAATTTAAGCTGTGGCGGCAAGAATATCGTTTTGGCAGATTTAAAAGAAGGAGAAAATGTGCTTGATTTAGGATGTGGCAGAGGAAATGACGTTTTAAATGCTGCAAAGATAATAGGTGAAAGAGGAATTGCAGTAGGTCTCGATCTTACTGAAAAAATGATCGAAGAAGCTGAAAAAAACAGAAAGAAGCTTAATATAAAGAATGCTGAGTTTGTTGTAGGAGATGTTGAAAGCATACCACTTGAAAGTGAAAAGTTTGACGTTGTCATAAGCGATTGTGTGATAAATCATGCAAAAGACAAAGAGAGAGTTTATAAAGAAATTTACAGGGTTCTTAAAGCTGGTGGAAGATTTATTGTTTCAGACGTGGTGTCAAAAGATAGACTTCCAGATGAGATTGTAAATGACCCTGAAGCTTGGGCTGACTGCTTCGGCGGAGCTATTCCGGAGGAAGATTATATAAAAGCCATAAACAATGCAGGTTTTAAAGAAATAGAATATCTTAAAAAGCGTGAATACATGAAAAATGGATATCCAGTTGCAAGTATAACAATCAAAGGTATTAAAAGGTAGATATCTTGCATTAAAAGGAGGTGATTTAGGTGAAAGCTGTAACAAATAAGAATTCAAATTGCTGCACAACACAAAACAGCAGTGTTGCACAATGCTGCTCAAAGTCATCGAAGCTTGTTGTAGGCTGCCATGACTAAAAAAATGCGGTAGAATTTCTACCGCATAAATTAAGGAGTGATTTTATTGTACTTTAGTAAGTATAACATGATTCTACCTTTTAGTGAAGAGAAAAATGACTTTATTATTTTAAATTTGCTATCAGGTAGTTCAGATATTGCTTCAAAAGATGAGGTAGATAAGCTTTATGATATAAAATCGGGTAAGGATGTTTACGACATCGATTTTCTCGATTACGTCATTGACAGAGGATATGTATATGAAGAAAAAGAGCATGAGGATATAAGGATAAAAGAAGCGTATGAAGAATTTAAGGAGATAATGGATGAATCGCCAACACAGATATTGCTGGTGCCAACGTATGGATGTAATTTTTCTTGCATCTATTGCTACGAAAGAGGAATACCAACAAAGAAAGATTTAATAACGAAAGAGGCTGTAGATGCCTTTTTTGATGATATAAATGATAGGTTTAAGTTGGAGAAGGTAAGGCCGTACATTACGCTCTTTGGTGGAGAGCCTTTTATAGACACAGATGTTCAAAAAGACATTATTAATTATATTGTAGAAAAGAGCAAGCTGTACGGTTATGAGATAGCTGCAGTTACTAATGGTTACAATGTATTAGAGTATATAGACATCCTTAAAAAAGGGAATGTGAAAGAAATACAGGTAACTCTTGATGGGCCTAAGGAAGTCCACAACAGGCGAAGAAAGCTATTAGGCGGTGGAGATAGTTTTGAAAAGATTCTATTGGGAATTGACAGCCTAATCGAGAATGACATGCCTGTGAATTTAAGGGTTGTGGTTGATAAAGACAATTATTCTTATCTGCCGGAATTGGCAGAAATTCTTGATAAAAAAGGGTATCTCAATCTGGATGGTACTAAATTTAAGACGCAGATAGGCAGGAATTATGAGCTTTTCGAATGTTCCTTAAACCATCAAAGCCTTATGTCACAAGTGGAGCAGTGGGCTACATTTGTAGAGCTATCTAAAAAGTATTCAATACTTAAAAAATTTCATAAACCAGATTTTAAAGGCATGAGAAATGTGCTTGTTTCAGGTACTATGTATTCTCCTACATTTGATACATGTCCTGCTGGCAAAAAAGAATGGCTTTACGATTTGTACGGCGATATATATGGATGTACTGCAAGCTGCGGTAGGAAAGATTATCGCTTAGGTACTTTTTATCCTGAGAGAAGGATTTTTGATGATAAAGTTTTGCCGTGGAAAGAGAGAAACGTCTTAAATATACCACAGTGCAAAGAATGCCCTGTAAGTTTAGTTTGCGGCGGTGGCTGTGGAGTCGTCGCGAATGAAAGAAATGGCAGTATATTATCTCCTGATTGTAGAGACATAAAAAAATTATATGAATTAGGTGTTGAGTATTACAGAGATGAAGTATTAATTCAAGATTAAAAATTTTAAGGAGGATGTATTTATGGTAAGAGAAATCAATGCTAATGAATTTGAAGAGGTTGTTTTAAATTCTAAAAAGCCAGTTGTAGTAGATTTTTATTCTACTGATTGTCCACCGTGTGCCCAACTAAAACCGATATTTCATAGATTAGCCGATGTATATAAAGATCACATGGAATTTGTTGAAATATACAGACAAGGCAATAAAGATTTAGCATTAAGCCTTGGCGTAAAAGGAAGCCCTACACTTTTGTTCTTTAGAGACGGTAAAGAAACTGGTGAGAGATTAAATGGATATATTTCAAAGCCAGATCTTCGCAAGGCAGTAGAAAAGGTGATAGGTTTTTCACTTTTGGACAAAGAGCCAGAGAAGGTTGAGTGCGATGTTCTAATAATGGGCGGAGGACCTGCAGGTCTTACGGCTGCTTTGTACTCAGCAAGGGCAAACTTGAAGACGGTTGTCATAGATGAAGCAACTACAGGCGGTCAAGCAGCAAACACATATTATATAGAAAATTATCCTGGAACAGAAGGTCAGATCGAAGGAAAGAAATTGACGGAAAACATGAGAAAACAGGCAGAAAGCTTTGGTGCAATCATTGATGATTTAAAAGAAGTATTTGAGATTAAGCTTACTGACGATGAGAAATTTGTAAGAACAGAGGACAAGATATACTATCCTAAAGCTGTTATAATAGCTATGGGAGCGCAGCCAAGAAAGCTTCCTGCAGAAGGAGAAGCTGAATTCAGAGGAAAAGGCATTCACTATTGTGCAATATGCGATGGTGCAATGTATGAAGGAAAACACGTGGCTGTAATAGGTGGAGGCAATTCTGCCATTCAGGAAGCATTGTACCTTGCAAACATCGCTGACAAGGTAACGGTTATACACGAATTCGATAATTTACAAGCTTCAAATGTGCTGCAAGAAAAAGCCTTTACCAATCCTAAGATAAACTTTATTTGGGAGTCTCACGTTGTAAAGGCAAATGGAGATGGAATGCTTAAATCTCTGACGTACAAGAACCTAAAGACAGGTGAACTTAAAGATATAGAAGTTGATGGCGTATTTGTCTACATTGGTCTTACACCTAAGACAGACATATTCAAGGGAATACTTGAGTTAAATCAATATGGCTACATCAAAGCAGATGAGGATCTAATGACAAATGTGAAAGGCGTATTTGTTGCTGGTGATATAAGAGATAAAAAGATAAGGCAAGTTGTCACTGCAGCAGGAGATGGAGCCGTTGCTGCTGTAAGCGCAGAAAGGTATATACAGGAGCTGTGATTTTGCATACTTTTAAAAAGTATGAAAGGAGATAATGATGGAGTGCTGCGAGACAAAGTACATGGAAAATTGCATGATATGTGGGAAGCCGCTCATGTATTTAGAAAAGCCAGTATTGAAAAGATGCGAATACTGTGGTATAGAAGAATTAACTCTTGCCCACTGTACGGATGGGCACTACGTTTGCGACAAATG
This sequence comes from Thermoanaerobacterium xylanolyticum LX-11, assembly GCF_000189775.2. Lineage (NCBI taxonomy): Bacteria > Bacillati > Bacillota > Clostridia > Thermoanaerobacterales > Thermoanaerobacteraceae > Thermoanaerobacterium > Thermoanaerobacterium xylanolyticum. The sequence goes on from NC_015555.1 coordinate 266,785, forward strand.
TCACGCAAAGGACGGCATTGAGGTCATAAAGGATTATTGTCTGTCTACAGATTCTAAAGACCCTATGGAGATTGTGGAAAATATCATGTCAGACAGCAGGATACCAATGCATGGACCAGAACATCATGCATTGGTTCCTGCAGCAATAGTCACGGCTTACAAAAATTTGACAGGAAAAGTTTCTGACGAGGATATCTTAGAGGCCGTAAACCGTGGGAAAGAGATTCCTGGCGGAGCATGTGGTTATTATGGTGCCTGTGGTGCGGGTATTGGAATCGGTGTTGCTATTTCCGTCATTTACAAAGCTACACCTCTTACACCTCTTAAAAGGACTAAGGCACATTTAGCTGTTGCAAGTGCCCTTAAAAGCATCGGTGAAGCTGGTGGTGCCAGATGTTGTAAGAAATGTACAAGGATATCAATAGAAGAAGCAGTAGAATTTTTTGAAAAAGAATTGAATGTCAAATTTCCTACAACTTTTGAAAGGACAGATGATTGTAATTACTCAAAGAGAAACAGGGAATGCTATTATATGTGCAAGTACAGAGACGTGGAAAAGTCAGAAAGGAGTGTGAAATATGGGTCTTGACATCACTAAAGAAGTGGCTTATTCATTTGCTGAAGCTGTGGAAAAGGTTAAAGAAGCTTTGAAAGGCGTAGGATTTGGAATATTAGTAGAGATTGACATGAAAGATACGATAAAAAAGAAAATAGGCAAGGATATGATGAACTACGTCATACTTGGTGCCTGCAATCCCACTTATGCTTACGAGGTATTAAACATTGACCCCGAAGTAGGGCTTTTGCTGCCTTGCAATGTGATTGTGTACGAAAAAAGCGATGGCAGTGTAGTTGTATCGGCAATTGATCCTTTAAAGGCATTGCCTTCTAATGATGAAAAATTGTCTAAAATTGCAGAAGAAGTTGCTGATAAGTTGAAAAAAGCCATAGATGTGCTGTAGAATAACATTAGAGGTGATACAGTTGGCAATTGATATTGAATCAGATTTGAAACGGGCTTTAGATCTATTGGGTGAAGGACATGTGTTTGCGCTGGACGTAGGTACTGGTAGAGCACGTATGGCTTACGCATTGGCCAGGTACGGCTATGATGTGGTGTCGTTAGAGTACAATATTGACACGCTAAAAAAAGCTAAAGAAATCATAAGCAATGAAGATGTGGAAGGCAAAATCTTGTTTGTGCATGGTGATGCACATAGGATGCCGTTTATTGATGAATCTTTTGAGGTTGTCGCATCTTACAATGCAATGCACCACATGAGCGACTATAATGTTGCCATTGATGAGATGGTGAGAGTACTGAGAAAAGGCGGCAAGATATTGATAACAGAGCTTAACGATGTAGGCAAGGAAAGAGTTGCCGAATCTCACAGGCAAAGAGGAAGCCATCATGAAGCAAAAATAGACATTTACGATGTAGTAAATTACCTTAAAGATAAGCACAATATTGTAGGTGAGATTTCTAAAGGAGAATTTATCGACATATTTTACGGAGTAAAATAAATCAGGATAAATTTGGTTGTTGACAAATCTACAAAATATGATAAAATATGATATGTCTTAGGCCCCGTGGTCAAGTGGTTAAGACATCGCCCTTTCACGGCGGTAACATGGGTTCGAATCCCGTCGGGGTCACCAAATTTGAATATTACGAAGGAAGCTACAAAATTGTAGCTTTTTTTATTTTATTTATATAAAATGTCGTCAAAAAAATTTAAGCTACCACCATATATTTACAAATTTTACCTTATATTGGATGTTATAATCATATCAAAAAAATGGTGGTGGTAAATATGCAGAGTGCTGATATTCTTCCTTACTCAAGGATAGGAAGAAAAGAAAGCAATGAAAAATTGCAAAAAGACAATGTAAAATTTATATTCAATGCTTTAATTTTTGCATTGATAGGTTTTGTCATAGGTCGTGCACAAATAATGGACAACCTTATTCCGTTTGGTGTGGCGTATTTTGCATCTCTCTTAATGCAAAAGAGAAAGTACTTTTTGTCAGGAATTGGAGTCTACCTTGGAGTATTGTCTTTACCCGGTATCAATAGCATCAAATATCTAATCGTTTTGGTTTTGATATTGGCTTTTGAATATCTATTAAAAGTTAAAAGCAAAAATATTTTTAAAGTGGCGTTGATAACATTTTTCTCGCTGCTTTTAGTAGACCTCATATACAGCAAAGCGTATGGATTTTTGCTGTTTGACGTAATGACGTCTATTTACGAATCTGTCATAGCCATGTTAATGGTATTCATATTTAATCAGGCAATTTTACTCTTGGGTAGCTCAAACAGAAAAGTCATATCAAACGAAGAAATCATATCATTGTGTATATTGTTAAGTATTTTTATCTTAGGCCTTGATAATATAAAGGTGTGGAGATTTAACTTAAATAGCTCATTTGGCATACTTACTATACTGATGAGTTCGTACATAGGTGGTGTAGGCACGGGTGCCAGCGTAGGAACTACCATTGGTCTTATTGGAAGCCTTGCTCTTACAAATACTCCTACATCTGTAGGATTATACGGGTTTACAGGACTTTTGTCTGGAAGCATGAAAAAACTTGGCAGATTGGGAATTACATTGGGATTTTTTACTGCTGCTGCCATTATGACATTTTACGTCAATGGATTTGCAAATATGATTATCAGTCCTTACGATTTTGCTTTAGCTTCTTTAGTATTTTTATCTGTTCCTAAAAAAAGATTGGATCATCTTGTTTCAATTGTAAAAGGCGATAAAGGTTCATTGCAGCGAAGCTACAGTGTAAAACTTAAAGAAGTGGTGACTGATAAATTAAAAGAGTATGCCGAAGTGTTCGACGAGTTAGGGAAAAGCTTTAAAAAGGCAAATGAGAAGATCTTAGATCACAAGGATATATCATATCTTTTTGAAGAAATAGCCAATAAGACATGTACTGATTGTGCTATGTACAAAATGTGCTGGGATAAAGATTTTTATTTTACATATAAAAGCATGTTTGATTTAGTAGAAAGTCTGGAAGGAACAGGAAATGTTGAAAGCAACAAGCTTTATAAAAAGTGCATAAGGTTTCCTGAGCTTCTTAATTGTACGAGGCATAATCTCATGATTTACAAGATAAACATGCAGTGGAGGGAAAGGCTTAAAGATGCCAAGAATATTGTTTCAAACCAGTTAAAAGGCATTTCCTCAGTTATATCAAACATGGCTGACGATATAAGCATGGACATCACTTTCAAAGATGATCTTGAACAGTATCTGCTTGTAGAATTGGATAAAAGAGGGATACCTGTAGACGACGCCATAGTTTACGATGCGGGAGACGGAAATGTGGTGATAAAGATATACAAGAAAGCCTGTTATGCAGCTAAAGAATGCGAGAAAAAAATTATTCCGGCTGTATCAGAGATTATGGGGGAGAAGTACGAGCGGAAAAATACTTTGTGTTCTATAAATAATAAAGGGAGGTGCAGCTTGACTCTTACAAGAGCTGAAAGCTATCAAGTATCCACAGGCATTAGCAAAATCAGTAAAAGCGCCAATAAAATATCTGGTGACACATACTCTTTCATGGAACTGGAAGGCGGAAAGTACATGGCGGCTTTAAGCGATGGTATGGGATTTGGCTTAAGAGCAGCTTCTGAAAGCAGTACGACAATATCCTTGCTGGAAAGATTCATTGAGGCGGGATTCGATAAAGGCTTAGTTGTACAAACTATAAATTCTATTCTGGCATTAAGGTCAGCAGAGGAGATGTTCTCGACAGTTGACATATCGTTTATAGATTTGTTTACGGGAGATGCAGAGTTTATAAAGATCGGCGCCTCAGCCACATTTATAAAGAGCGGAAAAAATGTGGATGTGATTGAATCCAGTTCACTGCCTATCGGTATTTTGGAAGACGTCGATGCAGACATTCACGATAGGAAGTTAAATGACGGTGATTTTGTGATTTTGACGACAGACGGGGTATTAGACTGCTTTGATGGTAACAAAGAAGAAAGCATGGCAAGATTTTTAAGAAACCTTGATTTGAAGGATCCTCAGGACATGGCTGAAGCTATAATGAAGAAATGCCTTGAGCTTTGTGAAAACAAGCCTAAAGACGACATGACAGTGCTTACGGTAAAAGTTTGGAAAAAGCGATTGTAAGCTGAATAATCCTTCCATAAGATGGCAAAAATAATAAAAAATCTTATGGAGGGATTTGATTTTGGAGATTTTGATAAAACAGATAATCGTCGTTACAGACGGCAAATCAAATGTCGGTGGGAATCCAGCAGATGCAGCTTTTTTGGCGTATAGGAAGGGAATTCGAGTAAGTTCTATAGGTATCGTTGACGACGGAAAGCTGTCTATAAAAGAGATAAAAGATATTGCAAGTTCCGGTGGTGGGGTGTATGACATAATTTATTCAGATGACTTTATAAGGTCTTTATCGATGGTGACGCAAAAATCAGCCGAAAAAACTTTGTACGATACCTTAGATAGCGAATTGATGAAACTCATAGGGAAAAATATAGAAGGACTTCATCCTGTATTGCGGTCTCAAATCGTAGAATACATCGATAAACTTCTTGATATTTCAGATGTAAGATGCGCAATTTTGCTGGACTTAAGTGGAAGTATGGCAAGAAAATTGAAAAAAGCAGTGAATGGAGTAATGGATCTTCTAAGCACCATGAAAGTGAGAAAGGGCAAAAGCCAGTTTTGCCTAATAGGATTTCCATATGGCAATGATGTTTATGCGAAGGTTATATGTCCATTTACATCGAAGATAAATGATATAGAAGCTCATCTTAAGAACTTAAAGGCAGGTGGAAATACCCCTACTTACCATGCGATAAAGCTGGCTACATCGCTTTTTGACACAGAAGTTGAATCTATAAGAGGTATCGGTTAATGCTTGAGAATGGCTATGTTTTGACAGGCATACACAATAGACGGAAATACGTAGTCGAGAAAAAAATTGGTCATGGCGGTGTAGCCAACGTATACCTTGTGCACGACGAGGAAAATTTAAAATATGCGCTTAAGATAAGTGAAGATTTAATAAGCATCACGAGAGAGCACAAAGTGTTGACATCATTGAAAAATTGCGATTTTGCTCCACACGTATTTGATTTAGATGATGTATTATTGTATAATAAAATGTATCATTATATAGTTTTGGAGTACATAGAGGGATATAGCCTTGATAGATTGATTAAATCAGGTATTGATTTGGAGAATGCTTCATACATACTTACTGAAATTTTAGATGTTTTGCTTAGATTAAAACGATTAGGCATTTTTTACACAGATTTAAAACCATCCAATGTTATGATAGATGAGGTAAAAAAGCGTATAGTGCTTATTGACTATGGCTCAACATCTGCTAAAGATGATACCGTAAAAGAATTTACACCTGAATTTGACAGAGCCAGTTGGAAAGTGGGCTTAAGAAAAGCGGATTCAGGGTATCTGTCGTTTGAAGCAGGGATGCTTTTTGTATGTCTTGTAATGGGCAAGACATTTAGACATGATTACCACACGATAGGAGAAGTGTTAAAGCAATCAAGAGCAAGGCTTGGAAAATTTTATATTGCCATAATGAAGGCGCTTAATGGCACGTACGATATAAATAAACTGTATGTCAATTTTAAAAATGGCTGCTTTAGTGAAAAGGCGTCAATGTATTTAAATTACATTCTTTTCATAATGGGTATGATATTCATTTTACTTATGATTTTAGCGGTGTAGGGGATATATATGATAGATAGCTTTGAAAAGACGATAAAAGAATACAAAATGATAGAAAAAGGCGATAAAATCGTGGTAGGAGTATCTGGAGGCCCTGATTCTATTTGCCTTCTTAATTTGCTTTTAGAGATAAAAGAAAGGTATAAGCTTAAGCTTTTTGTGGTTCATGTAAATCACATGCTGAGGGGAGCCGATGCAGATAGTGATGCGTTGTTCGTTGAGAAGTTCTGCAAGGGAATAAATATCCCGTTTTTTTTATTTAAGGAAGACGTGAGAAGATACGCTGAAGAAAATGGATTATCAGAGGAGGCTGCCGGAAGAGAAATAAGGTACAGTGCTTTTAATAAAGTGCTTAAAGAAGTTGGTGGAAACAAAATTGCCATTGCCCACAACAAAAATGACGTAGCCGAAACGGTTCTCTTAAACATCTTAAGAGGTGCTGGTACAACTGGACTTGTGGGCATAAAGCCTGTTAATGGATGCATCATAAGACCTCTTATACAGACGAAAAGGCGTGAGATAATTGACTACCTTAATTCGAAGAATTTAGAGTTTGTAGAAGATGTGACAAATAAAGAAGATGCGTATAGAAGAAACCGAATAAGGCTAAAATTGATACCATTTATTGAAGAATATTTTGATATAGACATGGTCGAAAATTTGTACAGAACATCACAGATCGTACTTGATGATGAAGACTATTTAAGCCGTGAATCTGAAAAAATATTTAATGAGATTGCTGACATTGACAATGGAAATGTTAAACTTGACATTGATGGGATAAAAAAATTACACAGTTCCATAAAAAGAAGAGTCATTAGATTGGCGTATAAGAAACTAAAGGGAGATTTTAATCAGCTTGCGTTTAAGCACGTGGAAGATGTGTTAGATATCATGGACAAGCAGACATCGTCAAAAATTGATTTACCCTTTGAAATTGAAGTTATAAAAAGTTATAATAATCTTATATTCAGAAAGAGAAACTTTTATGAAAAGCGAGATTTTAGCGAAGTTAAGCTTAATATTCCCGGTATAACAGATGGTGGATGTTTAGGCGTATATAAGGCGGAGATAATAGATAGAGAATCAATAGAAAGCCTTAATTTAGGTAGATACCGTAAGTTTTTCGATGCTGATTTGATTGATGGCGATGTAGTCGTAAGGCATAGGAGAATTGGAGATTGCATCTCGCCTTTAAACATGAGAGGGACAAAGACACTTAAAAAGTATTTTATCGATGAGAAAATCCCAAGAGAGGAGAGGGATAAGATACCATTATTAGCTATTGGCAACACTATTTTGTGGATTGTGGGATATAGAATTTCTGAAAAGTACAAAGTACGTGATAGCACAAAAAAAATATTGTCTATAGAGTATATTGAACAAGATTAAGGAGGAAATTTGATGGAAAATTTATCAAAAGACATCGATGAAATTTTGATCACAGAAGAAGAGCTTAAAGAAAAGATAAAAGAGCTTGGGAGGCAGATTACGAAGGACTACGAAGGGAAAAATTTAATGCTGGTAGGAGTCTTAAAAGGTGCTTTAATGTTTATGGCTGATTTGTCAAGAAACATAGATTTGCCTTTATCACTTGATTTTATGGCTGTTTCCAGCTATGGAAGCTCAACACATTCATCAGGAATAGTAAAGATAATTAAAGACCTTGATATAAGCATAGAAGGCAAAGATGTCCTGATTGTGGAGGATATAATTGATAGCGGTTTGACTCTGTCTTACTTGAGGGAAACCCTACTTGGGAGGAAACCAAAAAGCTTGAAAATATGCACAATATTAGACAAACCGGAGAGAAGAGAAGCATCTGTAAAAGTCGACTATGTGGGATTTAAGATACCGGATAAGTTTGTCGTTGGTTATGGATTAGACTTTGATGAAAAGTACAGAAACCTTCCTTTTATAGGCGTTTTGAAACCTGAAATGTACAGCTAAAATTTGTTTTTTTATATGGTATATGTTATTATAAATTAAGTGATACGGCTTTGAAGGGAGGGCCATATTTGAATAAAACGATCAGAGGTATCGTTATATGGATACTGATAATTATCGCATTATATGCAATGGTACAATTGTATACTGATAATATTAAACAACCTGCAGTTATCGACGTTACTGAACTGTACAGCCAGATTATCAAAAACAATGTTTCAGAGATGACTATTTCCGGCACAAGCATTACAGGTACTTTAAAAGACGGCACACAGTTTAGCAGCAATGTGCCTGATGTGACGTCGTTTATGAATTTCTTGACGCCTTACATTAAGGACAATAAACTTGTCGTCAAGAGTGAACCGCCTCAAGGAGCTCCTTGGTGGTATTCACTTTTACCAACGCTATTTATGGTGGCTGTGTTGGTAGTGCTATGGTATGTGTTTATGCAGCAAGCACAAGGCGGTGGTGGCAATAGAGTCATGTCTTTTGGCAAAAGCCGTGCTAAGATGGTAACAGACGATAAGCGGAGAGTCACTTTTAATGATGTAGCTGGTGCAGATGAGGAAAAGGAAGAGCTGCAGGAAATAGTAGAGTTTTTGAAATTCCCCAAGAAATTCTTAGATTTAGGCGCTCGTATACCTAAAGGCGTTCTCTTAGTAGGACCTCCTGGAACAGGTAAAACTTTGCTTGCAAAGGCTGTGGCTGGTGAAGCTGGAGTTCCATTTTTCAGCATAAGCGGTTCTGACTTTGTGGAGATGTTTGTAGGTGTCGGTGCATCAAGGGTTAGGGATCTTTTTGAACAAGCCAAGAAAAATTCTCCTTGTATAATTTTTATAGATGAAATTGACGCTGTTGGTCGCCATAGAGGCGCAGGATTAGGCGGTGGACATGACGAAAGAGAGCAAACATTAAACCAGTTGCTGGTTGAGATGGATGGTTTCAGTGTAAATGAAGGCATCATAGTCATAGCTGCTACAAATAGGCCAGACATCCTTGACCCTGCTCTTTTAAGGCCTGGGCGATTTGACAGGCATGTTACTGTAGGTGTTCCAGACATCAAAGGAAGAGAGGAGATCTTAAAGGTACATTCCAGAAACAAGCCTCTTGCACCTGATGTGTCACTGAAAGTATTGGCGAGAAGGACGCCTGGATTTACAGGAGCTGATATTGAAAATCTCATGAACGAAGCTGCACTTTTGACTGCCAGAAAAGGCATGAAGCAGATAACTATGGTAGAGCTGGAAGAAGCTATTACAAGAGTTATAGCAGGTCCTGAAAAGAGAAGCAGAGTAATATCTGAAAGAGACAAAAAACTCGTATCGTATCATGAGGCAGGTCATGCGGTTGTTGCAAAACTCCTCCCGAATACGCCTCCTGTTCACGAAGTGACGATCATTCCAAGAGGAAGAGCAGGCGGTTACACCATGCTGCTTCCTGAAGAAGACAAGTACTACATGTCAAAGTCTGAGATGATGGACGAGATTGTCCACCTTTTGGGAGGACGCGTAGCTGAGAGCCTTGTCTTGAATGATATATCTACAGGTGCACAAAATGACATAGAAAGAGCCACAAACATAGCGAGAAAGATGGTTACAGAGTACGGCATGAGCGAAAAATTGGGTCCTATGACTTTCGGTACAGACAACGACGAAATATTTATTGGCAGAGATTTAGGTAGGACGAGGAATTACAGCGAAGAAGTTCAGTACGACATCGACAAAGAGATGAAGAGGATCATCGATGAATGCTACAACAAGGCTGAGACACTCTTAAAAGAGAATATAGATAAGCTTCATAGAATTGCACAGGCTTTGATGACGAAAGAGAAACTTAACGCAGAGGAATTTGAAAAGTATTTTAATGGCGAAAATGTAGATGAGACGAATCAGAGCGAAGAAGCATAACTTAAAAGACATACAATTTACTTTGTATGTCTTTTTTAGTTTCATGAATGAGATTTCAAATTTTTCAAGATATCGTGTGATATTGCTTTTGTGATTAATCTAATTCTCTGTATTCTTTCGGGGACATATTTGTCATCTTCCTGAAATTTCTGTGAAATGTCCGCAAATTGCTGTATCCACAATTGAATGCGATTTCGCTTACAGAAAGATTGCTGTTTTTTAACATGTAGCAGGATTGCGAAATGCGATAGTTGTTTAGATATTCTGTAAAAGTCATGCCCATTTGCTGGATAAATAGTTTTGATAAATATGGATAATCGTAATTTAGGTATTTTGCAGCCTTTTTTAATGTACAGTCATTTGAATAGTTTTGCTCAATAAAAAGCAGCATCTTGTATAGAACTTTTGTCTTAGTCGATTGTTTTGAGGGAATGAATGAAGTATGGTTTACTAACATATCGCACAGTGAATATAAAAAGCTTTTTTTACCGTATATGGAATCAAGCTTATTGAAATTTATGATGTTATCCAAGTGCAGTATGTTATCTTCAGGGATCATGCCTTTGTAATTCATGTAGAAATCTCCGATAAGTTCTGGAGAAAACAGGACGATTGTGATGTCAGAGCAATCAATCGTCTTAAATTCATGCATTTGATTAGGAAAGACAAAGGCTAAATCATTTTTATTAAGTGTGTATTCTTTTTTGTCTATTGAGACAGATAATTGGCCGTCATTTAAGTATATAAGTTCGTACGCTCTATGAAAATGATATGGAAATTGATAATTTCTAAGTGAAAAAAAGCGGAAGAGATCTTTTTCATTTACACCATGCTTTTGAAAAAAGACCATAAGAGTCCCTCCTAAAAAAACACTAATATTGTCTTAAAGTATACTACTTTTTGCATAGCGATATCAACAGGCATTTGCTTAAAATAGAATTAATCGTTAAAAGAGGAGGGGTTTTAGAAATGGAATACCATGTGGCTAAGACTGGTTCAGATGAAGGGAAAGGAACGCTTAAAGATCCGTTTTTGACTATAAATAAGGCTGCGTCTGTTGCAATGGCTGGCGACACAATTATAGTCCATGAAGGAGTATATCGGGAATGGGTTAAACCAAAGTATAAAGGGCTAAGCGACAAAAGAAGGATTACATACAAGGCGGCAGAAGGCGAAAGAGTAATAATAAAAGGTTCAGAGAGGATTCAAAGCTGGCAGCATGTAGAAGGAGACGTATGGAAATGTCAGTTGCCCAATTCTTTCTTTGGGGAATTCAATCCATACAAAGAAGAAATTTTTGGAGATTGGCTGCTTACAGTTGATGAGAAAAAACACTTAGGGGATGTATACTTAAATGGTATGTCATTTTATGAAGTCACAAATTATGAAGATCTTTTTAATCCACAAGTTAGGACAGAAGTCCTCGATCACTGGACTCAAAAGATTGTACCTGTTAACAATGTAGAACAAACGAAGTATGTTTGGTACGCTGAGGTAGATTCAGAAAAGACGACGATTTACGCTAATTTTCAAGGTGCTGATCCCAACGAAGAATTTGTGGAGATAAACGTCAGGAGATCGTGTTTTTATCCTGTCGAAACAGGCATAGACTATATTACAGTCAAAGGGTTCGAGATGGCACATGCGGCAACACCATGGGCACCTCCCACAGCAGATCAGCCGGGACTTATAGGCCCTAACTGGAGCAAAGGGTGGATAATCGAGGATAATATCATACATGATGCTAAATGCAGCGCAATAAGCATCGGCAAAGAAGCCACAACAGGCAATAATTATCGTTCAATACGGAAAGACAAGCCTGGGTATCAGTATCAATTAGAAGCTGTCTTTAATGCTGAGAGGAGCGGTTGGTCTAAAGAAAAGATAGGTTCACATATCATTAGAAATAATACAATCTATGATTGCGGGCAAAATGCGATTGTTGGACACTTAGGATGTGTCTTTAGTGAAATTTACAATAACCATATTTACAACATCGCATTGAAAAGGGAATTCTACGGCCATGAGATAGCGGGGATTAAGCTACATGCGGCTATAGATGTTCAGATTCATCATAACCGCATTCACGATTGCTCATTAGGATTATGGCTGGATTGGGAAGCACAAGGGACAAGAGTCAGCAAAAACTTGTTTTACCATAATAACAGGGATATGTTTGTTGAGGTGAGTCATGGGCCGTATGTGGTTGACCATAATATTTTGGCCTCCGAATACGCTATAGACAACATGTCACAAGGCGGAGCGTATATAAACAATTTAATAGCAGGCAAGATGAATCAGAAAAAAGTGTTAAATCGCTCGACTCAGTACCATCTTCCACACAGCACTAAAGTTGCGGGATTCGCATTTGTATACGGGGGAGATGATCGATTCTACAACAATATCTTCATAGGAAAAGATGGATTAGAAAATGTGGGAACTTCTCATTACAACAACTATACAACATCTTTAGAGGAGTACATTGAAAAGGTAAATGAAGTGCCTGGCGATTTAGAAAGGTTTGAGCGAGTGGAACAACCGGTCTACATCAATAAAAATGCATACTTCAATGGTGCAGAGCCATTTGAAAGAGAAAAAGACAATCTTGTTAAAAAGGACTTCGACCCGAAACTTACCATCATTGCTGAAGGAGATGAAGTTTACCTTTCACTGCAATTGCCAGATGAATTTGAAAATATTGTAGGCGATATCCATTCGACAAAGACGTTGGAAAGAGTGCGGATTGTGGATGCGGAGTATGAAAGTCCAGATGGCAAAGAGCTGGTGTTAGACACTGACTATTTAGGCGCAAAAAAGCCGGGAAATAGTTCAATAGGTCCAATTGCGCTTTTGAAAAAAGGAGATAATTACATAAAAGTTTGGTAATATTGAGTGAAGTCTTATGTCTTGCGATAAAGGCATAAGGCTTATTTTTTACGCTTTGCCACATATATATAAAAATAATAAATTTTTTATAAAATATCGAAAAAGTTTGTCAAAATAAGAAGGATTTTTGGCAATTATGTCAAAATATATAAATGTCGCCTTAAAACTTATACTAAAGAAAAGAGGAATTATCATGGACAAAATGATAAGGTCATCGAAGGAGCCTAACTACAATTGGATATTTGACTTAGTCGATGGACTAAAAGGATTTACTATTTTAAAAAATTTTGACGGTGAAGTGATATATATAAACAAAGTTCTCTTAAGATTATTGGGATTTAATCACGATGATATAGGGGGAAATTACGATTTCTTTTTTAAAAACTTCTTTCTTAATGAAGCTAAGAAAGTGGATGAAAACATATATGATATTACTTTGAATTCCAGATATGGTTTTACATTGAGATTTAAGATGGTGGACAATTTTTTGAATTCTGACGATGGGAGAAAGCTTTGCATCATTTCCACCCTTAATTTTGTGAAAAGTGAATTAGATACTATGCGAGACGTAAATGCGTATTTGGATCTTCTGTACAATAGGTTTAAGCTTGTAGACATGGTGGATACGGGTATTTTGCTTATGGACAAGAGAAGGCGCATAGAGTATATAAATAAGGCTGCTTGCCAGCTTATGTGTTTAGACTACAAAAAGGCTTACCGGAAAGATGCAGAAAAAGTGCTGAAATCATTAGATGAAAAGATAAACTTTGATGAAATAGTAAGCAATAAGATCGCTGTTTACAATTTAAAAGACAGTGGACGTTTTTTGTCTATGGAGGTAGCAGATACTTACGACGATAACTTTTTATGCATCATCGTAAAAGACGTTACAGAAAAGCTGAAATTCGGAGAGATCATCGAAAAAAGTGAAAAATTTAACTTGATGGGAAGCTTGGCTGTGTCGTTGATTCACGAGATAAAAAATTCCATCACATCTATAAAAGGATTTTTACAGCTTATGCAGCTTAAAGACAAAGCGAATGCTTCTTTTTTTGACACCATCATAAGCGAATCAGATAGAATAATAGATTTGGTGATGAGCTATTTAGGCGTGGTAAGAAATAGCCCTGATGAAGGTATTGACCTAAACGAGCTTATTGAAAAGTACATGATCTTAATTGAAGCGGAAGCAAAACATAGGCAAATCGAGATAATAAAAAAATTGAGACAAGTTCCAATGGTGAAGATAGACAACAACCAACTAAAACAAGTGTTATTAAATGTTTTTCAGAATTCTTTTCAGGCTATCGGCTCTGGAGGCAAGATATGGATAACAACCAGATTTAATTCTTACACAAATAGGGTTATAATAAAGATAGCAGATAACGGCGGTGGAATAGACAGAGAAACCCTTAAAAAAGTTATGGTGCCTTTATTTACCACAAAGAAAGACGGTACAGGTTTGGGGCTATCTATTAGCAAAAACATTCTCAACAAGTACGGCGGTGACTTAAAGATATTCAGCAAAAAAGGTACTGGGACGATTGTGAATATATACTTGGAGCTTAAAAAATAATGACTGGGGGGATTAGTTTGAAAACAGACATTGAAATTGCGCAAGAAGCCAAAATGAAGCATATAGCCGATATAGGCGAGAAGATAGGAATAGATGAAGATTATCTGGAGCTTTACGGGAATTACAAGGCAAAAATCTCACAAAAGCTTTGGGAGGAGATAAAAGACAGAAAAGATGGGAAGCTCATTTTGGTTACGTCTATCAACCCTACACCTGCAGGCGAAGGAAAATCCACTGTAACAGTAGGCTTAGGACAAGCTTTAAATAAGCTTAAAAAGAAGGTTGCAATAGCCTTAAGAGAGCCGTCATTAGGTCCTTGTATGGGAATAAAGGGCGGTGCTGCTGGTGGTGGATATTCGCAAGTTGTGCCTATGGAAGATATAAATTTGCATTTTACAGGTGATATGCATGCAATAGGTTCTGCCCACAATCTGTTATCTGCAATGATAGACAATCACATACATCAAGGAAATGAACTAAATATCGACGTAAGGCGCATTACATGGAAGCGTGCCATCGATATGAATGACAGGGCCTTAAGAGAAATTGTCGTAGGGCTTGGAGGGAAAGTAAATGGATATCCAAGGCAGGATGGTTTCATAATAACTGTGGCATCTGAGATAATGGCAATCTTGTGCCTTGCCACAGATTTTAAAGATTTAAAAGAAAGATTAGGCAAGATCATAATAGGCTACGACAAGGATGACAATCCTGTCACGGCCAAAGATTTAAAAGCCGATGGCGCAATGGCACTTTTGCTTAAAGATGCTATTAAGCCTAATCTGGTACAGACTTTGGAAAATGTGCCTGCATTCATACATGGTGGTCCGTTTGCAAATATTGCCCATGGATGCAACAGCATAATAGCGACACGATATGGATTAAAGCTGGCAGATTACCTTGTGACAGAAGCCGGTTTTGGGGCTGACTTAGGTGCAGAAAAGTTTTTTGATATAAAATGCAGGTATGGAGGATTAAAGCCAAGCGCCGCTGTAGTTGTGGCGACCATAAGGGCTCTTAAGATGCACGGTGGCCTTAAAAAGGAAGAGTTATCAAAAGAAAACATTGATGCACTTGAAAAAGGCATAGAGAACCTTGGAAAGCAGATAGAAAATGTACAAAAGTATGGAATACCAGTAGTCGTTGCTATCAACAAGTTTACGCACGATACGGATAGGGAAATTCAGTTTGTGAAAAGATATTGCAATGATTTAGGTGTAGAGGTGGCTTTGGCAGAAGTTTGGGAAAAAGGCGGCGAAGGCGGCATTGAGCTGGCAGAAAAAGTAATTGATGCATGTGAAAAAGAGTCTGATTTTAAGCCAATATATGAACTGGACACATCTATTGAAGATAAGATAAGAACTATAGCAAGGGAGATTTACGGCGCGGATGATGTAGAGTTTACTAAAGAAGCTGTAAAAGACCTTAAAAACATAGAAAAATTGGGACTTAGCCATCTTCCTGTATGTGTTGCCAAGACTCAGTATTCACTGTCAGATGATCCAAAGCTTTTAGGAAGACCTAAGGGATTTAACATTACTGTAAAAAGTTTAAACATATCTGCTGGAGCCGGATTTGTCGTTGCAATGACAGGTGATATTTTGACGATGCCAGGGCTTCCTAAATCGCCTGCGGCAGAAAAGATGGATATAGATGAGGAGGGCAATATTAAGGGTTTATTTTGATATGAAAAGTGAGATGCTTAGTATACAAAATTTAAGTCAGGCTAAAGATGAATTGAAAAAGCTTCACATTGAAGACATTTCTGTATCCATGATGGCTTCGAAAGCCGTGTTTTGCGTCGTAAAGCTTTATGACGTCCATCCAGCTGCTGCAAATATCATAAAACAGGAAATGTTAGCTTTAGGCGGAGAAGCGGCAGTAGAGAGAGGCTGCGTAAACATGAGTATAGAAAGCTCTCATGTGGTCATTATGGGGACTTTAAAACAGTATTTAAGGCTTTTGTCAAAGCTTAAAATGCAAAAGGGATATTTTGGACTTGATGATGTTGTAAAAGAAGTGTCTGGAAGTATAGAGGCTTTAATGAAATAGAATTATATAAAAAGCGGATTTGAGAAAAAACTTCTTTCATCCGCTTTTAAATATTTTTAAGATTAACTTAAAATAATATTTATTATTAGGTCATAATATGATATATTAGAAGTTAGTAACATACAAAGGAGGTAAATTGATGTCAATAGATGATAAGATTGAAGACCTTCTTAGAAGAAGAGAGATGGTTTTAGAAGGTGGTGGTTTGGACAAAGTAGAGAAACAACACCAAAAGGGAAAGCTTACTGCAAGAGAAAGGATATACAAGCTTTTAGATGAGGATAGCTTTGTGGAAATAGATGCGTATGTTGAGCACAGATGTATTGACTTTGGCATGGAAAAGCAAAGGATACCTGGCGAAGGCGTAGTGACAGGGTATGGGACGATAGATGGAAGGCTTGTTTACGTGTATGCACAGGATTTTACGGTCTTAGGAGGATCATTAGGTGAGTATCATGCTAAAAAAATCACAAAGATAATGGATATGGCTTTAAAGATGGGAGCGCCACTCATTGGATTAAATGATTCCGGAGGTGCCAGAATACAAGAGGGTGTCGACGCTTTATCAGGATATGGCAACATATTTTTCAGAAACACGTTGGCATCAGGTGTGATACCGCAAATATCGGTGATAATGGGACCCAGCGCAGGAGGTGCAGTTTATTCGCCTGCTCTTACTGACTTTATATTCATGGTAGACAAGACAAGCCAGATGTTTATAACTGGGCCGCAGGTCATAAAAGCTGTGACAGGGGAAGACGTCTCTGCAGAGGAGCTTGGCGGATCGATTACTCACAGCACAAAAAGCGGTGTGGCGCATTTTAGAGCTGAAAACGACGAAGAGTGTTTGGAGATGGTGAGAAAGCTTTTAAGTTATCTTCCATCAAACAATTTGGAAGATCCGCCGCAAATGGTAACCGATGATGATATAAACAGATTGTCCGATAGGCTTGTGGAGATAATACCAGATAGTCCTAATAAGCCTTATGATATGAAAGAGGTCATTTCCGAAGTTGTAGACGAAGGGGTGTATTTTGAGTCACAATCAATGTATGCGCAAAACATAATAACAGCATTTGCAAGGCTTAATGGAAGGACAGTAGGGATAATAGCAAATCAGCCTAAAGTTTTGGCTGGATGTCTTGACATCAATGCATCTGACAAGGCATCAAGGTTTATAAGGTTTTGCGATGCTTTTAACATCCCACTTCTCAATATAGTGGATGTTCCTGGATTTTTGCCTGGCACGAATCAAGAGTACGGTGGAATAATACGCCATGGCGCTAAGATGTTGTACGCTTACTCTGAGGCTACAGTGCCAAAAGTGACTCTTATTGTGCGGAAAGCTTATGGCGGTGCTTACCTTGCGATGTGCAGCAAAGACTTAGGGGCTGATTTTGTTTTGGCATGGCCTACTGCCGAGATAGCGGTCATGGGACCTGATGGAGCGGCAAATATTGTTTTTAAAAATGAGATAAAATCGTCTGATGATCCTGTCGCTAAAAGAAATGAGAAGATAAATGAGTACAGGGAGAATTTTGCAAATCCATACAGGGCTGCAGCCAGAGGATATGTAGATGATGTAGTTTTGCCTCAAGAGACGAGACCTCGCCTCATCTCAGCTTTTGATATGCTTATGAGCAAAAGGGAATCAAGGCCAAGCAAAAAGCATGGCAATTTTCCTGTTTAAAATCGCATTTAAAGGGAAGTGAAAGAATGGAAGAGATAAATGAAGAAATTGTCGCTGTCATTGAAGCTGCGATTTATGCGGCGTTTGGTCAGTATGGAAAGAATTTTCGCATAAAATCAATAAAGAGAACCGAATCAAATATGCCGGAATGGAGAAAAGCTGGCCTTTACAGTCAGATGAGATAGATGAGGAGGATGGAAATGAAAAAATTTATAGTGACTGTCAATGGTAAAAAGTATGATGTGGAAGTGGAAGAAGTAAAAGATATCGCAGGCGAGAAAAAATCGCCAGAAGAAACTGCTACTAAAAATGAGGTAAAGACAAGTGCAAAAAGTACGCCGGTGGAAGTCAAAAATGAAGTCAAAGACGGTTCTGCCATCAATGCACCAATGCCTGGTACTATACTGGATGTCAAAGTGAGCCAAGGGCAGGCAGTCAAAAAAGGCGATGTGCTTTTGATACTGGAAGCCATGAAGATGGAAAATGAAATCACATCACCTTACGACGGCACAGTAATATCCATAAATGTTTCAAAGGGAGCTTCTGTAAATACAGGAGATGTGCTTTTGTACGTAAAATGATACAATGCTTGATATACACCTACTTTTTTGGTAGAATTATTTTGCCGGCATCTTGCGAGCTGGACATATTAAAATATTGCAGTGGTTCGACCGGTATCCAAAATGGAACTGGATTGGAGGTGTAAATATGACTTCAAAGCTCAGTGTGAGACAGATTACAGTTGCTGGTATGCTATCAGCCATATCTATTGTAATGGCAACAACCCCTTTAGGTTATATACCATTAGGCATTGCCAATGCTACGACGATGCACATACCAACTATAATAGGTTCTATATTAGAAGGACCTTATGTAGGAACTTTTATAGGTCTTATTTTTGGCGTATCCAGCTTTATAAGACAGAATACCCCGCTATTTGCAGACCCTGTGGTAGCGATACTGCCGAGGCTGCTTATAGGAATCGTAGCCTATTACACGTATAAGTTAACGAAAAGTTCTGGTGTTGCAGCGATTGCGGGAACTCTTACAAATACAGTTGGCGTGCTTGGATTAGCTGTTTTAAAGAAATATTTGACAGTGCAAGTCGCGCTTATGGTAGTGCTTAAAAATACAATATTTGAAGTTGTCATCGCAGTTATCCTGACAACAATCATAGTAAGATCCGTAAAAAGATATGTTAAGCAATAAAGCAGGCTATACGCCTGCTTTATAATATAGCATGAAAGGAATGTATCGAAATGCTGTTGGTCTTTGATGTTGGAAACACAAATATCGTCTTAGGCGTATACGATGGCAAGAAACTTTTGTATTCATTCAGGATCTCGACAGACAAGTCAAAGACGTCTGATGAATATGGAATATTGATAAAACAACTTATAGAGTACAGAAATATGCATCTAAGCGACATAAATGCTGTCATAATATCTTCTGTGGTGCCTCCGATAATGCACACACTGGAAGCCATGACTATAAAATACTTCAATGTGTATCCATTGGTGGTAGGCCCAGGAATAAAGACAGGTATAAACATAAAATACGACAATCCAAAAGAAGTGGGTGCAGACAGAATAGTAAATGCTGTGGCAGCTTATGAATTGTACGGTGGACCTGTCATAATAATAGATTTTGGCACAGCCACTACTTTTTGTGCCGTCTCTAAAAACTGCGAGTATTTAGGTGGTGCTATTGCACCAGGACTTATAATATCTGCCGATGCTCTTTTTCAGAGGACTGCAAAGCTTCCTAAGATAGAACTTGTAAAGCCTGAGAAGGTAATATGCAAAAATACCGTCGAAAGCATGCAGTCAGGATTGATTTATGGACATGCAGGAATGGTGGACTACATTGTCGCTAAGATGAAAAAGGAATTTGCGGAAAACGCCTATGTGGTAGCGACAGGTGGCCTTGCGAAGCTGATTGCACAAGAATCAAAAGTTATAAATACAGTAAATGACATGTTGACTTTGGAAGGGCTTAGGATAATATACGAGCGAAACATAGAAAAAGTGTGATTACTTTTTTTGCTGGACATTTGTTTTTTTGTCCAGCCTTCTTATTTTTGCGACAAAAAATATAAACAAAGGCAATATGACTTCAAAAATGACTGTTTCGTAGAAAAATTTGTCTTTCAAAAAATTGTACAATTCATCTATATTTGACGATACAAATACAGACATTGGGATCATTATGGCTGCAATTGGAAGCACAGCGAATCTGTAATCGTCGCAGTTCAACACATCTGAAAATCCCTTCACTATTATATAGGTAAAAACCGTTATTTTCATGAAAATGCCTTCTACCCAGATAGCCATTATGATAGAATCAAGCCTTGCAAAGTAATTGCTAAGCCTTATGGTGCGGGTCATTTCTAATGCAGTGAATTTAAAATCTGCAGTGGTTTTAGAACCGAATATTCCTATTGCAAGTACACCCAGCATAAGTGCAAAAGAGATAAACACAAGAGATATTACGCCGCTTTTTAAGACTTTTTTGCTGTCGGATATGTGTGGGAATATGGCTAATATTATTACGCTTTCCAGCATCCACGATATAAGTGGCAAAGCTCCTTTCATGGGTGGTAATAGTCCGTTTGCCAAGATGGGGAGGAAATTTTCAAATTTTACATAAGGTATTGAGAAAAAAATGACGAATGCCAAAAGTCCCATCCCAAAAGGAAATACCACTTCGTTCATTCTGGCAATTGCTACAAATCCTTTTGTGACAGCGTATGATGCTACAATCATCAATGCAAGTGAAAAGACTATCGGCGGTGTTTTAGGCATAAAAGCACTTCTCATGATTTCAAAAAGCTCTCTAAGCATTATCACAGCTAAGTGGATGAAAAATAAAAGGTAGAGGGATGCGATTATTTTGCCTATGATTTTTCCAAAAATATCTTCCAAAAAGGAAAATAGGGTTTTGTCTTTAAATATGGCGGATATGCCGTAATATAAGCAAAATACGGGGATGCTGAATGCTGTCGCCATTATTACAGACATCCAAGAATCCTGTTCAGCTTTTGATGCAACAATAGACGGCAAAAATATCGTTGCTGTAGACAGTACAACTGATACTATCAAGTATATGAATTGCTTTGGTGAGATCTTTTTTTCTGTTGTTGCTTCAAAACTCAATATATTCTTGAACATGTTCTTCTCCTTAAAATGTTTCTACATGGAATATTATTTGATTTATGTGCCAATTATATTCTGTATGTGTTTTTGGAATAATAAATTTGGAGATGGTTTTTATGGACAGAACTTATTTGGTGGAAAATTATAAAGAAATGGGGTTGTACGATGATATTGATAAAAATATAGATGTGCTAAAGACGTTATTAAACAAAAGCAGCGATGTGATTTTTAGAGAATTCAGGATAGGAGAAAAAAGGGTAAAAGGCTTTTTGGTTTGTGTGGATGGGCTTGTGGATAAGGCGCTTATAAACAACAATATAATGGAGCCTATAACGTTGGAAAGCAGAAAATTGGATGGCAATTATTTAAGCAAAAAAAACGTCTACGAATCCCTTTTAAATTACTTCATAACAACGGCAGATCTAAAGGAAGTAGAAAAATTTGGTGATGTGGTAGAAAGCATTTTAAGCGGCGATACGCCTGTTTTTGTTGACGGTGTGGACAAATCTATTGTGATAAGTACGAGAGGTTGGGAGCAGAGAAGTGTATCTGAGTCTACTACTGAAGCCGTTGTGAGAGGACCAAAAGAGGCTTTTGTGGAAACACTTAGGGTTAATACTTCCATGCTTAGAAGAAGAATAAAAAACCCTAATTTTGTCATAGAATCATTAAAAATCGGCAAGTACACCAAGACAGATGTGGCGATAGCTTACATTAAAGATGTAGCGAAAGATGAAGTCGTTGAGGAAGTAAAAAAAAGGCTTAATAAAATCGACATAGACGGAATCATAGACAGCGGGTATTTGGAAGAAATGATAGAGGACAATCCATTTTCACCATTTCCTCAGATTGAGCATTCTGAGCGGCCAGACAAGATTGCTGCAGAGCTTTTGGAAGGGAGAGTCGCTATCATCTCAGATGGTTCTCCTGAGGTGCTGGTGGTGCCTACGATTTTTGTCCAATTTTTCCAGTCATCTGAGGACTATTACGAAAGGTACTATATATCGACTCTTTTTAGAATATTGAGGCTTGCGGCGATGCTTATGTCGTTGACTTTGCCATCTATCTACGTGGCGGCTGTTACGTATCATCAAGAAATGATACCGTCGCCACTGGCTATATCTATTGCAGCCCAAAGGGAAGGAGTTCCGTTTACGACTCTCATGGAAGCATTTTTGATGGAATTTTTCTTTGAGATATTGAGAGAAGCAGGGATAAGGCTTCCAATGCAGGTTGGTCAAGCTGTAAGCATCGTAGGTGCTTTGGTCATTGGACAAGCTGCAGTGCAGGCAGGTCTTGTATCTGCTGCGACGGTGATCGTCGTGGCACTGACAGGAATAGCCTCATTTTCAATACCTGCATTTAATATAGCCATAACATTTAGGCTTTTAAGGTTTGCCATGCTAATAGTTGGAGGTACATTAGGCTTTTTTGGTATAATAATGGCGCTTATGATGATACTGGCACATTTAGCATCATTGGAGTCCTTTGGAGTACCGTATCTGTCGCCAATTGCACCTTCCAACACCAGAGAACTAAATGACGTGTTTATAAGGGTACCATGGTGGGCTAAAATATTTAGACCACATAAGGTAGCAGGGAGAAATGTGAAGAGGCAGAATTACACAAGAGGTTGAATTTATCAACATCTGGAGGCATTGTTTATGAAAAGGGTTTTGATTTTGTTTATCATACTATCATTGCTTCTTACAGGCTGCTGGGACAAGAGGGAGATAAATGAGCTGGCGTTTGTTCAAGGTATAGGAATGGACATAGACAAAGATAAGATGTGCAATATCACTGTACAAATTTTAAAGCCGGCAAATTTAGCTACAAGTTCTGGCGGAGGCGGTGGTGGTGCTGCGGCAGGAAAGCCGTATGAAGTGTACAGCTCAAGAGGTGTCGACTTTGCCAAGGCATTTTCGAATTTCAATACAGAGCTTTCAAGGACGCTTTTCCTCCAGCACAATGAAATAATATTTATAGGTGAGAATCTTGCAAGGTCAGGTGTTTACAGCATGCTGGACTTTATCACGAGGAATCCTGAGTTTAGAAGGACATCTTATCTGGTGGTGGTATCCGGAGGAACCCTCGATGACCTTATGAAATTGTCAAAGAATGTTGAAAAGTACCCTTACCGTGAAATCCTCGGAATGATTCAAAACCAAAAGAACACATCTTCAGCGTATGTATGCGATATAAACCATTTTGTAGAGACTTTAGAGACAGAAAAGGTACAACCTATAGTAGGGAGATTGGAGATCGTAAAGAAAGATGGCAAGCCGCAACACGTAAGATTTGTAGGTGCTGCAGCTTTTAAGTATGATAAGATGGTTGGATTTCTGACAGAACAAGAGACAAAAGGCATAATGTGGATGGATAACTTGATAAAAAATACATCGCTTGTTGTTGATAAAGGACCAAAAGGAGACAGGACGCACATTTCATTTACTATAATAAAAGCCAATTCTACCATCACGCCTAAAGTAAGCGGTGAAGATGTCTCTTTTGATGTCAAAATCAATTTTGACTCAAACATGATAGAGCAGAATTCAAGGTACAACCTTACAGATCTTAAGATGATAAAAAGCCTTGAAAATCTGCAGCAAGAGAAGGTAAAAAGCGAAGTCTTGGATGCTTTAAATGCAGTTCAGAAAAAGTATAAGGTTGACTCTGCAGGATTAGGACAGAAGCTTCAAGAAAAATACCCTAAAGTGTGGGAAAAATTGAAGGATAGATGGGATGAGATTTATCCAAACGTAAAGGTGAATGTAAGCGTGAAGGCCACACTAAAGAGGTCTGGACTTACTTCAAAGCCAATTGAACCAAGGTAAAAGAGGGTTATATATGTTAAATGCATTGGGAGTAACAGTTATATTTTTGATAGTAATATTTATGGAAGTGCCTGGGCTTATAAAAAAGAAAAAGACAAAAGAAGTCGTAGCGTTTTTTATACTTGTTGCAATCGGGTATACACTTAATTTGTTAGTGGCTTTTGATGTTAAGATTACTGCTACAAATAAGCTCATTGAGATGCTTATGAAGCCTATAGAAAAAATATGGGGCAAATGAAGTAATTCTTCATTTGCCTTAAAACCATCTTGAAATATATGCCAGAAAGTAGTAGAATTATAAATAGTATGAGCACAATTTGTGCACATAAAGGATGGTTAATATGGATTTTGTAAAAATAGGCGAAAAGATAATAAACACCAAAAAGCTTCACAACATTATAGACAAAATGATCGAAATGAGAGTTAATGGTTTTTCACAGCAGGAGACGGCGTCAAAATTTAAAGTCGATAGAAGTTTTATATCAAGGTTAGAAAACATAGGCGAGGTGAGGAAAGGAGGAAACATTGCAGTAATAGGATTTCCAATTAAAAACAAAGAAGAAATTGAAAAATTATTGAAAGACTATGGCATTGATTTTATATTGCTTTTGTCTGAAAAAGAGCGCCTTGGCATTGCAGATAATATGACGGGTGCAGAGCTTTTTAATATGGTTATGGACATAATCGCAAAGGTACAATCTTATGACACGATTATATTTCTTGGCTCTGACAAAAGGACAAATTTGATGGAAGCCATATTTGACAAAGAAGTGATCTGTGTTAACATAGGGCATTCTCCAATAACAGAAGATGTATTTGTAAAGCCTGAACTCATAATCGAGATTTTAGATACTTTAAGGAGATGATTTTGTGAAAAGAGTAGTGAGTGTAAGCATAGGCTCATCTACAAGGAATAACAGAGTAGAGACGGAGATATTAGGGGAAAAATTTATAATCGAAAGAATCGGCACAGATGGCGATATGAAGAAAGCCATAGAGCTTATAAAAGAGCTTGATGGAAAAGTTGATGCATTCGGCATGGGTGGTATAGACTTGTATCTTTACGCTGGGGAGAGAAGGTATGTCATAAAAGATGCGGTTCCACTTAAAAATGCTGCTAAGATATCGCCAATCGTAGACGGTTCTGGCCTTAAGAATACGCTTGAAAGAAGGGTAATAAAGTACATACATGACAACAACATAGTGGATATAAAAGGCAAGAAAGTTCTCATAGTAAGTGCGATGGACCGGTTCGGCATGACTCAGACATTTCATGAGTACGGTGCTGATTTGACGCTTGGCGATATGATATTCGCCTTAGGTGTGCCGATACCACTTCATTCGCTTAAACTTCTTTACGGTTTAGCAGCTATTATAGCACCTATAATAGTCAAAATGCCATTTGAGATGCTGTACCCTACAGGGGATAAGCAGCTTTCAATAGACAGCAGAAAATACGAAAAATTCTATAAGGAAGCTGACATAATAGCAGGTGATTATCTGTTTGTCAAAAAGTACATGCCTGACGATTTAAAAGACAAAATTATCGTGACAAATACTGTCACAAAAGATGATGTAAAAATGCTTAAAGATAGAGGTGTAAAGCTTCTTATCACAACGACACCAAATTTAAATGGAAGGTCGTTTGGTACGAATGTAATGGAGGCTGTGCTCGTATCACTATCAGGCAAAAGTCCATCTGAGATGAAACCGGATGATTACAATATTCTTCTCGATAGGATTGGCTTTGAGCCGAGAGTAGAATATCTAAACGGCGAAAAAGCTTCAATAGAAAAGTAAATATTTTGTTGAAAGGATGATTTAACATGCACAAGTTCGCTTTTATCATACATCCAATTGAATACGAGGATGTCAGCAGAAAGTTTAAAATCATGAATAAATTGCCTCGCAGCGTTGTAGAGGGATTTACAAAAATGCTGCCGCCTCTTAAAGTATCGGAGATAACAGGTGTAAAAAGCAAGTATGCTGAAACGGAAGGATATTTTGTGGCTGTACCGCTTATCTCTAATCAGATGATGAGCCTTCCTGAGGATTACGTCATGAAAAAAATTATTAAGGCTGGCAAGATAGCAGAGAATTTGGGAGCTGAAATTGTAGGATTAGGCGCTTTGACGTCTGTAGTTGGGGATGCAGGAATCACAGTGGCAAAAAATCTAAATATTGCTGTAACTACAGGCAACAGTTACACGATCGCCACTGCCATAGAAGGCACAAAAAAAGCTGCTGAACTTATGGGAAAGGATATAAGGGATTCGGAGGTTGTAGTAATAGGTGCTACAGGTTCCATAGGAAAAGTGTGTGCTGAGATACTTTCCAGAGAGGCCAAGTACATGACATTGGTGGCCAGAAACAAACAAAAATTAGAAGACTTCAGCAAATACCTTTTGGAGAAGACAGGCATGGCTGCAAGAGTTACATCTGACGTAAAAGACGCATTGAAAACAGCAGACATAGTTGTGACAGTTACGAGTGCTGTAGATACCATTATAAAGCCTGAATACCTAAAACCTGGTGCTGTCGTTTGTGATGTGGCAAGGCCCAGGGATGTATCGAAGGAAGTTGCTGATGCAAGAGATGATGTATTGGTTATAGAAGGTGGTGTCGTGGAAGTGCCAGGCGATGTGGACTTTCACTTCAATTTTGGTTTTCCTCCAAAGACAAGTTATGCGTGTATGGCAGAGACAATGATACTTGCAATGGAAGGCATGATAGAAAATTTCTCATTAGGTAGAGATTTAACGGTGGAACAAGTTGATACGATAGCAAAATTGGCAAAAAAACATGGTTTCAAACTTGGGGGATTTAGAAGCTTTGAAAGAGCTGTATCAGAGGAAACTATAGAAAACGTGAGAAAGAATGCAGCAAGGAGATTAAAAGAAAACAGATTTAGTGCTGTATAATACTTGACTTTATTTGTAAACTGTTTTATAATATTCCACATGAAAATATAGACACAAGCACTGCATAAAGCAGTGCTTGTGTATTAATATTATCATAATTGATATGGCTTAAACATAGAATAAAATACAATATTGTTATAAAGGAGATTGGCAATATGGGTAAGCAAGTGATTTTAACTTATGATGGCTTAAAAAAATTAGAAGAGGAGTTAGACTATCTTAAGTCTGTAAAAAGGCCTGAAGTGGCTGAAAAAATCAAACAGGCCCGTGCATTTGGAGACTTAAGCGAAAACTCTGAATACGATGAGGCGAAAAACGAGCAGGCATTTATTGAGGGAAGGATAGCTACAATAGAAGCCATGCTTAGAAACGCTCAAGTCATCGATGAAGAGGATATCACCATCGACAAAGTAAGTGTAGGCTGCACTGTAAAAGTCTACGATGAGGATTTTAAAGAAGAGGCGGAGTACACGATAGTAGGATCGACTGAAGCAGATCCTATGAACAACAAAATATCTGATGAATCGCCTATAGGGAAGGCACTTTTAGGCAAAAAAGTAGGTGATACAATCAGTGTGGAAGTGCCAGCAGGCATAATAAAACTCAAAGTTTTAGAAATACACAAATAAATCTGGAGGAGTATTATGGCGAATACAAATGAAGTAAACAACAACGAAAACTTAAATGAGCTTTTAAAAGTTAGAAGGAACAAGTTGGACGAGCTTAGAAGCTTAGGCATTGAGCCTTATGGCATTGACAAGTTTGATAGGACTAATATGACCTCTGACATCAAAAATGATTATGACAAATTCGAAGGCAAGACAGTCACTATCGCCGGCCGCATAATGTCCAAAAGAGGGCATGGAAAGGCTTCCTTTGCTGATATACAGGACAGAGATGGAAGAATACAGCTTTACTTCAAGATGGATGTTTTGGGTGAAAAGAATTACGAAATATTTAAGATACTTGACATCGGCGACATCATAGGTGTGACAGGTGAAGTATTTAAGTCAAAGACAGGTGAAGTGACTATAAGGGTTCAGGATTTTAAGCTTCTTTCCAAGTCATTGCAAATACTTCCAGATAAATGGCATGGGCTTAAAGATCCTGATTTAAGATACAGGCAAAGGTATGTGGACCTTATTATAAATCCAACTGTAAAGGAAACTTTCATTAAAAGGACTGCAATCATAAAAGCTATTAGGGAATTTTTAGATAGTAGAGGATTTATAGAGGTAGAAACACCAATACTTCACACTATAGCAGGCGGTGCGGCAGCAAGGCCGTTTATTACACACCACAATGCCCTTGACATCGATATGTACTTAAGGATTGCATTGGAACTACACTTAAAGAGGCTTATCGTTGGTGGACTTGAAAAAGTGTACGAGATGGGCAGAGTGTTTAGAAACGAAGGAATGGATATAAGGCACAATCCAGAGTTTACACTTTTGGAGTTGTATGAGGCATATACTGATTACCATGGAATGATGGACATAACAGAAAATTTATTTGCTTATGTAGCTGAAAAGGTAAATGGCAGCAAAAAGATAATATACCAAGGTACTGAGATAGATCTGACGCCGCCGTGGAGAAGGCTTACTATGATCGATGCCATAAAAGAATTCCTGGATATTGACTTTAACAAAGTATCCTCAGATGAAGAGGCTATAGAAATTGCTAAAAGGCATCATCTTGAAGTCAAAGAAGGCATGAAGAAGGGTGATGTGATAGCTCTTGTATTTGACGAGCTTTGCGAAAGCCATCTAATACAGCCCACATTCATAATTGATTACCCTGTTGAAATATCTCCGTTGGCCAAGAGAAAACACGACAATCCTGCACTTACATCAAGGTTTGAAGCATTTATATACGGCAGGGAAATCGCAAACGCATTTTCAGAATTAAACGACCCTATCGATCAGAAGGAGAGGTTTATAGAACAGCTTAAGCAGAGAGAAGCTGGAAATGATGAAGCTCACATGATGGACGACGACTTCATAAATGCTTTGGAAGTTGGTATGCCTCCTACAGGTGGATTAGGTATTGGAATTGACAGGCTTATCATGTTTATGACCGATGCTTATTCTATAAGGGATGTCATATTATTCCCTACAATGAAGCCAAGGACGGATCAAGATGAAACAAAAGACGATGGCGAATAAATTGTTAAAGCGAAAAACGGTTCATGAGAGCCGTTTTTTATTTTTAATCGTCAAAATTGGCGCAATACTTGTACGCCAGGATAAAAAATGTTATATTGATATAAAAATAAGTTCTTTTAAGGAGCATGGCGATGATAGATAAAGAGAAGATAAAAAAAGCAGTGTATGATATTCTTGAAGCGATAGGTGAAGATCCTAAAAGAGAAGGACTGTTAGAGACACCCGATAGGGTTGCCAGGATGTACGAAGAAATTTTTTCAGGCCTTCATGAAAATGTGATGGATGTAATAAAGACATTTAAAGAAGACGAGCATCAAGAAATAGTTATTGTAAAAGATATTCCAATGTACTCCATGTGTGAGCATCATTTGCTTCCGTTTATAGGTGTTGCCCATGTGGCGTATCTACCAAGAAAAGGCACAATCTTGGGACTTTCAAAGCTTGCCAGAATCGTCGATATTTTAGCCAAAAAGCCTCAACTGCAGGAGAGGCTTACCAGCGAGATCGCTGACACGATTGTAAAAGCTGCAAATCCTTTAGGGGTTGCAGTCGTCGTAGAAGCGGAGCACCTTTGCATGACGATGCGGGGTATAAAAAAACCTGGAGCCAAGACTGTAACATCTGCACTTAGGGGATTATTTAAGACAGATCAAAGGTCAAGAGAGGAAGTCATGCTCTTGATAAATGGAAAGCGATGATCACAGGGAAAGGGTGATATTATGGCTTATATGTTGAAATTAAGGGATAAAGAGTTGGAAATCGGCAAGAGAACGTACATAATGGGAATATTGAATATGACGCCTGATTCTTTCTCTGATGGGGGAAAATACAATACATTGGAGAAGGGCATGGAGAGAGCCTTAAAGATGATGGAAGATGGAGCAGATATAATAGACGTAGGCGGAGAATCTTCAAGGCCTGGGTACGAACCTGTTACTGCAGAAGAAGAACTTTCAAGGATAAATGATATAGTTAAGAAGTTATGTGAAGTAGATACCATAATTTCAATTGATACGATGAAGTCAAAAGTGGCTTACGAGTGTCTTAAAAATGGAGCACACATCATAAACGATATCTGGGGCTTGCAAAGAGATCCCGATATGGCAAAAGTCGTCGCCGATCATGGCGCTGGCGTTGTAATAATGCACAATAAAGAAGTGGCAGAGTACCATGACCTTTTGCAGGAGGTTATAAACTTCTTTGAGAAAAGCATTGATATTGCCTTAAAAGCAGGCATAAAAAAGGAAAGTATAATGATTGATCCAGGAATAGGTTTTGGAAAGACTTTAGAGCACAATCTGACATTGATGAAAAGGCTTGATGAGCTTAAAATATTGGGACTTCCTATATTGCTTGGGACATCAAGAAAATCGATGATAGGGCGTGTCTTAAACCTTGACGTAAATGAAAGAATGGAGGGCACTGCTGCCACAGTTGCGGTTGGAATAGTGAAAGGTGCTGACATTGTCAGAGTGCACGACGTGAAAGAAATGTGGCGAGTGGCCAAGATGACGGATGCGATGGTAAGATGAAAGATGTCTTTTTATCAATTGGCTCTAACATGGGCGATAGGGAAGAATACTTGAGAAACGCCCTTATGAAGCTTTCAGAAAATTCTGTTATCACAGAAAAGGTGTCGCCTATTTACGAGACAGAACCTGTAGGTTATAAAGATCAAGGTAAATTTTTAAATGCCGTAGCAAAGGTAAAAACGGAACTTAAACCACATGAACTGTTAAAGGTTGTGAATAGTGTAGAAAAAGAGCTTAAAAGAGAGAGAACTGTAAGATGGGGCCCGAGGACGATTGACATAGACATCCTTCTGTACGGTGATTTGGTTGTAGATGATGACGATTTAAAAATACCTCATGAGCGCATGTGGGAAAGAGCTTTTGTGTTGATTCCACTTAATGATATTGCACCTTACATAACAAAAGATGGGGAGAAATTGTCTCGCATAATAGAAAGGCTGCCGGATAGAGAAGGTGTCAAACTATTAAAGAGAGATTGGTACAAGGTGGTGTAAATATGAAGGTGACAAAGGTATTCACATTTGACAGTGCCCACAATTTGACCAGGTACAATGGCAAGTGCGAAAATCTTCATGGGCATACGTACAAGCTGGAGGTAACGGTGGAAGGCAGTATAGACGATGAGGGAATGGTCATAGATTTTGCTCATCTTAAAGCTATCGTTGATAGTGAAGTGGTAAAAAAATTGGATCATGCGTACTTAAATGAAGTCTTAGGCTTTAATACGACGTGTGAAAATATAGCAATTTGGATGTGGAGGAAGTTAGACCCTCTTTTAAAAGATGATAGATTTCATCTTTTCAGCATAAGGCTGTGGGAAACTCCTACGAGTTTTGCTGAAGTAACCATACAGGACTTTACAAAGTAACTGTGGAAGGTCGGCGTTAAATGTTTATAGAAAACCCTATTGTAAGAGGGAGATTTTTGGAGAGGATAAACAGATTTTTAGCTCGTGTAGAGATAGATGGTGAAATTATGACTGTTCATGTTCCAAATACAGGTAGGTGCAAGGAACTTTTTGTGCCTGGCGCAACTGTTGTCCTTGAAAAGAGGGAAGGAATTGGGCGAAAAACTCCTTACGAATTAGAATTCGTCTATAAAGGAAAAAGGCTTATATCTATCGATTCACAGATTCCCAACAAAGTGGTGATGGATAACATTTTAAAAGGCAAATTAGATAAGTTTGTAGGTTATGATGTAATCGAAAAAGAAAAGACATATAAAAACAGCAAATTTGATCTTAGGCTTTCTAAAAAAGATGAAGTTTTTTTCGTAGAAGTGAAAGGTGTAACCCTTGAGGAAAATGGCGTTGTAATGTTTCCGGATGCACCAACTGAAAGAGGAACAAAACACATGATGGAACTTAAGAAAGCTAAAGAAGAAGGTATGAGGGCTGCTGTCGTTTTTCTCGTGCAGATGGATGATGTGCTTTACTTTACGCCAAATGTAAAGACAGATGTTAAATTTGCATCTGCTTTGAAAGATGCTATTGAATCCGGTGTTGAAGCGTACGCATATTGTTGCGACGTTAAAGAAAACTTTATTGACATTAAAGGTGAAGTTAAAATTAAAATTTAACCATATTCATGGGGCGAGGTTACTCGTCTTTTGTTTTTTTGATAAAAGTCATATAATATAATTATTAATTAGTAATTGAGGTGAATATATGATTACAAAAGAGATGATAGACAGGATAAATTATCTGTACCATAAATCAAAAAATGAAGGTTTAACAGATGAAGAAAAGATAGAGCAGTCAAAATTAAGGATGGAGTACGTAAAGGAAATAAGACAGAGAGTAAAACAGCAGCTTGACAGCATAAAATTTGTAGATGAAGATAATTGTCACGATGATTGCTGCCATCATCACCATCACCATTAAAAGAGGGAGAGATGTTTCTCCCTCATGTGACTTTGTCGTGCATAGGCCTTTTTACATCTTTGCTTATGCCATGGTTGTGGGCTCTGTACTGGACTTTTTGCGATTTTGCTTCGCGCTTAAAATGCCTTGTCTCCCACTTGTAGATGTCAGCAGCGAATTCCACTCGGTTTCCCTTGATGTTGGTCCAGTGGCTCTTTCTGATTGACATCAAAAACACCTCCAATGATTTTTGGTGTTTAATTATATTTTTCATTTATAAAACAAATTTATACTGATGGTATTATTTTAAATTTAAAGAAAGGATGTTTTTTATGAAAGAGGATCAAAAATACATAACGTGCGATGATGCGCTTAGACTAAACAGGAGCCAGGTGCGGGAAAATTACAAGGAATACGTGAATTCTAATTTTGTTTCTATGTTGTCGATGTTGCAGTTTGATAAACTTTTTGTGAAAGCAAAAGGCGTATCTGTATGGGACAGCGATGGAAATGAATATTTGGATTTTCTTGGCGGATATGGTGCATTAAATTTAGGTCACAATCCAGATGAGATTTATGAAGCGATAGAAAAAGTGAAAGATTTTCCAAACATACTTCAGGCTGCAGTAAATGATTTTCCGGGGGCACTGGCGTATGATTTGGCAATGGTTACGCCTGGCGATTTAAAGAAAAGCTTTTTCTGCAACAGCGGTGCTGAAGCAGTGGAAGGCGCCTTGAAACTTGCTAAAATTGCTTCAGGCAAGCATAAAATAGTCTACTGCAAAAATTCATTTCATGGAAAATCTGCAGGAGCTCTCTCTGTTACGGGACGTGAAAAATACCAGAAGTACTTTATGCCTCTCCTTCCCGACACAGTGCAGGTGGAATATGGAGACGCCAATGCATTAGAAGATGCGTTAAAGGGAAAAGATGTAGCTGCATTTATTGTTGAACCAATACAAGGTGAAGGCGGCGTCATAGTGCCGCCAGATGGATATTTAAGAGAAGTGAGAGAGCTTACTGAGAAATACGATGCGTATCTTATATTTGATGAAGTACAGACTGGGTTTGGCAGGACTGGAAAGATGTTTGCTTGTGAACATGAAAATGTGGTGCCTGATATAATGTGCTTGGCTAAGTCCTTAGGAGGCGGTGTGATGCCTATAGGTGCGTATATTGCAAAGGATGAGATTTGGAAAAAAGGATATGGAACTACCGATAGGTGTCTTTTACATACATCAACTTTTGGAGGCAATACGTTGGCATGTGCTGCTGGCATTACAGCTATAAAACTTATTTTAGACAAAAACCTTCCTGATGCTGCGAGAGAAAAAGGAGAGTACTTCTTAAAGAGGCTAAAGGAACTAAAAGAAAAACATAAATTGATAAAAGATGTAAGAGGCAAAGGGCTTATGATAGGTGTTGAATTTAACCAGCCAGAAGGCGGGCTTTTAGACAAATTGTCTGGAGGAGCCGTATCAAAATTGTCCAACGAATATTTAGGTTCATTGGTGGCTGGAGAACTTCAAAATAAACATCATATTATAACCGCATATACCCTTAACAATCCAAACGTTATAAGGTTTGAACCGCCGCTTATTGTGACTAAAGAGCAGATTGATAGAGTTGTAGATGCTTTGGATGAGATAATGACGAGAAGCGGCAGTCTTTTGGGGATGACATTGTCCAGCGCAAAGACTGTTTTGGGCTCATTTTTTAACAGATAGGTGATTTTTGTGGATATTAATAAATTGTTTGATAGCGGTATAAGCTTTGATGAGTTTATTAAAAGTGGAGACAACAAAAAAACGGAAATTTTCAAAAACAGGTTTGAGATTGTAAATATAGATGAAAGCATAAAGAATATTAAAAATAGCAGCATGGTTTCAAATGTTTTGGCTTTTGCTGAAAGCTGGTGCCCGGACTGCCAAGTAAGCTTACCTATAATGGCTAAAATATGTGCTATATTGGGAATCGATTTTCGCATATTGAAAAGAAAAGGGCACGAAGAAGACATGATGACATTTTGCAAAGACAAAGAAGCAAAGATACCTACATTCGTATTTCTCGACTATGATTTTAATGTATTGGATATTTGGATAGAAAGGCCTAAAATCATAAAAGAACTTGTGGGAAAAGGCGACAATAGCTTTAGAATAGGTTATGTAAATGGAGAATACGACAAAGAAATTATAGATGAGCTTTTGGAAAAAATATCCCGTTCATGATGGCGGGATATTTTTTTATGGCGTATCAAATAAAATTTGCAAATGACGATATAAAAATTTAGAAATTTTAAGATATGAAGAAAAATCACGGCAAATGGACAGAAAAATTCAATGAGAATAGATTTGTTCAAACACACAATAAGATGTATAATTAACTTTATCAGCATACAAAATATTGTAGTTAAATACATATGAGGAGAGGTTTTAAATGAATTTAACTGAAAACTCTAAGAAGGTTCTTGAGAGAAGGTATTTGGCAAAAGATGAGAATGGACGCGTCGTTGAGACCGTTGAGGAGCTTTTTGAGAGAGTTGCGAAAGCAATTTCAGATGTAGACAAAGAATACGATATAAACGCAGATACGGAAAAGGTCAAAAAAAAGTTTTATGAGATGATGACGAATTTGGACTTTCTGCCTAATTCTCCCACGCTTATGAATGCGGGAAGGCCATTAGGACAGCTTTCGGCGTGCTTTGTGCTTCCTGTGGGGGATTCCATGGAAGAAATATTTGACGCAGTGAAGTATGCTGCCATAATTCACAAAAGCGGCGGTGGTACGGGGTTTAGCTTTTCAAGGCTTAGACCGAAAGGAGCTACAGTAAGATCGACAGGTGGTGTAGCGTCTGGGCCTGTAAGCTTTATGAAAGTGTTTAATTCTGCTACTGAAGCGGTAAAACAGGGCGGCACACGCCGTGGAGCAAATATGGGCATACTTAGGATAGATCATCCAGATATCCTTGAATTCATACAGTGCAAGCAAGACAACAATGAAATCACCAATTTTAACATAAGTGTAGGAATAACAGAAGATTTTATGAAAGCAGTTGAAAAAGGACAGGATTATGACTTAATAGATCCGCATACCAATAAAGTCGTGAAAAGCTTAAATGCCAGAGAAGTATTTAAGCTTATTGTGGAAATGGCTTGGAAAAACGGAGAACCTGGAATCGTATTTTTAGATCGCATAAACGAAAAAAATCCGACGCCTCTTGTGGGTGAGATAGAATCAACTAACCCATGTGTCACTGGGGATACGTGGGTATCTACAGAGTATGGTTTGATGAGAATTGATGAGATATATAATAAATATCAAAATGGGGGATTGAATATTGTAACAGATAATAGAGTCCCTATGACACAATATCAAGTAGTAAATGGAGGATATATTACAGAAGCTGTCCCTGATTTGAATAGTGAAGGTACATCTTTAAACATGATAAGTAAAGTATACAATAATGGAGAAAAAGATGTAATCAAATTAACACTGAAATCAGGCTATGAGATAAAAGCAACTCCTGATCATAGATTTTTAACATCAAAAGGATGGAAAGAACTTAGTAGGATTAAAATTGGTGATGAAATTTTAATACAATCAGGAGATGGATTTTTTTCGAATGTTTATGAACTTCCTTTTAAAGTAGATAATATTTATACTGGAAATAATGGAAGGACTTATACATTAAATTTGCCTAATAAATGGTCTAAAGAGCTTGGACAGACATTGGGCTGGCTTATAGGCGATGGTTGGCTAAGAGATGGTGATAAAGATACAAGAGTAGGATTTACTTTTGGAAATGATGATGTAGAAGTAATGTATCACCTAAAACCATTTATTAATAATATATATGGCAAAGATGTAAAAGAAGTTAAAAGAGAAAACGGTGTTTATCATCTTTCATACCATAGTAAATACCTTGTAGAGTTTTTTAAAAAATTGGGTGTAAAAAATGTGAAAGCAGAAAATAAGCAAGTGCCTCAAAGCATATATAAAGCTCCATATGAAGCCGTTGTAGGTTTCCTACAAGCACTGTTTACAGCCGATGGAAGTGTTAGGGATAATCCTAAGTCTAATAGTTCATGGGTAGTATTGACATCAAAAAGTAAAAGGTTACTGCAAGATGTGCAAATATTGCTTATAAATTTGGGTATGAAAAGTGTCATATTCGATCGTTCGAGAAAACCAAGAAAAGCAACGTTTAAGTATACTTCTGTTAATGGAGAAGAAAAATTTTATAGCACTGATGGTATTTTGTATGAGTTAGGTATTTTTGGCAAATCACGTGATAAATTTGCCAAAGAGATTGGGTTTATGTCTGAAAAGAAACAAAAAGCACTTAGCAATATTAAGTATAAATCATTCTATAAAACGAAATTTTATGATGAAGTTGCAGCAATTGAAAAAATTGGTAAAGAAGTAGTGTATGATTTAACTGAACCTGTTACACATTCTATGATTTGTAATGGAATAGTAGTTCATCAATGTGGTGAACAGCCACTTTTGCCATATGAATCCTGCAACTTAGGCTCTATAAACC
Organism: Thermoanaerobacterium xylanolyticum LX-11; assembly: GCF_000189775.2. NCBI lineage: Bacteria > Bacillati > Bacillota > Clostridia > Thermoanaerobacterales > Thermoanaerobacteraceae > Thermoanaerobacterium > Thermoanaerobacterium xylanolyticum. Next base: position 303,610 of record NC_015555.1, read on the forward strand.
TAAAAAATATGCTTAAAGAGGAAAACGGCAAATACGAAGTAGATTATGGTAAATTGAGAGATACTGTTCATAATGCTGTCCATTTTCTTGACAATGTGATCGATGCAAATAAGTATCCATTGCAACAGATAGATGAAATGACGAAAGGTACAAGAAAAATAGGATTAGGAGTTATGGGATTTGCTGACATGCTTCTTATGCTTAATATACCTTATAATTCTGAAGAAGCTGTAGAATTTGCTGATAAATTGATGAAATTTATCGATGAAGAATCTAAAGCGGCATCGATGGAACTTGCAGAAAAGAGAGGCGTTTTTAAATACTACGATAAAAGCATATACAAAGACAAGAACATAAGATTGAGGAATGCAACAACTACAACTATAGCACCTACTGGCACAATATCTATTATTGCAGGAACATCCAGTGGAATTGAGCCGCTTTTTGCAATAGCCATGACAAGAAATGTGATGGATAATACCCAGCTTGTGGAAGTCAACCCTGTATTTAAGGAAGTAGCTTTGAAAAGAGGATTTTATTCAGAAGAATTGATGAAGAAGATAGCGCAACAAGGCACTTTAAAAGGCATTGATGGCATACCGGATGATGTTAAAAGGGTTTTTGTAACAGCTCACGACATAGATCCTGTATGGCATATAAGGATGCAATCGGCTTTTCAAAAGCACGTCGACAATGCGGTTTCAAAGACGGTGAACTTCAGACATGATGCGACTGTAGACGACGTAAGGGAAGTTTACGAGCTGGCTTATAAATTAGGGCTTAAAGGCGTCACCATCTATCGCGATGGAAGTCGTGATTCACAAGTGCTGAATTTGGGGATAAAGAAAGTTGAAAAAGAAGGTGTGAAAGAAGACAAACAAGAAGGTCGCAATCAAATCGTCCCAAGACCGAGGCCTTCTGTGACGAAAGGCATAACTGAAAAAGTGAGAATAGGTTGTGGCAACTTGTACATTACCGTCAATTACGATGACAAAGGTATATGCGAGGTGTTCACTAACTTAGGACGAGCCGGAGGCTGTCCGTCTCAGTCAGAGGCCACCAGTAGACTTATATCCATAGCTTTAAGATCAGGTCTTGATGCGAAATCAATAGTAGAGCAGCTAAAAGGTATAAGGTGCCATTCTACATTAAGGCAAATGGCAAATAATAAGGAAATCAAGGTTCTTTCATGTCCAGATGCCATTGCTAAAGTCATTGAGAAAGTTATGAAATTAAAAGTTGAAGAAGATGAAAGCTTCGCACCAATTGATGTGCCTATAAATGGCAGCAGCCATAAAAACGATGATGCGGCTTTACAGGCGGCATATACTTATGACACACAAGAAGAACGCTTTTGCCCAGAATGTGGCAGTGAAATAGAACATGAAGGCGGATGTGTTGTGTGCAAAAACTGTGGCTACTCAAAATGCGGTTAAGTTTTAAAAAAGATCTCCCTGAAACGGGGAGATTTTTTATTCTCTCAAAAAACGACATATTATGAATTTTAGATGTGATATAATTTCATTTGTGTATAAAATTTTGTTTATTAACAATGAAGGATTTTTTTAATTTGTGTCGAATAACACATTAATTAGATTAAGAGGGGTTAAAAATGTTAAAAAAAAGGGAAACATTGTTTGATTTTGTGTTAATTGCGGTGGGGTTTTCGCTTCTTATCTACACATGCTTTAAATACGGCATTAAAATTGATATGAAGCTGTTTGCTATACTCCTGATAGCCATGGTTACTCTTGACAATTTGGGTATAAAGTACACCGATATAAAGCTTTCCATAAGCCCTGTAATCACGATAGCATCTTTCTTGATATATGGTGCGGAGTCGTCTGCTCTTTTGGCTACTGCATCTACCATGATCGAGACAATATTTTTCAGAAAAAAAGTAAAGAATGGATTTTTAAATGGAGCAATGTTTTCCATAACATACATAGTAGCAGGGCATCTTTATGAGATTTTAGGTGGGAAAATCGGACAATTTTCAGTTGGACAGCTTATATATGTGGTGATTTATGTGCTTACAAGTTTTGTAATAAATTACTTTATCTTGTACTACGCGTTGAAAGCGCAAGGGAAAATTCTATTTAAGAAATACTGGACGGAAAGCTCAGTTTTAGAGTTGGTTTCTTATTTTGTAATGGTACCTGTAGGCATATTTTTAGCTAATATGTATATGAAATTTGGCACTGTTATTTTTATATATCACGTCATACCTTTGATTTTGCTGTCGTTTTTCATAAAGGCTTTTAGAGATCTTTACAAGGCCAACCAGAGGCTAAATGCTTTATATGAAATGGTGAAAATAATCAATTCGAAGTTGGATTTAGACAAAACTTTAGAAGCAATATTGTACGAAACGGAAAAAGTAGTAACCGTATCGGGAATAGCTATTTATTTGAAGGATGACAATGGATTTTTGATAAATGAAAAGACTAAGTGCAGGGAAGAATCAATAGGTGCTTTTAAAGATGTGTACATGAACAATGAAGGGCTAATAGGTAAGGTTGCAGGTGAAGGGAAATCTGTAATGATAGGCAATTTAAAAGCAGATAAGCGCTACTCAGACAAAAATATATCTAAATATTACGATTCTGCAATCGTAGTTCCTATAAAAGGGGCGGAAGGTGTAATAGGCTGTATATCTGCGTTTCAAAACGAAATCAACGCATTTGATGAAGACTCTTTAAAGATAATGGAGGCATTATCGGAACAGTCTTCAATAGCTATAATGAACGCAAAAAGGTACTTTGAGATAAGCAAAAGGTCTATTACTGATCCTCTTACAAAAACTTATAACAGGAGATTTTTCGATCAGATATTGCATGACAGTATAGCAAAGTCGTCTATTGAGAAGACTCCTGTGAGCCTGATAATGTTGGATGTGGATAGGTTTAAACAGATTAACGATACGTACGGACACATGGTTGGAGATGCCGTACTTAGAGAGATTGCATCGAGGATAAAAAGCTGTGTTAGAAACAACGATATCGTTGCAAGATATGGCGGAGAGGAGTTTTCTGTTATACTTCCAAACTTGACAGCGGAACAGGCATGTGTGATTGCCGAAAGAATAAGATATGAAGTATCATCTAAGCCTATAAAGACTGATGCTGGTGACATAAATATAACTGTCAGCGCTGGCGTTGCTGATTTTCCAAACAAAGCAGAATCAGCGGAAAAGCTCATAAGCCATGCTGATAGAGCTCTTTATGCCGGGTGCAAGACAAAAGGCAGAGATAGAGTCGCAGTGTATGAAATATAAATCTTCATAATATCTTCATTTTGAGTGGATACAATATATATAAGCGATCTTTCAAGGAGGAATTCAAAATGGAGATATTTAGGTATATATTTGACAGCAAGTACAGGGAGAAAGTTTCAAACGAGTTTACACAGCAAGTCATTACATTAAACGATGAAGCAGAAAAATCTGTTAATGATGCTTACAATCAAACTGATCAAAATGTTGCTGATAACAGCAAAGACTAATAAACGCCGGTTCACGCCGGCATTTATGTTGTATTATACTTTGATTGAAACTGGATTTGATGTGGGAGGAGGTATGTGAAACATGAGTATTTCTGAAAGGGATATTGAGATAATTAAAATACTATTAAACACTGATGAGCCTTTAGTTGTTGATGAACTTGCAGAAAGGTTGAGGGTTTCTAACAAAACGATTAGAAATGATTTAAAAAAAATAGAAGAATACTTGATTAAAAGAGGTTTAAAATTATTGAAAAAACCTGGAACTGGTATTATGATTGAAGGCCCTGAAAATAAAAAGCTTGATCTTTCTACTGAATTAAGCAGTTCTACAAAATTTATGGAGCCATTTTCTCCGGAGGCAAGGAAAAATTATATATTAAGAAGACTTTTTATGAGCAATAAAAATATGACTATTAAAGAACTTGCAGAGGAACTTTATGTAAGCAAAGTTACAATTCACAAGGACCTTGAATCGGTGGAAGAATGGCTTTCAAAGTACAATTTGAAATTGATAAAGAAAACCAATTATGGCATAGAGATATCTGGAGATGAAGAAAATTGGCGAAATGCCGCAGCAAGCTTAATAGTCTCTAATAAAGGTCAAGATGAGATTAAGGAACTTTTGTATGATGATTACACAGGCAGAATAGACTATAAGACGTTAACACGATTAAAAGAGCTAATTGACATTGATTACAAAAAGTTAGAAAAAATAGTATCAAATATGGAATCAAGGCTGGAATTTATGTTTTCTGACGAAGCATTTATAAGTCTGATTATCCACATAGCAATATCGATGGAAAGGCTTAGAAGAAATAAAGACATAAGATTGTCAAAAGATGTATTAAACAAATTAAAAAGACATGAAGAATATACGATTGCAGAGAAAGCTGCCAAAGAGATTGAGGAGAATTTTAATATAAAGTTGCCTGATTCAGAAGTTGGATATATTTTGCTTCATATATTAGGTGCAAAAATGCAGCAGAACAAACTCGACGACATAGATATTGAAATAAAAGAAGATGAAAATATTGATATAGCTGTTACGATGGCAAAAGAGATAATAAAGATAGCAGAAAAAGCTTTATCTGTTGATTTTAGTGGAGATAGTCAACTTTTAAATGGATTGATATTGCATTTGAAGCCCACTATAAATAGGCTAAAGTACGGATTGACGCTTCGTAATCCTATATTGGATCAAATCAAAGAAAATTATCCAGATATATTTGGCGTAGCTTGGATGACAAGTACAGTTTTTGAAAAATACATTGGCAAAAAAGCGGGAGAAGAAGAACTTGGATATATTACTTTACATTTAGGCGCGGCTTTTGAAAGGGCAAAAAAGCCTCTTAGGGCTTTGGTTGTATGTTCCAGTGGAATTGGCACATCCCAGCTTTTAGCTGTAAGACTGGAAAGATGGTTTAAAAATATAGAAGTGGCTGAAATAGTATCGTCATTATCACTTAATGACGAAACGTCAGATAATGTAGATTTTATTATATCTACTGTGCCGGTCGAAAGCAACAAACCAGTTATTAATATAACACCGCTTTTGACACAAAGCGATATAAAGAAATTAGAAAATTTTATAGATGAATATTATGAAAGCAAAAAGATAGTTGATGTAGAAATCATTGATGTAGATAGAGAATTTGAAGAAAAAATAACGCTGCTTAAGTATGTAGTGTCTGAACTAATCAGAACAGGCTATGTTAAAAATGAGTATTTGGACGATGTGTTAAAAAGAGAAGAAGTCTCCTCTACATATATTGGCAATGGTATTGCGATTCCACATGGAAATCCCGAGAATGTAAACAAATCTGTCATATCAGTTACACGCTTAAAAAAGCCTATAAGCTGGGGTGATGGCGATGTGACATTGGTCATAATGGTATCAATAAATGCTGCTGATATAAAATATGCCAGTAAGTTCTTTAGGAAACTTTACAATAATATTGACGATACGAATTTTAGGGAAAATTTACTTAAAATGAAGGACAAAAAAGAAATTGAAAAATTATTGATGAATAATATGTTGTAAAGCGGTGAAACCCGCTTTTTTAATTGCTATAAAAGAGTACATGTTTTATACGACATGGTAAATGATAAATTATTACCGCATTAATCAGGAACAAAAGATAAACGATTAACGTATTGAAAATATCGAAATATAGCGATATAATCTATACAAGAAGTGATGGTGTATTAGTAAATATATTTACCTTAATAATGTGGCAATAAGATTCATCAATTCATTTAACTTGCATATTGGAGGGAACCTATATGATAATAAACGAAAATTTAATCACACTAGACTTAGAAGCGAAAGACAGGGGAAGTGCCATAATAGAGTTATCACAACTTGCTTTTAATGATGGTAAAGTCACTTCTGTTGATGATTTTGTTAAAAGTGTGTTTGAAAGAGAGAAGACATACACAACAGGTGTAGGCAATGGTATTGCGATACCACATGGAAAATCAGATGCTGTAAAGGAGGCGATGATAGTCTTTGGAAAATCGGTCCGTGGTATAGAGTGGAATTCTCTCGATGGAAACCCAGTAGAAATAATATTTTTATTGGGGATTCCAAACAAAAACGTAAATGGAATTCATCTTAAAATCTTATCGCAATTATCAAGAAAGCTTATGGATGAGAAGTTTGTGGAAAGGCTAAAAAAGGCTAATGATAAAACTGAAATTTTGGAAGCTTTAAATGACATAAATATTGAGTAAAAGGAGGAATTCATGATGAAAGAAGAGCTGAAAAGAGTTAGGGAATATCTTATGACTGGTGTATCTTACATGATACCGATTGTTGTAATTGGCGGTGTTTTGATTGCCTTTTCAATTGCTTTAAGTGGTGTGCAAGCAGGTAAAGGAGCTGTAATAACAAATCCTGTACTTAAAAACATGAATGATATAGGTTCTGCGGCATTTTCTATGATGGTACCGGTTCTCGCTGGATTTATAGCGTTTGGAATCGCAGATAGACCTGGTATAGCACCCGGACTCGTTGGCGGTGTATTGGCGAATCAGTTGAAAGCAGGCTTCTTAGGCGGAATAGTAGCCGGATTTATTGCAGGTTATGTGGCCAGATGGATAAAGGGTTGGAAAGTTCATAAAAATTTAAGGCCTATAATGCCTATATTTGTGATACCAATATTGACATCACTTATTGTAGGTGGCCTTATGATATACATCTTAGGCAATCCTATTGCTTCAGCAATGGAGGCTATGACTAATTGGTTAAAATCAATGTCTACAGGTAATGCTATAGTTCTGGCTTTAATAATGGGTGCCATGATTGCGTTTGACATGGGCGGCCCTGTCAACAAAGTTGCGTTTTTGTTTGGTGCAGCAATGATAGGTCAAGGAGTTTATACTATAATGGGTCCGATTGCGGCCGCTATATGTACTCCACCATTAGGCATGGGTGTTGCAACACTTTTAGCTCCTAAAAAGTACACAAAGGTAGAAAGAGAAGCTGGATATGGTGCGTTGGCAATGGGCTTGATTGGCATTACTGAAGGTGCAATACCATTTGCTGCAGGAGATCCGTTAAGAGTCATTCCATCTATAATGATAGGTTCATCTATATCTGCAGCAGTTGCGGCAATATTTAAAGTTGGTGACCATGCACCACACGGTGGTCCTATAGTATTGCCTGTCATAGATAACAAAATAGGTTTTATAGTTGCAGTATTAGTTGGGATTGCAGTGACGGCGTTAATTGTAAATAGTCTAAAGAAAAATGTTGCAGAAGATGAAAATGTAGATGAAGAAGTAACAGCATGATTATTTATCATATAATGAATATAATATAATATACAAAAAAGAGGTCGATGAAAATGAAAATTGTAGCAGTTACAGCTTGTCCAACAGGAATAGCACATACGTATATGGCTGCTGAAGCATTGGAGAAGGCGGCAAAGCAATTAGGGCATAAAATCAAAGTGGAAACACAAGGTTCAATAGGTATTGAAAATAAAATATCAAAAAAAGAAGTGGATGAGGCAGACTTAGTGATATTTGCAGCAGATGTAGCTGTGAAAGAAGAATCGAGGTTCAAAGATAAACCAATTTATAAAGTAGAGGCGCAAAAGGCCATAAAAAATGCGAAGGCAGTCGTTGAAGATGCTCTTAAGATACTTCAGAAATGAGGAGGTTAACTCCTCATTTTGTTATATTTTGATTTGTTTTCATAGACAAACTTCAATTAATTTGATTTTTATGATATGATAAATTGTGAAGGTGGGATAAGTGAAATATGTTTGAAAAAACAGTCTATAAATGATACACTATTCTTGTTGTTTGCCAGTTAATAACTGTTGGCAAAATATTATAAACACTTAAAATTTTACTACTATTATGCTATAATATCTATTAAAGTCAAATGAGGAGGAAAAAAGATGTTAAAAGGCGTTGCGGCTTCACCGGGTATTGCAATAGGCAAGGTTTTTTTGTACACGAAGAAATTTGCTGAAATCAATACACAAAATATCGATGAATCAATGGTAAAAGATGAAATAGCAAAATTTGAAAATGCGATTGAATTGACAAAAGCTCAATTGGAAAAGATCAAGGAAAAGACGGAAAGGGAGTTTGGAAAAGACAAGGCTGAGATTTTTGAAGCACATCTTATGCTGGCAAACGACCCAGAGCTTTATGATTCTGTTGTAAATATGATAAAAATTGACTATGTTACGGCTGACAATGCAGTGAATCACGTCATTGAACAGCATGCATCTGTGATGGAATCACTTGATGACAAGTATTTAAAAGAAAGAGCGGTTGACTTAAGAGATGTTGGGCATAGGATAATAAATAATATACACGGTATAGTGGATGTAAATTTGTCAGAGCTTGATGAAGATGTGATAATAATTGCCAAAGATTTAACACCATCTGACACGGCTACAATGAGAAAAGAAAAAGTCTTAGGATTTGCTACAGATGTAGGTGGTAGGACTTCCCACACTGCTATTATGGCACGATCATTAGAAATTCCAGCAGTAGTTGGCACAGGAAATGTCACTAAGCAAGTTTCTGATGGTGATATCGCCATTGTAGATGGAAACGAAGGAGTAGTAATTGTAAATCCCACTGAAGATGTCCTCAAGGAATATGAAGAAAAGCGCGATAAATACAAAATTAGAGTTGAAAAGCTAAAAGAGTTAAAAGATTTGCCTGCAGTTACGACAGACGGAAAGCAATCGATGCTGGCGGCAAATATCGGCACTCCTAATGACGTAGAAGGTGCTTTGAAAAACGGTGCTGAGGGGATAGGACTCTTTAGAACAGAATTTTTGTACATGAATAGGAATGATTTTCCTACAGAAGAAGAACAATTTGAAGCATATAAATACGTTGCAGAGAAGATGAATGGCAAACCAGTCACCATAAGGACATTAGATATTGGCGGTGATAAGAAGCTACCATATCTAAATATGCCGGACGAGATGAATCCATTTTTGGGTTACAGAGCCATAAGGCTTTGTCTTGACGAAAGAGAGATGTTTAAAACACAGCTTAGAGCTTTGCTTAGAGCCAGTGCATTTGGAAATATATTGATAATGTATCCGATGATTTCTTCGGTAGTTGAAGTAAGAAAGGCAAATGAGATCTTAAACGAAGTTAAAGAAGAACTGGATCAAAAGGGCATAAAATATGATAAAAACATAAAAGTTGGCATAATGGTAGAAATACCATCTGCTGCAGTGACTGCGGATCTTCTCGCAAAAGAAGTAGACTTCTTTAGCATCGGAACTAACGATTTGTGCCAATACACGCTTGCTGTTGATAGGATGAATGAGAGGATAAAGGATTACTATAAGCCGTTTAATCCTGCTATATTAAGGCTTATTAAGAATGTCATAGATGCATCACACAAAGAAGGCATATTCACAGCTATGTGCGGTGAAATGGCGGGAGATCCTCTTACAACGGTTATTCTTTTAGGATTAGGCTTGGATGAATTTTCAATGAGTGCAAGTTCAATACCGAATATAAAGAATATCATAAGAAATGTTTCTTATGAAAAAGCTAAAGAGTTTACGGAAATTGTATTAAACATGTCAACACCTGATGATATAGAAGAAGCAGCAAAAAAAATTTTATATGAAATAATTGGCGAATAAAAAACCTCCGGGCATACCGGAGGTTTTTTAAAAAAATTTCAAATTAAAAAAGGAAATTTAAAATCAGTATAGAATAATAATATTAAAGCAATAAGATAGGGGGATATATATGAAAGATTATAAAACGCAACAAATAAGAAATGTTGGATTAGTTTCACATGGAGGAGCTGGAAAAACTACGCTTACAGAAGCACTACTATACAATGCAAAAGCCATAGATAGGATTGGGCGCGTAGAAGACGGAACAACTGTATCTGATTACGATCCTGAGGAAATTTCAAGGCAAATCTCTATATCCACATCTGTAATTCCGATTGAGTGGAAAGACTGCAAAATAAACGTGCTTGATACACCTGGATACTTTGATTTTTTTGGCGAAGTAATCAGTGGATTGAAGGCTACCGATAGTGCTGTACTGGTTGTTTGTGCTGCATCAGGGGTTGAAGTTGGCACTGAAAAATCATTTCAAATGTTAGAGGCTGAAAAGCTTCCTACTGTGGTTTTTATAAACAAGATGGATAGAGAAAATGCAGACTTTTATAAGACACTTGATCAGTTGAGAAATAAGTTTGGCAATAAAGTTGTGCCTATGACATTGCCTATTGGCAGTGAACACAGTTTTACTGGATATGTAGACCTTATTACGAATAAAGCATACGTTTACACCCAGAAGGAGGTTCAAGAGACAGACATTCCTGCTGAGATGGAAGAAAGTGCATCGCAATATAGAGAGGAGCTTATAGAAGACATTGCTGAAAATGATGAAGCCTTGATGGAAAAGTTTTTTGCGGGAGAAGAGCTTTCTAAAGACGAATTGCTTAAAGGTTTAAAGGAAGGTGTGAAAAGTAGGGACATTTTCCCTGTAGTTTGTGGGTCAAGCTTAAAAAATATCGGTATAGATGCATTGTTAAATATTATGACAGATGTTTTGCCATCGCCTATTGAGGCCAACAAATTTAAGGCTGTGGCAGATGAAAATAAACCTTATTCAGCTTTTGTATTTAAGACGATAGCGGATCCTTTTGTAGGGAAATTATCTATATTTAGAGTAGTTTCTGGAACTGTATCTTCTGACTCCACTGTGTATAATGGTACAAAGAAGGCAAATGAAAAGATTGGACAGTTGTATGTATTAAGAGGAAAAAAGCAGATCCCCGTTTCAAAATTGGTTGCTGGTGATATAGGAGCATGTTCAAAATTGCAATTTACAATGACAGGCGATACACTTTGTGATCAGACAAATCAAATAGAATATGGCCCCATTGTATTTCCTGAGCCCACATTGGCTTTGGCAATCGAGCCTAAAGCAAAAGGCGATGAAGACAAGATAAGCAATGGACTTCAGAGGCTTCAAGAGGAAGATCAGACGTTTAAAGTCGAGAAAAATGTCGAAACAGGGCAAGTTATAGTATATGGCATGGGTGAGCAGCATATAGAAGTCATATCCAAGAAACTTCAAAGCAAATTTGGCGTAGAGTGTGTTCTTACAGAGCCTATAATACCTTACAGAGAGACGATAAAAGGCAAATCAAAAGTAGAAGGCAAGCACAAAAAGCAGACTGGTGGACATGGGCAATACGGCCATGTATGGATAGAATTTGAACCGTACAAAGAAGGAGAGTTTAAATTTGAAGATAAGATATTTGGTGGAGCGGTGCCAAAGCAGTACATTCCTGCGGTTGAGAAAGGACTTAGAGAATGCATAAAAGAAGGCGTGCTTGCTAAGTACCCTGTTGTGAATATAAAAGCGACACTTTTGGATGGCTCTTTTCACCCTGTAGATTCATCTGAGATGGCGTTTAAAGTTGCTGCATCTATAGCTTTTAAGAAAGGCATGGAAGAGGCAAATCCTGTTTTGTTAGAGCCTATAATGCACGTAGAAGTAACGGTACCTGAAGAGTATATGGGGGATGTGATTGGAGACCTAAACAAAAGGAGAGGGCGCATATTAGGGATGGAGTCAAAGGGAGATATGGAGGTGGTGACTGCTGAAGTTCCTCAGGCTGAAATGGCTAAATACGCTACAGATTTAAGGTCATTGACACAGGCAAGAGGAGAATTCAAGATGTCGTTTGCAAGGTATGAGGAGGCACCACCTGCTGTTGCAGAAAAAGTCATAGAGGCGAGAAAGAAATCTCAAGAGTAATTTCAAATTGGGCTGTTGCACAACCGACTAAATAGGTCATAGTGCATCAGTCTTTTTTATAAGCAAAAACAAAATAGCGGGTTTCTAAATAATATCGATTGTACTTTTTAGTGATTTATCAATCTAAAGCAATAGATATTTGCAAGATTATGATATATAATATTCTTAATATACTGTATACTTTAAGGAGGGTAACAATGGATTTAAGGGAAGAAGCATTAAAATTACATAAAGAAAATAGGGGGAAAATCAGCATTTTAAGCAAAGTGCCAGTCAATGATTCAAAAGATTTGTCGCTGGCTTACACACCAGGTGTTGCAGAACCATGCAAAGAGATACAAAAAAATCCTGATGTTGCTTATGAATACACAAACAAGGGTAACTTTGTAGCGGTTGTCACTGATGGCAGTGCCGTTTTAGGGCTTGGCGATATTGGCGCTATGGCTGGAATGCCTGTAATGGAAGGAAAAGCGGTATTGTTTAAGGAATTTGGAGGAATTGATGCATTTCCAATTTGTATTGCTACAAAAGATGTTGATAAAATCGTTGAGACGGTTGTAAACATAGCTCCTACTTTTGGAGGCATAAATCTTGAAGATATATCTGCTCCAAGATGCTTTGAGATAGAAGAAAGATTAAAAGAAGCTTTGAATATACCTGTTTTTCACGACGATCAACATGGGACAGCGGTTGTTGTTTTTGCTGGATTGATAAATGCTTTAAAAATTGCAGGTAAAAGCTTGAATAGTATCAAAGTTGTCATAAATGGCGCTGGTGCAGCAGGCATTGCAATAGCGAAGTTACTTATCAATGCTGGAGTTGGAGACGTTGTGTTATGTGATAGAAAAGGCATCATTTACGATGGTAGAAATGATACAGATGTATCAAAAATATCAATTGCTAAGATTACGAATAAAGATAAGATAAAGGGAACGTTGGCTGATGCCTTGATTGGTGCGGATGTTTTTATAGGTGTATCCGCTCCTAATGTGCTTTCAAAAGACATGGTAAAATCCATGAACAAAAATTCGATTGTATTTGCATTGGCAAATCCAATTCCTGAAATATATCCTGAGGAGGCGAGAGAGGGCGGAGCACTTGTAATCGGAACTGGAAGATCTGATTTTCCAAATCAGATAAACAATGTGTTGGCTTTTCCAGGCATATTTAGAGGTGCCCTTGATGTTAGAGCTTCTGAGATAAATGAGGAAATGAAGATTCAAGCAGCATATGCAATTGCTGGATTGGTTTCTGATGATGAATTAAATGAAGATTACATAATACCAAAAGCATTTGATAAAAGAGTAGCTAAGGCGGTTGCATTGAGTGTTGTAAAAGCTGCTATAGATACAAATGTCGCCAGTTGCGATGTGGATATAAAAGAGATAGAGTCAAAATTGAATAAAATTTTATAGTATGAATTGACCTCCTTTGAAAAAAATAAATATAAATTAAAAAAGGAGGTTTTTTTATGCCACTACATCACAGACTTTCTAATATTTATTATGGCAATAATGATTTTATAAACATAGATGACGATATTGTAAAGATGTTAAGCGCGTATGGAAAATCTAATATTAAGAGAAAAGGCCATGAGTTTATAGATGAGTACAATGACTTTTACAGTGATTGTGATTTTTATTTTAGCGAAAATAAAAGTTATGATGAGTAAAAATTAATAAATATTTGAAATATACGTTTAATCTGCTTTAAATGACGCTTAAATGGAAAAATATAAATTAAATGGCTGTTGACTGTATAGAAAAGAGGAATAAAATAGTAAGTGAAAGTCAAAGAAAGTCAAAGTAAGAAAGAGGTGATGGGATGGCGAGGCTGAGCGATTTAATAGAAGATTTTATAAAAAGCTTGATAGAAGAAGCTGATGAAGAATATATTGAGATAAAGAGAAATGAACTGGCTAATATTTTCAATTGCGCCCCATCACAGATAAACTATGTACTTGAGACGAGATTTAACTTATCAAATGGATATATCATTGAAAGCAGGCGTGGTGGTGGCGGATACATTAAAATAATCAAAAGACCTGTTTCTAAGGATTGGATGGCAAAATTGATTTCAGATATAGGTGACAACATAACAGAAAGCAAAGGCAGGCTTTACATCGATACTTTATTAGAACATGATTTGATAACCGAAAGGGAAGCTGCATTGATGAAATCTGTGCTTAACGATAAGATTTTACCTGTTGCACAGTACGAAAAGCCTATTTTAAGGGCAATACTTTTAAAGGTGATGTTAGCAGAACTTTCAAATAATTTGATAAAAAGGAGTGATTGAAATGTTGTGCGATAAATGCAAAGAAAGACCAGCGACAGTCCATTATACTCAAATAATAAACGGTGTCAAGACTGAAATGAACTTGTGTGAGCAATGTGCACAAGAAGAAGGACTTTTAAACAGCGAGACATTTTCACCGTTTGTGAATTTTACACCATTTTCTGTGCAGGATTTGTTAGCAGGGTTAATGAATTTTCTTCCAAATACAGGAAATACTTATGTAGAAGAGCAATTAAAGTGCAGCAATTGCGGCATGACATACGACAGATTTAAAGAAACAGGCAGGCTTGGATGCAGTAGATGCTATGATTCATTTTCAGATGAATTAAATCCGCTTATAAGGAGAATTCATGGAAGCACTGGACATAGAGGTAAGATTCCAAGAAAGACTGGTGGAGCATTAAGGGCAAAGAGAGAAATAGAGGAGCTTAAAGCGAAACTGGACAAAGCAGTAAAAGAGGAAGCATTTGAGGAAGCTGCAAAATTGAGAGATAAAATCAGAGAATTGGAGAAAAAGTATGGAAAGTAGGTGATGCTGATGTTTGACCATGACAATGATGTTGTGATTTCCAGCAGAATTAGACTTGCCAGAAATTTAAGCGATATTCCATTTCCGTCTGTCATGACGGAAAGTGAGGCAGAAAAAGTTAAAGAATCAGTGAAAAAGGCCATATTTGACAGTAAGACGATACTCTCAACGCAGTTTTTAGAGTACGACATGAAAAAAATAACTCCTCTTGAGAGGCAATCCCTTGTTGAAAGACATTTGATAAGCCCTGATCTTGCCCAAAATACTAAAAACGGCAGTGCTCTTATAAAGAACGACGGCACTGTAAGCATATTGATAAATGAAGAGGATCATTTAAGGATTCAGACTATATTTAATGGGCTTAATTTAAAAGAAGCTTGGGATCTGGCAGACAAGATTGATGATTTGATTGAGGAAAACATAAGCTATGCTTTTGACGAAAAGTTAGGTTATCTTACGGCATGTCCTACAAATGTAGGAACAGGTATAAGAGCGTCTGTGATGGTACATCTGCCGGCACTTACTATAACTGGACAGATAGGCAATGTTCTAAACTCCGTATCTAAAATCGGAATAGCAGTAAGAGGCATGTATGGTGAGGGGACTCAATCGTTAGGCGATATTTACCAGATATCAAATCAAGTTACATTAGGTCAAAGTGAAATAGACATAATAGAAAACCTTGAAGGCATTGTAAAGCAGATTATATCCAATGAGAGAAAATCAAGAGAGGATCTTTACAAGAAGAGAAAAGTGCAGATTGAAGACAGAATAGGTAGATCATACGGTCTTTTGACAAATGCAAAGGTAATGTCTACTCAAGAATTCATGAAGCTTATTTCAGACGTTAGATTAGGTGCTGTTTTAAACATTGTAAATTTGGACATTCAAAAGATAGATGAGATAACAACACATATTCAGCCTGGAAACCTACAAAAAATAATAGGGAAACAGTTAGAGCCATATGAAAGGGATATTAAGAGGGCTGAGTATGTATCAAAATTGATTAAAGGATAAAAATTTAGGAGGTGTTTTTATGGCAATGTTTGGCAGATTTTCGGAAAAAGCACAAAAAGTGCTTTATCAAGCACAGGAGGAAGCTCGCTCACTTTACCACAATTACGTGGGAACGGAGCATATCCTTTTAGGACTTATTAAAGAAGAAGATGGAATAGCATCGCGGGTTTTAAAAAGCCTTGGTGTCACTTACGAAGATATAAGAGCAAAGGTAGAATCACTTATTGGAATGGGAAATGTGCCTGGCGATGTGGTAGGATATACGCCAAGAGCAAAGAGGGTTTTAGAGCTTAGCTTTGCTGAGGCCAGAAGGTTTAATACAAATTACATCGGAACAGAGCACATCTTATTGGGACTTATTAGAGAAGGTGAAGGCGTAGCAGTAAGGATTTTGATGGAGTTAGGTGTAGACTTCAACAGAGTCAGAGAAGAAATAGTAAAGATGGTAAGCGAAGAACCTTCTGGCACTACAAATAAAGCGCAAAGAGCTAAGAATACAAATACACCTAACTTGAATCAGTTTGGAAGAGATCTTACAGAACTTGCAAGGGAAGGAAAGCTTGATCCTGTCATTGGACGCGAAAAGGAGATAGA
Source organism: Thermoanaerobacterium xylanolyticum LX-11 (assembly GCF_000189775.2). Lineage (NCBI taxonomy): Bacteria > Bacillati > Bacillota > Clostridia > Thermoanaerobacterales > Thermoanaerobacteraceae > Thermoanaerobacterium > Thermoanaerobacterium xylanolyticum. The sequence continues at coordinate 319,835 of NC_015555.1, forward strand.
AAGAGTAATACAGATTTTAAGCAGAAGGACTAAAAACAATCCATGCCTTATTGGCGAACCTGGGGTCGGTAAGACTGCAATCGCCGAAGGATTGGCAGAGGCCATCGAAAGTGGTACTATACCGGAGATTTTAAAGGGCAAACGGGTTGTAACATTAGATATGGCTTCAATGGTTGCAGGCACAAAGTATAGAGGAGAATTTGAGGATAGGCTGAAAAATGTATTGAATGAGGTCATCAAGGCAGGAAATGTCATACTTTTTATAGATGAGCTTCACACTATAATAGGTGCTGGTGCGGCAGAAGGTGCCATAGACGCATCTAATATCTTAAAACCAGCCCTTGCGAGAGGAGAGATACAAGTCATTGGTGCTACTACAATCGATGAATACAGAAAGTACATTGAAAAAGATCCTGCTCTCGAAAGGAGATTTCAACCTATAATGGTTGAAGAGCCTTCTGTTGAAGAAACGATAGAAATATTAAAAGGACTTAGGGACAAGTATGAAGCACATCACAGGATAAAGATTACTGATGAAGCGATTGAAGCAGCAGCAAAACTTTCACACAGGTATATAACAGATAGATTCCTTCCTGATAAGGCTATAGACCTTATAGATGAAGCTGCGTCGCGAGTCAGACTTAAGACAGTTACAGCACCGCCAGAGATAAAAGAATTGGAAGATAAATTAAATATGCTTAATAAAGATAAAGAAGAGGCTATAAGGACACAAGAGTACGAAAAAGCCGCTAAGATAAGAGATGAAGAACAAAAAGTTAAAGAGCAACTGGAAAACTTAAAATCAAAATGGCAGCAGAATTCATTAGTTAAAGAAAAAAGCGTTGGAGCTGAAGAAATTTCACAAATTGTATCCCTTTGGACTGGCATTCCAACACAGAAGCTTGCACAAGAAGAATCTGAAAGGCTTTTGCATTTGGAAGAGATACTGCATAAACGCGTAATAGGACAGGATGAAGCGGTGGACGCGGTGGCAAGAGCAATAAGGAGGGCAAGAGTTGGACTTAAGGATCCGAAAAGACCTATTGGATCGTTTATATTCTTAGGACCTACAGGTGTCGGAAAGACAGAGCTTAGCAAAGCGTTAGCAGAAGCCATGTTTGGAGACGAATCAGCGATAGTCAGAATAGATATGTCTGAGTACATGGAAAAATTCTCTGTATCAAGGCTTATCGGTTCTCCTCCAGGATATGTTGGATATGAAGAAGGTGGAGAGCTTACAGAAAAAATAAGAAGAAAGCCATATTCTGTAATTTTGTTTGACGAAATTGAAAAAGCTCATCCAGATGTGTTTAATATATTGTTGCAAATATTGGATGATGGAAGGCTGACAGATTCAAAAGGCAGAACGGTAGATTTCAAAAATACACTCATAATAATGACTTCCAATGTTGGAGCACAGCTTATTAAGAAGCAGACGACTTTAGGTTTTATGCCTGAAAGCAACGCAGAAAAAGAATCGTATGAAAAGATGAAGGAAAACATCTTAGAGGAGCTTAAAAAATCATTTAGGCCTGAATTTTTAAACAGGATTGATGATATCATTGTATTCCGTCAACTGACGCAGGATGACATAAGGAAGATTACTGATTTGATGATCGCTGATTTGAATAAGAGGCTTAAAGATAACAACATAAGCCTTGAATTTACAGATGATGCAAAAGAAGAACTTCTTAAAGAGGGCTATGATGTGACTTACGGTGCAAGGCCATTGAGAAGGGCTATACAGAAAGTTGTTGAAAGTGAGCTTTCTGAGCTTATGCTGAAAGGCGAAATAAAATCTGGAGATAAAGTGTTAGTTAAATTAAAAGACGGTAAATTTGATTTTACGAAAGTTTAAGTATAATTGGATACTCTCTTAAGTGAGGGTATCCAATTTTTATATTTCAATGTGATATAATTTTAGTGATAGATATACATGGAAAGTCGGTGGAAATGTGAAAAAAGATAAGACTAAATTTATCTGCCAACAGTGCGGATTTGAAAGCACAAAGTGGATGGGAAAGTGTCCTAATTGCGATGAATGGAATTCGTTTGTGGAAGAGGTAGTTGAAGACAGCGACAAAAAGTCGCAAGAAGGCATACTTACATCAAAAGTTGAGCTTTTAAAAGATATAGAGGCAAAGGATGAAGACCGCATAAAAACAGGGATTGGCGAATTTGACAGGGTATTAGGCGGTGGTGTTGTAAAAGGGTCTCTTGTTTTAATTGGGGGAGAACCCGGCATCGGCAAGTCAACCATGCTTTTGCAGATATCGGACGTGATGTCTAATTTCACAAAGGTTTTATACATTTCGGGAGAAGAATCATCAAGCCAGATAAAAATGAGAGCAGATAGAATCATAAAAGGCAAGCAGGAGGTATACTTCTTGGCCGAAACTAACATAAACAATGTTGAAAGGCACGTAGAAAAGATATCGCCTGGTTTTATTATAGTTGATTCAATCCAGACTATGTATGCAGATGAAAGTACAACTATACCAGGCAGCGTGTCGCAAGTAAGGCAAGTTACGCAGCATCTTCTAAGGCTATCAAAGCAAAACGGTATCACTGTATTCATAATAGGTCATGTAACTAAGGAAGGCTCTATAGCAGGTCCCAGAGTGTTGGAGCATATGGTAGATACTGTATTGTACTTTGAAGGTGATAGGACGCAGTCATTTAGGATATTGAGAGCTTACAAAAACAGATTTGGTTCTACAAATGAAATAGGTGTATTTGAAATGGAATCAGAAGGTTTAAAAGAGGTAAAGAATCCTTCTGAAGTGCTTTTGTCTGGGAGAGATTTAAATGCTCCGGGTCTTGCTGTAATAAGCTCTATGGAGGGCACGAGACCAATTTTATTAGAGGTTCAATCGCTCATTTGCCATACTAATTTTGGGTTACCAAGGAGGATGTCCACAGGCATAGATTACAACAAATTTGTGCTTTTATTGGCTGTGTTGGAAAAGAAATGTGGGATAAATTTTTCGCAATCAGACGTATACTTAAATATAGCTGGTGGATTGAAAGTACAAGAGCCTGCAGCCGATTTAGGAATAGTTGCAGCTTTAATATCAGGGTATTTAAATATTCCTATCTCTAATGACATCTGTTTTTCTGGTGAAGTTGGACTGATAGGCGAAGTAAGACCTGTAAGCAATTTGGAGAGAAGGATAAGTGAAGCTAAAAAGATGGGGTTTAAAACAATAGTAGTGCCACAGATGAAGGTAGAAAATAATTACGATATGAACATAAAAAAGATTAAAAACATCGTAGAACTTACAGATGTTATTGCAAAATAAAAAGTGGGTCTATCCCCACCAAATTATAACATATTGAAAACTCCCAGAGTATTAAGCTCTTTATCTTTTTTAAGCAATATATCATAGAAATTTAAACCAAGCGTGTTGCAAAGTGCTATTATATAAAATATGTTGTTGCCGATTTCGGTTTCCAAAACTTCACGGCAATTATCGCACAACTGACCATCCACATGTGTTTTAATGTACTTATGTGCGTCTTCTATCATGGCGTCTTCAGGGATTTCTTGTTTTTGTGCATTGATTTTTAGACAGCCGCACTCTGTAACAGATTTTGCTACTGCTCTGTTGACCCTGGCACTGCTTTCTTGAATTTTTGTCAAAATATCGAGAATGCTTTTGTGACGTATTAGGTATTCTTCTACTGTGTTTTGTAGATCATCGACTATTATATCCTTCATGGTTATGCCACTCCCGTTTCTTTAAATCTTAAGTTAATTATATACTTGTAAATGTTGTGTTGTCAATATTTACACGAAATAACATTTATAGCATGACTAAATTTTTTGTAAATTGACAATGTTTATCTATAAGTAGTATACTTTTATTAAAGAAGCCCTATACATGTAAAATTTGTTATGTGCATTTATAAAATTTCCCCATTGACTTATAATTAGTGGCATTTTTGATAATAATAGAAGTGGAGGTGAATATATGTTATACAAAATTGTAAGAGGAATTATTTCGATAGTCGGCTTAGGAGTGGGATTTGAAGCGGCTTATTTGTCTTTGGCCGTATTGAAGCTGCAAAAACTGATGGATTTGACATTGACGAGTATTACATCAATCATTGTATACGCTGTTGGGGCTTTGATAGGCGGAATCATATTTTTTATTTTTTCTCCTAAACTTATTAAATGGGGAAAAGATTTCGAAGGTTGGCTTGAGACAGCGCTTCAAAAATCGCCGATATACGATATCTTAGTTGGCGCTTTTGGATTAATCATTGGATTGATTTTGGCAAATCTTATTAGTGCTCCCATTTATCAACTTCCGTTTGTAGGGAAGGTTATTCCTATAATAATCAGTGTGTTTTTCGGTTACCTTGGAATAAGCATATCATTGAAGAAAAAAGATGAATTTATGAATTTGTTTGCGATAGTGAAAAAGATGGGACAGCAAAAATCGCAAAAAGTAGAGATAAGTGAAATACCAAAAATTCTCGATACCAGTGTCATAATAGATGGCAGGATTTTTGATATATGTAAAACGGGGTTTGTAGAAGGACCACTTATTATACCTAATTTTGTGCTGGAGGAATTGAGGCATATAGCTGATTCATCTGATTCATTAAAGAGGAATAGAGGCAGAAGAGGCCTTGATGTATTAAACAAAATACAAAAGGAATTGGACATGAAGGTGCAGATTGTAGATAAGGATGTGGACGCATCCGAAGTAGACACGAAACTTTTAAGGCTTGCCAAGATGATGAATGGGAAAGTCATAACAAATGATTATAATTTGAATAAAGTAGCTGAATTTCAAGGCGTACCTGTCCTTAATATAAATGAACTTTCAAATGCAGTAAAGCCTGTGGTGCTTCCTGGGGAAGAGATGGTCGTTCAAGTTATAAAGGATGGTAAGGAATCTGGTCAAGGCATAGCGTACCTTGACGATGGTACTATGATCGTAGTAGACGGTGGCAAAAAACACATAGGTGATACGTTGGACGTTCTTGTAACAAGCGTTTTGCAGACTGCAGCAGGTAGAATGATATTTGCCAAGCCGAAGCAAACAGATCAAGAAAAAGCTATGTGATTTTTAAGGCATTTTCTTTTTGAAGATGCCTTTTTTATTTTGTCGATGGCGGAAAAATGGTGAATGTGATATAATTTTACCAGTATATTTTTTGTAGAGGGTGTATTATGTTTATTAGTGCAATAATTGTTGCTGCTGGTAAAGGCAGAAGAATGGGTACAAAATTAAACAAGGTTTTTTTGAAATTAAACGGAAAGCCTGTTCTGTACTATACTCTAAATGTCTTTGAAAAATTATTGGAACTTAATGAGATAGTTTTAGTAGTGTCTAATGAGGACATAGATTACTGCAGACGGGAAATAGTCGATAAATATAATTTTAAAAAGGTAAGGCGGATAGTTGCCGGTGGAATGGAGAGGCAGGAATCTGTTTTCAATGGGTTAAAGGCTGTGGACAGCAGATGCGACATAGTGATGATACATGATGGAGCAAGACCTTTTATCGACAAAACCACACTAAAAAAGGGCATAGAAGAGTCTAAACTTCACAGTGCTGTAGGTATTGCTGTTCCAGTGAAAGATACTATAAAGGTAGTTGACGATGACAATTTTGTAGTGTCTACACCTGACAGGACAAATCTTATGGCCATCCAAACGCCACAAATTTTTGAATACAGGCTTATATATGAGGCACATTTAAAAGCGATGGAAGATGGTTTTTTAGGTACAGATGATACTGTCCTTGTAGAGAGACTTGGACATAAAGTAAAGCTTGTGGAAGGAAGTTATAGAAATATAAAGATTACTACGCCTGAGGATTTGATAATATCTGAAGCTTTCTTAAAAACAATATATCAATAACATTATTATTTTAACCTCATATAATTATAGCAAAAGATGCTTAAATTATATGAGGTGATTGTGATGAGAAGGCCTCTTGTATTTATTCACGGAATATTTGGCTCCATGTATGTTCCTACGCTTGTCGGCAAAGCATGGGGGTTTGGACCTGCAGGCTATATATACGATTCTTTCATTGAAAATTTAAAATCATTGGGATACATGGAAGGCAAGAATCTCTTTATCTGCTATTATGAGTGGTGGAAGGATATACCTGAGTGCGTAAACACACTTATGTCTAAGATAAATGAGGCAAGAATAAAAAATAATTGCGATAAAGTCGATGTTGTATGCCACAGCATGGGTGGTTTACTTCTTAGAAGCTATGTGCAAGGAAATTTTTACAGAAATGATGTAGGTAAAGTCGTCTTTTTATCTTCTCCCCATTATGGAGCTGCTAATGCATATTATGCGTGGGAAGGCGGTGCAGTTCCTCCTGACAACGATGAGGATTTTTTGAATATACTTTTAAGAGGATTTATCTGGGCTATAGGCAAAATAAAAGGGGAGAAAGATGAGCTTATGATAATAAGAAGATACATTCCATCTATAAAATCTCTCATGCCCAGTGCTGAATACGGAAACTACGTTTTTAAATACCCGATTAAAAACAACAAGATCGTGTTTAAAAATATACTTTACATGAAAGAACAGAATGGCTTTTTAAATGAATTAAACAGCTCAATTGATAAATTTTATGAAAGAGCCGATAAAGTTTACGTTTTTTCAGGAAATGGTATATACACGAATAAATTCATTCAAGTTGCTGATAGTGACGATAGCGTATTGTGGCCTGACGGTCGGGCTGTTGGTGTTGTCAGAGATGATAAAGGGGATGGAACCGTATTGATTAAAAGTGCTTTAGGAGTTGAGGGAAATAAATATGTCTTGAATGCAGGCCATGGAGGAATATTAAATGCTTCTATTCCGCATCTAAAAGAAATACTGGGCGTAGAAGAAGCACCTAAGGCAAGTGTTTTGGAAAAGATATTGTCTTTTGTAAATATATTGACAGATAGCAAAGTCATTGTGCTTGACAGAGGGCAAAAACTTAAAAAGTACAATGTCTTTGGAAAAGTAAATTGGTACATGGCTATTAATGAAGAAGGGGAATACCACTTTTCTTCACCAGACTTTGCAGCAAGGTCTATCATGATTCATACAAATAAAGGTTTTGCTGTTAAAACAATAAAGCAAAAAGACAGATTTAGGAAGTCTGAAACTCGTCTTTTTGTGGATAGAAATGGTAATTTTGAGTTTAAGGGATAGGAGTGTTCTTATGAGAGTCGGTATTGGATATGACGTACACAGATTAGAGGCGGGAAGAAAATTGATATTGGGCGGTGTACAGATTCCGTACGTTAAGGGGCTTTTAGGTCATTCAGATGCCGATGTCCTTATACATGCTGTCATTGACGCAATTCTCGGTGCTGCAGGGTTAGGCGATATAGGAACTCATTTCCCTGACTCCGAATGGATCTATAAGGATATAGACAGCACTGTGCTCCTTAAGAAGACATTAGATTTGATAAAAAACAAATTTTTCATAAACAATATTGACTGCATCATTGTAGCTCAAGAACCAAAATTGGCACCGTATAAAGATGCTATATCCAAAAATCTGTCGAAAGTTTTAAATATTGGGATTGACAGAGTTAACATTAAAGCAAAGACCGAAGAAGGTCTTGGATTCACAGGTAGAAAAGAAGGAATTGCTGCGTACGCGATAGCAAGTCTTTCTGAAAAATGTATTGACAGTTAAAATTAAATTAAATAAAATACAAACATGATAAATATTAGGAGGTAGACGATGAGATTATCACAATTGTTTATACCAACGATGAGAGAGGTTCCAGCAGAAGCTGAGATACCAAGCCATATTCTCATGTTAAAAGCCGCCATGATGAGAAAACTTGCATCAGGTGTGTACATTTATTTGCCGCTTGGTAAGAGAGTCCTTAAGAAGATTGAAGAAATCGTGAGGGAAGAGATGGACAGAGCAGGGGCACAGGAAGTGCTTATGTCTGCCATAATACCTGCGGAACTTTTAAAAGAATCCGGCAGATGGGATGTTTTTGGACCTGAGATGTTTAAGCTAAAGGATAGAAATGACAGGGAATTTTGCTTAGGCCCTACGCATGAAGAAGTTTTTACAGACCTTATAAGAAATGATGTAAAGTCATACAGGCAGCTTCCACTGACAATATATCAGATTCAGACGAAGTATAGAGATGAGAGGCGGCCCAGATTTGGAGTCATGAGGTCTCGCGAATTTATAATGAAAGATGCCTACAGCTTTGATGTCGATTGGGATGGACTGGATGTGTCTTTTGATAAGATGTACGATGCTTACTGCAGGATATTTGACAGGTGCGGCTTAAAGTATACTGTCGTTGAAGCTGATACAGGTGCTATGGGTGGAAAGGATTCTAAAGAATTTATGGTGACATCTAATGTTGGAGAAGCAGTAATTGCCTATTGCGACAACTGCGGCTATGCTGCCAATGAAGAAAAGGCGGAATGCACTGTACAAAACACAATTGACGAAGAGATGAGGCCATTGGAAAAAATTTATACGCCTGATGTAAAGACGATTGATGAACTTGTGTCGCATTTGGATGTTGAAGCGGAAAGATTTGTAAAAACATTGATATACAAGTACAAGAATAAGGTAGCTGCGGTGCTTATAAGAGGCGACAGGGAAGTAAATATTGTAAAACTGGCGAATCTTTTAAATGTAAGCGAAAATGATGTTGAATTGGCTGATGAAGAAACTGTAAAGAAAGTCACATCTGCCAATGTGGGATTTGCTGGTCCTATTGGACTCAAAGATGACGTAATGCTTATAGCAGATGCAGAAATACCTGCCATGAGAAATGTTATCGTCGGCGCTAATGAGACAGACTACCATTTAAAAAATGTCAATTATGGAAGAGATTTTAAAGCAGATGTAGTATCAGACGTCAGAAAAGTTGTAGATGGCGATAAATGCCCGAAATGTGGCAGTCCTTTAAAACTTGATAGAGGAATTGAAGTAGGGCACATTTTTAAATTAGGCACAAAATATTCTGATGCATTAGGTGCAAATTATATAGATGAAAACGGCAATGAAAAGCCTATAATAATGGGTTGTTACGGCATAGGGTTAAACAGAATTGCGGCTGCTGCAATAGAGCAAAATCACGACGACAAAGGTATCATTTGGCCAATGTCTATAGCACCATATCATGTCATAATCGTACCTGTAAATGTGTCAAATGATGTACAAAGAGATCTTGCAGAGAAATTGTACGATGAATTATCGAAGGCTGGCATTGAGGTTTTGATTGATGACAGGGATTTGAGAGCTGGCGTAAAATTTAATGATGCCGATTTGTTAGGTATACCTATTAGAATAACAGTGGGAAAGAAAGCTGAAGACAATATAGTTGAGCTGAAATTAAGAAGAGAAGAAAAGCCCATAGAATTAAAATACGATGAAGTTTTAGGCAAAGTCAAAGAATTGATCAGTGAAAATATGTAGGAGCTAAATGCTCCTTTTTTGCATAATATTTTAAGAATGACAAAAAAATAAAGTAGGAAAGGAGTGGTTTAATGTCTATTTACATAATGGGCATTTCTGTCGATAAAAGATCGGATTTTGCACCAAAAGTGCAAGAAGTATTGACGAAGCACGGACAAAACATATTGGCCAGGTTTGGAATACACGATGACAGTGATGATAATGGGCTTATAACGTTAAATGTCAGAGGGGATGAGAAGTATATAAATGAATTTTCAAAAGAGCTTACAAGCATTCCATCTGTCAAAGTAAATCACATGACGGTTAAATGATTAAAGGGATAGGAGACTATCCCTTTATTACTTTACGCATTACTTACTTTAGGCGTTAGAATATATAATATTGCCGTTTTTATGAAAACATATTGTAAGTGTGAAATAAAATTTGTATAATGGTATATGATGAATACAAAAGATGGAGATGGCTATATGGAAAAGAGAGTTAGGTTTGCACCAAGCCCTACTGGTGCTATTCACATAGGAAATATCCGCACTGCGCTATTTAATTATTTATTTTCAAGAAGTGAAGGCGCTAAGCTTATATTGAGGATAGAAGATACGGATTTAACGAGGTCTTCTAAGGACTTTGAAAAGTTGATATTCAAAGAGTTAAGCTGGCTTGGCATAGAATGGGATGAAGGGCCTGACAAACCTGGTGAATACGGACCATACAGGCAAAGCGAAAGGCTTCACATATACAATGAATACGCAGAAAAGCTTATAAAAGAAGGCAAAGCCTACAGATGTTACTGTACTCCTGAAGAGCTGGATAAAGACAGAGAGGAATCTGTTAAAAGAGGAGATATACCGAGGTATTCGGGAAGGTGTCGGCATTTGACTAAAGAACAGGAAGAGGAGTATTTGCGGCAAGGAAGGAAACCTTCCATTAGATTCATAATTCCTGATGATGTTACAATATCATTTGATGATATGATAAAGGGAAAGATCGAAATTAACTCAGACACGCTTGGCGGTGACATGATAATAGTAAAATCTGACGGCATGCCAACTTATAACTTTGCAGTCGTTGTAGATGATACTCTTATGAAAATAACCCATGTCATAAGAGGTGAAGATCATATCTATAACACACCTAAGCAGCTTCTTATTTACGAAGCACTTGGCTTTAAGCCACCTGTATTTGCTCATGCGCCTCTTATCTTGGGACCAGACAGGACTAAGCTTTCTAAAAGACATGGGAATACTTACATTGGACAATACAGGGAAATGGGGTATTTACCTGAAGCGATGTTTAACTTTTTGTCGCTTTTAAGTTGGTCTCCAGATGACAATGTTGAATTGATGTCTAAAGATGAAATAATTAAAAAATTTAATTTCAATAAGATTCACAGTGCTAATCCTGTTTTTGACATAGAAAAATTGAATTGGATGAATCAACATTACATTCAGATGAGTCCTATTGAAAGAATTGTAGATTTAAGCTTGCCACATCTTAAAGAGGCAGGTTATATTGGCGAAAATGTGGATGAGGCTAAGTACGAATGGCTAAAAAAGGTTGTTTCACTTTTTAAAGATGGCTTGCACTATGTGGCTGAACTGAAAGACAAAGCAAAGATGTTCTTTGTTGATGATTTTGAATACAATAGCGAAGTAAAAGAAACTTTGCTGTCAAGTGATGCTAAGAATGTACTGACGGCGTTTAAAGAGGAAATTGAGAATATGGATGAAGTTACAGAAGAGGGCATAAAAGAACTGCTAAAGATGTTGCAAAAGAAGATAGGAGTTAAAGGAAAAGCGTTTTTCATGCCTATAAGATTTGCTTTAACAGGGCAAGATCATGGGCCTGAACTTGTGATGATAATTCCTCTTTTAGGCAAACATAAAATATTGCAAAGGATAGATAAAGCCTTAAAGTTAATATCGTAAATGTGATGATTGGGAGAGTAGCATAATAGATTCCAAAAGAGAGGAGCTGTCGTGGGCTGAAAGCAGCTTCTGGATATATTGTGTGAAGTGCACCCATGAGCAATGCGCATTGTCGCACGGGTATCCGTTATAAATACAAGTGGAGTTTACTCAATCAGAGTGGAACCGCGAGCCCCCCTCGTCTCTGGATGATGGGGGATTTTTTTATTAATTATTTATTAAAAAGGGGATTGGTTATAATGTTTAAAACATTGAAGGAGGACATTAAAATAGTGTTTGAGAGGGATCCTGCTGCAAAAAGCGTGTTAGAAGTAGTTTTATGCTATCCGGGATTCCATGCTATAATATTTCATAGAATTGCACACTACTTATACAATAAAAATCTGTTGCTGATATCAAGGCTCATTTCACAATTTAGTAGGTTTTTAACTGGAATAGAAATACACCCAGGTGCTAAAATAGGCAAGGGATTTTTTATAGATCACGGAATGGGCGTAGTGATAGGGGAAACGACAGAAATAGGAGATAACGTGACGCTGTACCAAGGAGTTACATTAGGTGGCACTGGGAAGGATAAGGGTAAGAGGCATCCTACTATAGGCAATAATGTAGTTGTTGGAAGTGGTGCAAAAGTCTTAGGGCCTATAAAGATAGGCGATAATACGAAGATAGGTGCAGGTGCCGTAGTGCTGCATGACATTCCACCAAATTGCACTGTTGTCGGTGTTCCTGGACATTGCGTAAAAAAAGACAACGTGAGAGTAAGTCCGGCATCCAAAGTAAATGTGGATTTAGAACATGGAAAGTTGCCTGATCCAATAGAAGATGAAATAAGAAGGTTAAAAGCCAGAATCAAAAGATTAGAAACATATATAAACAATGTGGAGGATGATAGAGATGAAGATTTATAATACGCTTACCAGAAAAAAAGAAGAATTCGTGCCATTGAACGATAATGTTGTTAATATGTATGTGTGCGGACCTACTGTGTACAATTTTATCCATATAGGCAACGCGAGAGCATTTATTGTCTTTGATACTGTCAGGAGGTATCTGGAATATAAGGGTTATAAAGTAAACTATGTACAGAACTTTACAGATATAGATGATAAACTCATAAAAAGATCCCATGAAGAAAACACAACTGTAAAAGAATTAGCTGATAGGTATATTGAAGAATATTTCAAAGATGCTGATAGCTTAGGAATAAAAAGAGCAACGTTTCATCCAAGGGCTACAGAAAACATCAAAGAAATAATTGAGTTTGTGAAAAAGCTTATTGATAAAGGATTTGCCTATGAAAAAGATGGGAATGTGTACTACGATACGACGAAATTCAAAGATTATGGGAAGCTTTCACATAAAAATATAGATGAATTAAAGGCTGGGGCACGAATAGAGGTAAATGAAGACAAGAAAAATCCCACAGATTTCGTCCTTTGGAAGGCTGCAAAAGAAGGAGAACCATATTGGGACAGTCCATGGGGTAAAGGCAGGCCTGGTTGGCATATTGAGTGCTCAACAATGTCCACAAAGTTCTTAGGCAAAACCCTCGATATACATGCAGGTGGTCCTGATCTCATATTTCCACATCATGAAAATGAGATTGCTCAGAGTGAAGCCGCAAATGATGCAGAGTTTGCAAAGTATTGGATGCACATAGGATACTTAAACATCAATAATGAAAAAATGTCCAAATCGAAAAACAATTTTTTCACTGTAAGAGACGTAATCAGCCAATATGATCCTGAAGTTTTGAGGTTTTTCATGTTGATGTCACACTACAGAAACCCAATCAATTATAGTCAAGACCTCATAGAGCAAGCAAAGAACGGGTATTTAAGATTAAGCAATACTGTTTACAACTTGCAACACCTTTTAGATGTGGCAGAAGATAGGCAATTAAGCGATGAAGAAAAGGCGTACAAAGAGAAATATGAAGAGTATAGAAGAAAGTTTGAAGAAGCGATGGATGACGATTTTAATACTGCTGACGCTATATCGGTTATCTTTGAGATGGTTAGGGATATTAATTCAAATATAGATGGAAATTCTCCAAAAGAATTGATAAAATATATATTGGATGTTTTCTTGAATTTATCTTCTGTTCTTGGCATAACTTATAAAAAGAAAGAGCTATTGGATGACGAGATCAAAGAACTTATAGAAAAGCGTCAAGAAGCAAGAAAGGCAAAGAACTGGGCAGAAGCTGATAGAATAAGAGATGAATTGAAAAAACAGGGTATAGTATTGGAGGATACACCTAACGGAGTAAGGTGGAAGAGAGTTTGATGAATCTTTTTACAAAGGATGGCAAAGTTTTTACAAAAAAAGATGTCATGAATTTATCGCCGCTTATTATGGCCTTTATCGGCGATAGCGTTTATGATTTGTTTATAAGGACGAATATTTCAGCAAAGGGGAATAGACCCATAAACAAAATTCACAGAGAATGTGTTAAGTACGTAAAAGCGTCATCACAGTCTGAGATTTTAAAAAATCTTTATGATATATTTGATGAAGAGGAAAAGGATATAATAAGAAGAGGAAGAAATGTAAAGAGTGCTACTATTCCAAAGCATGCCGGTATCGAAGAATACCGGCAGGCTACCGCCTTTGAGGCTTTACTTGGCTATTTGTATCTTTTGGGAAGATATGATAGGCTTGATGAAATACTAAATTACGCATTAAACTATAATATAAATGAGGGTTAATTATGAAAGAAAATGAAAATATAATATACGGAAGGAATCCTGTGTTAGAAGCGATTAACAGCGGACGAGAGATTGAAAAAATATATGTTTCAAAAAGTGCTAAAGGGAATATTTCTAAAATTATAAAATCTGCAAGGGATAAAAATATAATCGTATCAACTGCAGACAATGTGACATTAGACAAGATGTCCGGAAACGGCAACCATCAAGGAGTAGTCGCATTGTGCTCCCTCTACAAGTATTGTGATGTTGAAGACATACTGGAGTATGCCAATGAGAAAGGCGAAAAACCTTTTATTCTGTTATTGGACGGGATAACAGACACGCACAACTTTGGAGCCATAATAAGGACTGCAGAAGCTTTTTCAGCACATGGGATTGTAATCCCAAAGAGAAGATCTGCTGTGGTAAACAGCACGGTTGTAAAGACATCAGCAGGTGCAACTGAGTACATGAAAATTGCAAAAGTATCAAACATAAACAATGCTATAAATAACCTGAAGAAACAAGGTGTATGGATTGTAGGCAGCAGCGTGGATGCAAAAGAGGACTTTAGCAATGTTGATTATGATCAGCCTATAGCCATAGTCATTGGCAGCGAAGGTGAAGGAATATCTGAGCTTGTTAAAAAGAACTGTGATTATCTTGTAAAGATACCGATGATGGGCAATATGAACTCGTTAAATGCATCGGTTGCAGCATCTATTTTCATGTATGAAGTTGTACGACAGAGGATTGGTAAGGCGTGATTTGATGTATATGGTGATTGATGGGTATAACGTGATAAACAATTGGCAGGATCTAAAGCTTGAGGCAAGAAATAACCTTGAAGACGCCAGACAAAAGTTGATAGACATACTTCAAAATTTCAGGGGATATACGGGATTTAATATAATACTCGTCTTTGATGCGATGTATGCTAAAGGGAAACAACAAAACAAGGAATATCACAATGGAATTGAAGTTGTGTATACGAAGGAAGGCGAATCTGCTGACAGCTATATTGAAGGACTGATAAAGGAAATAATCAAAAAAGACAAAGTAGTTGTAGTAACTTCTGATTGGATATTGCAGCAAGTCGTATTAGGTCAAGGTGCTATAAGGATGTCATCAAGAGAATTATACGAAGAATTGAATAATTATTTGGAAGATAAGAAGAAATTTTATACTAAAGATGACAAGAAAGACAGCATTGAATCAAGACTTTCAGAAGAAATTATAGAAAGGCTTAAGAAAATGGCTGAGTGACAAAAATATTCTTCGTTACAATCTTGACTACAATCTCTATTAAAAGTATAATTATTTATGTGAACTTGGCCTATAAGCGGAGGCGATTTTTGTGAAATCGGGGGCACAAATAGATCTATACAATGTTTTTTCGTCAATGGATGAAGGTGATGTTGTAGAAGAGGCTCAGAGAGGTAATGAAGCAGCACTGGAATTTATCATTGACAAGTACTATTCTTTTGTCAAGGCAAAGGCTCGTTCCTACTTTTTGGTCGGTGCGGATAAGGAAGATATAGTGCAGGAAGGCATGATCGGGTTATACAAAGCTATTCGCGATTTTAAAAGCGACAAGCTGTCATCGTTTAAAGCTTTTGCTGAGCTGTGCATAACGAGGCAAATGATAACTGCCATCAAGACAGCCACTAGGCAAAAACATATTCCTCTTAATTCTTATGTTTCTTTAAATAAGCCGATCTTCGAGGAGGAGTCAGATAGAACATTGATGGACGTTGTGTCCAGTGAATGTATATCTGATCCTGAAGAGTTAATAATAAACCGAGAGGAATACGTTAACATCGAAAACAAGATCGGTGAGATGTTGAGCGACCTTGAATGGGAAGTGCTGATATCATACCTTGATGGAAAATCGTATCAGGAGATTGCTGTTGAGCTTAGAAGACATGTAAAATCGATAGATAATGCCCTCCAAAGAGTAAAAAGAAAGCTTGAAAGATATCTTGAGATGAGAAATAGTTAAGTATTGACATTTCAAAGCTTTTATAGTAGAATTTAAAATTGATGCAAAATATGATTGCCCACGTAGCTCAGTCGGCAGAGCGTCGCCTTGGTAAGGCGGAGGTCACCGGTTCAATCCCGGTCATGGGCTCCAATTTTATTTTTTTGTATTTAAGTTTTAAAACATAGAAACGCGTGGATGAGTTTATTAAAGTAGGAGGAAAAGAAATGGCAAAGCAAAAATTCGAAAGAAAGAAACCCCATGCAAACATAGGGACAATAGGACACGTAGACCATGGCAAAACGACATTAACATCAGCAATAACGATAGTATTGTCAAAACAAGGAATGGCACAAGCGACAGCATACGATGAAATAGACAAAGCACCAGAAGAAAAAGCAAGAGGAATCACAATAAACACAATGCACGTAGAGTACGAGACAGAGAAAAGGCACTATGCCCATGTTGACTGTCCAGGACACGCAGACTACGTAAAGAACATGATAACAGGAGCAGCGCAGATGGACGGAGCGATACTGGTAGTATCAGCAGCAGACGGTCCAATGCCACAGACAAGAGAGCACATCCTGTTAGCAAGACAGGTAGGCGTGCCATACATTGTAGTATTCTTAAACAAAGCAGACATGGTAGACGACCAAGAATTAATCGAATTAGTAGAGATGGAAGTAAGAGAGCTCTTAAATGAATATGAATTCCCAGGAGATGACACACCGATAGTAGTAGGTTCAGCATTAAAAGCAATGGAATGCGGATGTGGACAAAGAGACTGTCAATGGTGTGGTAGGATATGGGACTTAATGGATGCAGTTGACAGTTATATACCAACACCAGAAAGAGACGTAGACAAACCATTCCTGATGCCGGTAGAAGATGTATTCACGATAACAGGAAGAGGAACAGTTGCAACAGGAAGAGTAGAGAGAGGCAAGTTAAAAGTAGGAGACGAAGTAGAGATAATAGGATTATCAGACGAAAGCAAGAAGACAGTAGTAACAGGGGTAGAGATGTTCAGGAAGACGCTGGATGAAGCAGAAGCAGGAGATAACATAGGAGTATTGTTAAGAGGAGTAACAAGAGAAGAAGTAGAAAGAGGACAAGTCTTAGCGAAACCAGGGTCGGTAAAACCGCACACGAAATTTGAAGGACAAGTATACGTGTTAACAAAAGAAGAAGGCGGAAGACACACACCATTCTTCAATGGATACAGACCGCAGTTCTACTTCAGGACAACAGACGTAACAGGAGTAATAGAATTACCAGAGGGCGTAGAGATGGTAATGCCCGGAGACCACGTAACGATGACAATAGAATTAATAACACCGATAGCGATGGAAGAAGGATTAAAATTTGCTATAAGAGAAGGCGGACACACAGTAGGAGCCGGTGTTGTTTCCAAGATTCTGTCATAAAAAGGGCTGGGTATTTTACCTGGCTTTTTTTGAGTCTATACAATTAGATTGACATAAATTAATATTTATGATAAAGTTTTAAAAGTAGTTTTAAATTCCGGGAGGTGGAATTGTTGCGGGTTAAGATCACATTAGCTTGCACGGAATGTAAGCAGAGAAACTATAATACTACTAAAAACAAGAAGAACGATCCTGATAGGATAGAGCTTATGAAATACTGTAAGTTCTGCAGAAAACATACATTGCATAAAGAGACAAGGTAAAAAACAAGTTATAAAGGGATGTGATTCGATGGCTGCCGATGAAAGGAGAAAAGTCGGGAAGTTTTTTAGGGAAATAAAAGCCGAGATGAAGAAAGTTACGTGGCCAACAAGAGATAATTTGATTGCATATACAGAAGTTGTACTGGTTGTGGTAATAGCATTTACATTGTTGATATTCCTTGCAGACTCGGCCTTTAGCTATCTACTGAAATTAATTATAAAAAGTTAAAGGAGGATGGGGTTTATCCCCAAATCGATGATGTCTGAAACAAATTCAGCTAAATGGTATGTAGTCCATACTTATTCCGGATATGAAAATAAGGTTAAAGCGAATCTGGAAAAGTCTGTTGAAAATAGAAATCTTCAAAATTTAATACATCAAGTCGTAGTTCCGACTGAAAAAGTGGTAGAGATAAAAGACGGCAAAAAGAAGTCTGTTGACAGAAAGGTATTTCCGGGATACGTACTGGTGAAGATGGTAATGAATGATGAATCATGGTATGTGGTAAGAAATACCAGAGGCGTAACTGGCTTTGTTGGGCCTGGATCTAAACCTGTACCACTTACTGAAGCGGAAGTGAGAAGCTTAGGCATTAAGGAGATACAGACGTCAGTAGATATAAAAGTAGGCGATAGTGTTAGGGTTATTGCCGGACCACTTGAGAATTTCATCGGTGTTGTTGAAGAGATTTACCTTGACAGACAAAAGGCTAAAGTTTTGATTTCGATGTTTGGCAGAGAAACCCCAGTGGAATTTGACTTTGTCCAGATTCAAAAAATTCAATAGATGACATGAATTAGGAGGTGTAAACATGGCTAAAAAAGTTGCTGCAGTTGTCAAGATACAGTTACCTGCAGGAAAGGCTACACCAGCTCCACCAGTAGGTACAGCTCTTGGACCACATGGTGTCAATATAATGGGTTTTTGTAAGGAGTTTAATGAAAAGACGGCAAAACAAGCTGGTTTGATCATTCCTGTAGTTATTACCATATATGCAGATAGGTCATTTTCATTCATCACTAAGACACCACCTGCGGCTGTGCTTTTAAAGAAGGCTGCTGGCATTGAAAGTGGTTCACCACAGCCTAACAAGCAAAAAGTCGCAAAGATTTCAAAGGATAAAGTAAGAGAAATAGCAGAACTGAAGATGAAAGACTTAAATGCATCAGATATTGAGGCAGCTATGAGAATGATAGCTGGTACTGCGAGAAGCATGGGTATTGAAATTGAACAGTGATTGTTAAGTGGGAGGACTTATGTCCGAAAAATACCACAAGGAGGTAAAGTATAGTATGAAACATGGTAAAAAATATTTAGATAGTGTGAAATTAATAGACAAGACAAGATTGTATGATGCAAATGAAGCCGTTGATTTGGTTTTGAAGACTGCAAAGGCAAAATTTGATGAGACGGTTGATCTGTCGGTAAGGCTTGGCGTCGATCCAAGACATGCGGATCAACAGGTCAGAGGAACTGTAATACTTCCTCACGGAACAGGTAAAACGGTTCGAGTTTTAGTTTTTGCAAAAGGCGATAAAGCAAAAGAGGCTGAAGCTGCTGGTGCTGAATATGTCGGAGCTGAAGAATTAGTTGCAAAGATTCAAAATGAAAACTGGTTTGACTATGATGTTGTTATAGCTACGCCAGATATGATGGGTGTTGTAGGTAGACTTGGTAAGGTCTTAGGACCAAAAGGCTTAATGCCAAACCCAAAAGCGGGTACAGTCACATTTGATATTGAGAAGGCAGTAAAAGACGTGAAAGCTGGTAAAATTGAGTACAGAGTTGACAAAAATTCAATAATCCATGTACCTATTGGAAAAGTTTCTTTTGGACAAGAGAAATTGGTTGAGAATTTTAAGACGATAATGGATGCTATAATAAGATCTAAACCTGCAGCAGCAAAAGGACAATATTTGAGAAGCGTTGTCCTCTCATCGACGATGGGACCTGGAATCAAGGTTAATCCGCAAAGAATCGTGTGATAGCTGTTGACATAAAACCATAATAGTGATATACTCTTAAAGTAAAATTGAAAACTTACCGTAGACAGTAGGTGTGGCAACACATAAATCCTACCGAGGTTTTTGATAAAGCAAAGAAGGATCCTCATGTCTACGGTGGATCCTTTTAATATTTAAGACGGGAGGTGTAAGTTTGAGCACAGCGAGGGAAGCTAAGGAAAAAGTTGTTAGCGAGTTTAAAGATAAACTGGGAAGAGCACAATCCGTCATATTTACCAGCTATAGTGGATTGACAGTGGAAGACGATACTGCTTTAAGGAGAAAGTTTAAAGAAGCCAACGCTGAATATAAAGTATACAAAAATACTTTGATGTGGCGTGCGGCACAAGAACTGGGTTACACTGACTTAAAAAAGTACTTAGAAGGACCGACATCAGTATCTTTTGGGTACGATGATCCTGTTACACCTGCTAAAATTCTGGTTGAATTCTTAAAGAACAATAAAGGCTTAGAATTAAAAGCAGGTATTGTAGATGGCAAGATAGTGGGACCAGAAGAAATAAAAGCGCTGTCCGAATTGCCATCGAAAGAAGAACTTATTGCAAAAGCACTTGGCAGCATGAAGGCACCTATAAACAACCTTGTGTATGTATTGTCTGGTACATTGAGAAGTCTTGTAATAGCTTTAAATGCTGTTAAAGAGAAAAAAGAAGCACAATAACACAATAAAAATAAAAATGGAGGTATATGTAATGAATAAGGAAGAAATCTTAGAAGCCATAAAAAATATGACAGTATTAGAATTAGCTGATTTAGTAAAAGCTTTGGAAGAAGAGTTTGGAGTTTCAGCAGCAGCACCTGTTGCTGTAGCAGCAGCACCTGCAGCAGGAGCAGCAGCAGCACCTGCTGAGGAGAAGACTGAATTTGATGTTATATTGTCAGATGTAGGTTCAGAAAAAATAAAAGTAATAAAAGTTGTTAGAGAGGTTACAAATCTTGGCTTAAAAGAAGCAAAAGACCTTGTTGAAGGTGCTCCAAAGCCAATTAAAGAAGGCGTAAGCAAAGATGAAGCAAATCAGATAAAAGCAAAATTTGAAGAAGTTGGAGCAAAAGTAGAAATAAAATAATTAAAATAAGTGTATTTTTAGGGAAAAAAGCATTCGTTAAGAGTGCTTTTTTTCTTTTAATTGAATATCTCTTATTGACATGCTTTTGCCATTGTGGTAATATTATATATTGCATTAACAGTGTCATTTATTACATAAATTAAAATACGACAAGAAAATTTTTTATAGCATGTAAATAATAGAATATTTGTATGTATTCTGGTAAATAATAATTATGTCTTTCTGTATATTATCCAAAAGCTTTCTCTTTTGGTTATTTTAAATTTATAAGGGGTGAAGTGGATGTTACATCCTGTTGATGCCGGCTACAAGAAGCGAATGAGCTTTGCAAGGATTGAAGAAGTCTTGGATATGCCTAATTTGATCGAAGTTCAAAAAAATTCCTATAAGTGGTTTTTGGAAGAAGGTTTAAGGGAAGTTTTCCGAGACATTTCTCCAATTGAGAGTTTTACCGGCAATTTGTCTTTAGAATTTCTAGACTATAAGCTTGATGACAATCCTAAATACTCTGTAGAGGAATGCAAAGATAGGGATACTACTTATGCGGCACCAATGAAAGTAAAGGTAAGATTGACTAATCGCGATACCGGTGAAATCAAGGAATCAGAAGTTTTTATGGGTGATTTTCCTTTGATGACCGACAAAGGCACTTTCATAATAAATGGTGCAGAGCGTGTCATCGTCAGTCAGTTGGTGAGATCGCCAGGAGTATATTACGAACAACAGTTTGATAAATTAGGGAAAAAGCTATTTTTTGCAACTGTTATACCAAATAGAGGTGCATGGCTGGAATACGAAGAAGATTCAAATGATATCTTTTCTGTTAGAATAGACAGGACGAGGAAAGTTCCAATTACTGTTTTTTTAAGGGCTTTAGGTTATGGGACAGATGCACAGATATTAGATCTTTTTGGAGAAGATGAAAGGATAAAAGCAACACTTGATAAAGATACTACGAAATCTGAAGAAGAAGGTTTGCTTGAGGTATATAAAAGATTGAGGCCTGGTGAACCACCTACAGTTGAAAGCGCTAAAAGTTTGTTATACTCTTTATTCTTTGATCCAAAAAGATACGACCTCGCGCATGTTGGTCGTTATAAATTTAATAAAAAGCTTGCACTAAGTTCAAGGCTGACAAATCAAAAGGCTGCTACAAAGATAGTTAATCCACTGACGGGTGAAATCATTGTTGAGGAAGGTCAAAGAATATCAAGAGAGACTGCTAAAAAAATCCAGGATTGCGGTATAAATGAAGTTGAAGTGCTTGTTGAAGGAAGACCAGTGAAGATAATTGGCAATAATACTGTTGATATTAATGAATATCCGCTTTCTTTTGATGTTTCAGATCTAAAGATAAAAGAGAAAGTTCATTTGACTGTTTTAAAAGAGATCCTTAATAATTTTTCAAGCGAAGATGAGATAAAAAATGAGATAAGAAGAAGATTGGACGAATTAATACCTAAACATATTACTAAAGATGATATAATTGCTTCTGTAAATTACAATTTAAATCTTTCCTACGGTGTTGGATTTGTTGATGATATTGATCACCTTGGGAATAGAAGGCTTAGATCAGTTGGCGAATTGCTTCAAAATCAGTTTAGAATAGGTCTATCAAGGATGGAAAGAGTAGTTAGGGAAAGAATGACTATACAGGATGTCAGCGAAATTACTGCTCAAAATTTGATAAATATTAGGCCTGTTGTTGCTGCAATTAAGGAGTTTTTTGGAAGTTCACAGCTTTCACAGTTTATGGATCAGACAAATCCCCTTGCAGAGCTGACTCACAAGAGAAGATTAAGTGCATTAGGTCCTGGAGGACTAAGTAGAGAAAGAGCCGGAATGGAAGTTAGGGATGTCCATCACACGCATTACAGCAGGATGTGTCCTATAGAAACGCCTGAAGGACCAAACATAGGACTTATAGGTTCTCTTGCTACATATGCAAGGATTAATGAATATGGATTTATTGAAGCTCCTTATAGAAAAGTGGATAAATCGACAGGTAAAGTTCTCAATGAGATTGTGTATATGACTGCAGATGTGGAAGATGAATATGTAATCGCTCAAGCAGATGAGCCTCTTGATGAAGAAAATAGATTTATAAATGAGAGAGTTACAGTCCGCTCAAAAGACGATATTTTGTCAGTGCCCAGAGAAGAAGTGGATTTTATGGATGTTTCACCGAAACAGGTGGTTTCTGTCGCTACCGCAATGATTCCTTTTTTGGAAAATGACGATGCAAACAGGGCTCTGATGGGTTCAAACATGCGGAGGCAGGCTGTTCCGCTTCTTGTTCCGCAGGCACCTATCGTTGGAACTGGAATTGAGTACAAAGCTGCCAGGGATTCAGGTGTTGTAAATATTGCCAGAAACAGTGGGATAGTAGAAAGAGTTACAGCAGATAAAATAGTCATAAAGACAGATGATGGAAGACGAGACGAGTACGAACTTCTTAAATTTAAGAGGTCAAACCAGGGAACTTGCATAAATTGTAGACCGATAGTAAATGAAGGGGATCGTGTTGAAAAAGGACAGGTTATAAGCGATGGACCTTCTACAGAGTTGGGTGAAATTGCACTTGGACGCAATGTATTGGTTGGATTTATGCCTTGGGAAGGTTACAATTACGAGGATGCTATTTTAATTAGCGAAGAACTTGTAAAAGAAGATGCTCTTACATCTATCCATATTGAGGAATACGAATCAGAAGCCAGAGATACGAAATTAGGACCTGAAGAAATAACAAGGGATATTCCCAATGTTGGCGAAGAAGCATTAAAGGATTTAGACGAGAGAGGAATCATACGCATCGGTGCAGAGGTTACGGCTGGAGATATTCTCGTAGGGAAAGTGACTCCAAAAGGTGAAACAGAGCTTACTGCAGAAGAAAGACTATTAAGAGCTATATTTGGAGAGAAAGCAAGGGAAGTCAGAGATACTTCTTTAAGAGTTCCACATGGTGAAGGCGGTATAGTTGTAGATGTCAAAGTGTACACGAGAGAAAATGGCGATGAACTGCCTCCAGGAGTAAATGAGATGGTGAGAGTTTTTATCGCACAGAAAAGGAAGATATCTGTCGGCGATAAGATGGCAGGTAGGCACGGAAACAAAGGTGTCGTTTCAAGGATACTTCCTGTTGAGGATATGCCATTTTTACCCGATGGTACACCACTTCAGATTTGTTTGAACCCTCTTGGTGTTCCTTCCCGTATGAATATCGGTCAGGTTCTGGAAGTCCACTTGGGACTTGCAGCAAAAGCTTTGGGGTGGTACATGGCTACGCCGGTATTTGATGGTGCCCATGAGGAAGATATACAAGAGCTGCTTGAAAAAGCGGGATTCTCGCCAGATGGAAAGATACAGCTTTACGATGGAAGAACAGGTGAACCTTTTGACCATCCAGTTACTGTTGGATATATGTACATGCTCAAGTTGCATCACCTTGTTGATGATAAAATGCATGCTAGGTCTACAGGGCCATATTCGCTTGTCACACAACAGCCACTTGGCGGTAAAGCACAGTTTGGTGGTCAGAGATTTGGTGAGATGGAAGTATGGGCGCTTGAAGCATACGGTGCTGCTCATACATTGCAAGAGATACTTACAGTTAAGTCTGATGATATAACGGGACGTGTTAAAACATACGAATCTATAGTCAAAGGTGAAAATATACCAGAACCAGGTGTTCCAGAGTCATTTAAGGTTCTTGTTAAAGAGTTGCAAAGTCTTTGCCTTGATGTTAAAGTATTGACGGAAGATAATCAAGAAGTAGCACTAAAAGAATTTGAAGATGACGACGATGATGACATTTCAGAAGATACGATAAACATCAATATTGAGGGAAGAGAAGATGCGCCGCCAGAAGTAAATTATGGCGAAGAATTTAACGAAGATTTTGATGAAGATAAGGATGCATTTGACGATCTTAACTTTGAACCTAACGATATAGACTTTGGCGATAGTGACAGCTTTGATGATGATTATGATTTATAAAATTATTATGAAGGGAGCGAAACTCCTTGTTTGAGCTTAAAAATTTTGATTCGATGAAAATAGGACTTGCTTCACCCGAAAAGATAAGGGAATGGTCAAGAGGTGAAGTGAAAAAACCTGAGACTATAAATTACAGGACCTTAAAGCCAGAAAGAGAAGGATTGTTTTGTGAAAAGATATTTGGACCTACGAAGGACTGGGAATGCCATTGTGGCAAGTACAAGAGAGTAAGATACAAAGGTGTTATATGTGATAGATGTGGCGTTGAGGTTACGAGGTCGAAAGTTAGACGTGAAAGAATGGGGCATATTGAACTTGCTGCCCCTGTTTCCCATATATGGTATTTCAAGGGCATACCAAGCCGCATGGGACTGATACTTGACATGTCGCCGAGAGCCCTTGAAAAAGTTTTGTATTTTGCGTCTTATGTCGTGATAGATCCCGGTGAGACTAACCTTTCTAAAAAGCAGCTTTTAAGCGAGAAAGAGTACAGAGAGTATTTAGATAAGTACGGCAATAAGTTTAAAGCAGGCATGGGTGCCGAGTCTATAAAAGAACTTCTCCAAGAGATAGACCTTGAGAAATTGTCAAAAGAGTTAAAGGCTGAAATTAGGGAGTCAACGGGTCAAAAGCGCGTCAGAGCAATAAGAAGATTAGAAGTTGTGCAAGCATTTTTGGATTCAGGCAATAAGCCTGAATGGATGATACTTGACGTCATACCTGTAATTCCACCTGACTTAAGACCAATGGTTCAATTGGATGGTGGAAGGTTTGCAACATCGGATTTGAACGATCTTTATAGAAGGGTCATAAATAGAAACAATAGATTGAAAAGACTTCTTGACTTAGGCGCTCCTGACATCATAGTCAGAAATGAGAAGAGAATGTTGCAGGAAGCTGTTGATGCCCTTATTGATAATGGCAGAAGAGGAAGACCAGTTACAGGTCCTGGCAACAGACCACTGAAGTCTTTGTCTGATATGCTAAAAGGTAAGCAAGGAAGGTTTAGGCAAAACTTGTTAGGTAAGAGGGTAGACTATTCTGGACGTTCTGTTATAGTAGTTGGCCCGGAATTAAAGCTTTATCAGTGCGGTCTTCCTAAAGAGATGGCTCTTGAGCTTTTCAAGCCTTTTGTGATGAAAAGGCTTGTTGACAAAGGAATAGCACAGCATATAAAAAGCGCAAAGAGAATGGTTGAGAAAGTCCGCCCAGAAGTGTGGGATGTTTTAGAAGATGTAATCAAAGAGCATCCAGTTCTTTTAAACAGAGCACCTACACTACACCGTTTAGGCATACAGGCATTTGAACCTGTCTTAGTAGAAGGCAGAGCTATAAAGCTTCATCCTTTGGTATGTACAGCTTACAACGCTGACTTTGATGGAGACCAGATGGCAGTCCACGTTCCTTTGACTGTAGAGGCGCAAGCAGAAGCAAGATTTTTAATGTTGGCTGCTAATAACATATTAAAGCCACAGGATGGAAAGCCTGTCATGACACCTACTCAAGATATGGTTTTAGGGTGCTACTATCTGACAGGCGATGAAGACGGCGTCTTAGGTGAAGGCAGACTATTTAAAGATTATGAAGAAGCTCTTATGGCCTATCAATTAGGTCAAATAAACATCCATGCTAAGATAAAAGTGAGAATGAAGAGAGAGGTAAATGGCGAGATCAAGACTAAAGTTATCGAGACCACTATAGGAAAACTTATATTTAATTCAGCTATTCCTCAAGATTTAGGTTTTGTAGATAGGACAAATCCTGATACCATGTTTGATTTGGAAGTATCTACATTAGTCGATAAGTCGAAATTAGGCAAGATATTGGACAGAGTATACAGAGTGCATGGACCTACAAAGACCGCTGAAACCTTAGACAAGATAAAAGCTTTAGGATATCAATATTCTACTAAGGCTGCATTGACTGTTAGCGTTTCTGATATGGCAATACCTGAAGAGAAGAAGACCCTTTTAAATGAAGCTGACGAAGCAGTTAAGAAAATAGATGCTCAGTTTAGGCGTGGTCTCATTTCAGAAGAAGAAAGGTACGAAAGCGTCATTAGAACGTGGAACATGACGACAGAAAAAGTAAGTGACGCTCTCATGGCTAATCTTGATAGATTCAATCCTATATTCATGATGGCTCATTCAGGTGCAAGAGGTAGCAAAAATCAGATAAAGCAGTTAGCTGGTATGAGAGGATTGATGGCTAACCCTGCAGGTAGGATAATTGAGCTTCCTATAAGGTCTAACTTTAGAGAAGGACTCAACGTTTTGGAATTCTTTATTTCTACTCACGGTGCCAGAAAGGGCTTAGCTGATACAGCTTTAAGAACTGCCGACTCAGGTTATTTAACACGAAGGCTTGTAGATGTAAGCCAGGATGTGATAATCAGGGAAGATGATTGCGGCACAGATGAAGGAATTTACGTAACTGAGATTAAGGAAGGCAATGAAGTAATAGAAAAGCTTGCAGATAGATTAAGCGGAAGAATATCATTGGAAGACATAAAAGATCCTATTACAGGCGAAATAATAGTAAAGAAAAATACGATGATTTCTGAAGAAGATGCAGAGAGGATTGAAGAATTAGGCATCAAAAAGGTTAAGATAAGATCGCTTTTGACGTGCAAATCAAAACATGGCGTCTGCAGGATGTGCTATGGAAGGAACTTGGCTACCGGTTCACAAGTTGAGATTGGCGAGGCTGTCGGTATAATCGCAGCGCAGGCTATAGGAGAACCAGGTACACAGCTTACAATGAGGACTTTCCATACCGGCGGTGTTGCTGGTGCTGATATAACACAAGGTTTACCGAGGGTTGAAGAGTTGTTTGAAGCGAGAAAGCCAAAAGGATTAGCTGTCATATCTGAGATACCAGGTATTGTCAAAATAAATGAAACCAAAAAGAAGAGAGAAGTTGTAATAACAGACAATGAAAATAATATTTCAAAGACATACCTTATACCTTACGGATCAAGGCTTAAAGTTCAAGATGGCCAGTACATCGAAGCAGGCGACGAGCTTACAGAAGGATCTGTAAATCCGCATGATATATTGAAGATAAAAGGATTATTTGCGGTTCAGACGTATTTATTGCAGGAAGTTCAAAAAGTATATAGACTACAAGGTGTTGAAATAAACGACAAACACATCGAGGTAATAATACGTCAAATGATGAGGAAGATTAAGATTGAAGATTCTGGAGATACATCAATGATGCCTGGTGAACTGGTAGATATGTTTGCTTTTGAGGAAGAAAACAGAAAGGCCTTGGAGAAAGGCTTAAGGCCAGCTTCAGGAACGAGAGCCCTTTTAGGAATCACAAAAGCTGCACTTGCTACAGATTCATTCTTATCTGCTGCATCATTCCAAGAGACAACCAGAGTTTTGACTGATGCAGCTATAAAAGGAAAGGTTGATCCTTTGATAGGTCTTAAGGAAAATGTCATAATTGGTAAACTGATTCCGGCAGGAACTGGTTTGTCAAGGTACAGAAACATTGTCGTTAAGACTGCAGGTCAATCAGAAAGTGAAGAAAATGCTGCTGAAAGTGATAATGTGGAGGCAGATGTAAAATAATATCTATTGTTGACAGAGATTGACCTTAATGATAAAATATTTAAGTGTGTTAAAAACTACTTCCATGTAGGGAGGAAGAACTTAATGAGTTCAAGTAAAAGCAGTTCTTCTAAAATGGTTATAGGAGCGAAGCAGACATTTAAAGCCGTTACAAATGATAAAGCTGCTAAAGTATATATTGCTCGGGATGCTGAAGAACATGTAACTAAAAAAATCATTGATGCTTGTAATTCAAAGTCTATCGAAATAGTTTATATAGACACAATGAGTGAATTAGGTGATATGTGCGGCATTGATGTTGGAGCAGCTACTGCTGCTGAATTAAAGTAAGAGCAATCAGATTTATCCCCTATTTAGGGGATAAATCTTCTAAAAATTGGAAGGAGGTGGAATGATGCCGACAATCAATCAATTAGTAAGAGAAGGAAGAAAGAAAGTTAAATATAAATCTGCATCCCCGGCATTAAAAGGTAATCCTCAAAAGAGGGGTGTTTGCACAGTTGTTAAAACTACAACACCAAAGAAGCCAAACTCTGCTTTAAGAAAGATAGCAAGGGTAAGACTTGTCAATAACACTGAAGTTACAGCATATATACCGGGTATTGGTCATAATCTTCAAGAGCACTCTGTTGTACTTATAAGAGGTGGAAGGGTAAAAGATTTGCCTGGTGTTAGATACAAAATTATAAGAGGAACACTTGATGCAGCTGGAGTTGCAAACAGGAAACAAGCTCGCTCGCAATATGGTGCTAAAAAACCTAAATGATAGGAGGGATAGTGAATGCCTAGAAAAGGCTATGTAGCAAAACGCGATGTGCTACCAGATCCAGTATATAATAGCAAAAAAGTGACAAAGTTAATAAATAAGATAATGTACAGTGGCAAGAGAGGTATAGCACAGAAGATATGCTACGGTGCATTTGATTTAATACGCGAAAAAACTGGTAGAGATCCATTAGAAGTATTTGAAGAGGCATTGAACAATGTCATGCCTGTTCTTGAAGTAAAGCCGAGACGTGTAGGTGGTGCTACTTACCAAGTACCTGTTGAGGTAAGGTCTGAGAGAAGGCAAACTCTTGGAATCAGATGGATCATTGACTTTGCAAGAAAAAGAAGCGGAAGGACAATGGTTGAGAAGTTAGCAGCTGAAATCATGGATGCGGCAAATAATACAGGTGCTAGCGTCAAGAAAAGAGAAGATACACATAAAATGGCTGAAGCAAATAAAGCATTCGCACATTACAGATGGTAATGATGGTGATGGTAGTGTGTATTATATGGGCAGGAAAGGAGGATATAAATGCCTAGAGATTACAGCTTAGATAAAGTTAGGAATATTGGAATAATGGCGCATATAGATGCTGGCAAAACTACTACTACCGAAAGAATACTGTTTTATACAGGGAAAGTCCATAAAATAGGTGAAGTGCATGAGGGAAATGCTACAATGGACTGGATGGAGCAAGAGCAGGAAAGAGGTATTACGATAACTTCTGCTGCTACAACATGCTATTGGAAAGATCATAAGATAAATATAATAGATACGCCGGGACACGTGGACTTTACAGTTGAGGTAGAGCGCTCTTTAAGAGTGTTAGATGGTGCAGTTGCAGTCTTTTGCGCAAAGGGTGGCGTTGAGCCACAATCAGAGACGGTTTGGAGACAGGCTGATAAGTACAGAGTCCCAAGATTGGCTTACGTAAATAAGATGGACATAATGGGTGCGGACTTTTTTAATGTAATTAAAATGATGAAAGAAAGATTGAACGCAAATCCTGTAGCGATACAGCTTCCTATAGGGAAAGAGGATACGTTTGTTGGGATTATTGACTTGATTAAGATGCGCGCTATCATATACGAAGATGATTTAGGAACAGTGTCAGACGAAGTTGAGATTCCTGCAGATTTAAAGGATTTAGCGGAAGAGTATAGAGAAAAGCTATTAGAAGCTGTTTCAGAGCAAGATGAAGTTTTGATGGAAAAATACTTAGAAGGTCAAGAGATTACAGAAGAGGAAATACACGCTGCTTTAAGAAAGGGAACTATCAACAACGAGCTGGTGTGCGTAACTTGTGGTTCTTCTTACAAGAACAAAGGTGTTCAGCCTATGCTGGATGCTGTCGTAAGGTATTTGCCATCTCCTATAGATATTCCTGCTGTAAAGGGCATGAAGCTTAATAGCGATGAGGAGATAGAGAGAAAGGCAGATGACAACGAACCATTTTCAGCACTTGCTTTTAAGATAATGGCTGACCCTTACGTTGGAAAGCTTGCGTTTTTTAGAGTATATTCAGGAACTTTGGAAGCAGGTTCATATGTTTTAAATTCCACAAAAGGGAAGAAAGAGAGAATAGGAAGAATTCTCCAGATGCACGCTAACCACAGGAAGGAAATTGACAAAGTTTATACAGGTGATATAGCTGCAGCAGTTGGACTGAAAGATACAACTACAGGAGATACATTGTGCGATGAAAATCAGCCTATTCTATTAGAGTCAATGGAGTTTCCTGAACCTGTTATAAGAGTTGCAATAGAGCCAAAAACTAAAGCTGCTCAGGATAAAATGGCAGTAGCTCTTCAAAAACTGGCTGAAGAAGATCCTACATTTAAGACGTACACAGATCAAGAGACAGGCCAGACTATTATAGCTGGTATGGGCGAATTGCACTTGGAAATCATAGTCGACAGAATGAAGAGAGAATTTAATGTAGAGTGCAACGTTGGTAAACCACAAGTTGCATACAAAGAGACTATAACAAAACCTGTACGTGTGGAAGGAAAATTCATAAGACAGTCAGGTGGACGTGGTCAGTATGGTCATGTATGGCTTGAAATGGAGCCTTTAGAGAGAGGTCAAGGGTATCAATTTGAAAATAAGATAGTCGGTGGTGTCATACCAAAAGAATACATTCCTTCAGTAGATGCCGGTGTGCAGGAAGCAATGGAAAATGGCATCCTTGGAGGATACGAAGTTGTTGACGTTAAAGTTTCATTAGTTGACGGTTCATACCATGAAGTCGACTCATCTGATATGGCATTTAAGATAGCAGGTTCAATGGCTTTCAAAGAAGGTATGAAAAAGGGCGGAGCTGTTCTTTTAGAGCCTATAATGGAAGTGGAAGTCGTTGTTCCTGAGGAATATATGGGCGACGTAATGGGTGACATAAACTCAAGACGTGGAAGAATCGAAGGTATGATGGATAGAGCTGGTGCGAAAGTCATAAGAGGCATGGTTCCACTGGCTGAAATGTTTGGATATGCTACAGACCTTCGTTCAAAAACTCAAGGAAGAGGTACTTATACGATGCAATTTAGCCATTATGAAGAAGTACCTAAAAACATTGCTGATCAAATATTAGAAAAAAAATAAAAAAATTAATGTAAGGAGGAAAAGAAATGGCAAAGCAAAAATTCGAAAGAAAGAAACCCCATGCAAACATAGGGACAATAGGACACGTAGACCATGGCAAAACGACATTAACATCAGCAATAACGATAGTATTGTCAAAACAAGGAATGGCACAAGCGACAGCATACGATGAAATAGACAAAGCACCAGAAGAAAAAGCAAGAGGAATCACAATAAACACAATGCACGTAGAGTACGAGACAGAGAAAAGGCACTATGCCCATGTTGACTGTCCAGGACACGCAGACTACGTAAAGAACATGATAACAGGAGCAGCGCAGATGGACGGAGCGATACTGGTAGTATCAGCAGCAGACGGTCCAATGCCACAGACAAGAGAGCACATCCTGTTAGCAAGACAGGTAGGCGTGCCATACATTGTAGTATTCTTAAACAAAGCAGACATGGTAGACGACCAAGAATTAATCGAATTAGTAGAGATGGAAGTAAGAGAGCTCTTAAATGAATATGAATTCCCAGGAGATGACACACCGATAGTAGTAGGTTCAGCATTAAAAGCAATGGAATGCGGATGTGGACAAAGAGACTGTCAATGGTGTGGCAAGATATGGGACTTAATGGATGCAGTTGACAGTTATATACCAACACCAGAAAGAGACGTAGACAAACCATTCCTGATGCCGGTAGAAGATGTATTCACGATAACAGGAAGAGGAACAGTTGCAACAGGAAGAGTAGAGAGAGGCAAGTTAAAAGTAGGAGACGAAGTAGAGATAATAGGATTATCAGACGAAAGCAAGAAGACAGTAGTAACAGGGGTAGAGATGTTCAGGAAGACGCTGGATGAAGCAGAAGCAGGAGATAACATAGGAGTATTGTTAAGAGGAGTAACAAGAGAAGAAGTAGAAAGAGGACAAGTCTTAGCGAAACCAGGGTCGGTAAAACCGCACACGAAATTTGAAGGACAAGTATACGTGTTAACAAAAGAAGAAGGCGGAAGACACACACCATTCTTCAATGG
Source organism: Thermoanaerobacterium xylanolyticum LX-11 (assembly GCF_000189775.2). Taxonomy (NCBI): domain Bacteria; kingdom Bacillati; phylum Bacillota; class Clostridia; order Thermoanaerobacterales; family Thermoanaerobacteraceae; genus Thermoanaerobacterium; species Thermoanaerobacterium xylanolyticum. The sequence continues at coordinate 352,630 of NC_015555.1, forward strand.
ATACAGACCGCAGTTCTACTTCAGGACAACAGACGTAACAGGAGTAATAGAATTACCAGAGGGCGTAGAGATGGTAATGCCCGGAGACCACGTAACGATGACAATAGAATTAATAACACCGATAGCGATGGAAGAAGGATTAAAATTTGCTATAAGAGAAGGCGGACACACAGTAGGAGCCGGTGTTGTTTCCAAGATTCTTGCTTAAGAAAAAATGTGCTAATAGCATAAGCTATTAGCACATAACTATTGTTTTGTCAAGACTTGAAATAATGCGGTCTTTAAGGTAAACTAATAAAGTTGGACGGATTTTTTACAGAGTTGAAAACGCGCGGATGAGTGTATATGGAATTAATGATTGCTTATATAGAAGGAGGGAATAATTATGCCCAAACAGAAAATTCGCATAAGATTAAAAGCTTTTGATCATATGGTGTTAGATCAATCTGCTGAAAAGATTGTTGAAACGGCAAAGAGAACAGGCGCAGAAGTGTCAGGACCTATACCACTTCCTACGGAAAGAGATGTAATTACAATACTGAGAGCGCCACATAAATACAAAGATTCGAGAGAACAGTTTGAAACAAGGACACACAAGAGACTTATTGACATATTAAGCCCAACACCTAAAACTGTAGATGCATTAATGAGATTGGATTTACCAGCGGGTGTCGATATAGAGATAAAATTATAAAATTAGGAAATTATGACGCGAAAGCGTCCGATGATTTCAGGAGGGTAGAAGATGAAAAAGGCAATATTAGGTAAAAAACATGGAATGACACAGATATTTGTGGGAAACGAAATGATACCAGTTACAGTTGTAGAAGCAGGTCCATGTGTAGTTGTTCAAAAAAAGACTAAAGAAAATGATGGATACGATGCTATACAAGTTGGTTTCGGTGATGTAAAAGAAAAAAGATTGATAAAGCCTTTAAAGGGTCATTTTGCGAAAGCAAATGTGCCATTTAAAAAGTATTTAAGAGAGTTTAGGTTAGATGATATATCATCCTATGAAGTTGGCAGTGAAATAAAAGCTGACATATTTTCTGTTGGTGACAGGGTCGATGTAATTGGAACGTCAAAGGGTAAAGGATTTGCAGGTGTCGTAAAAAGGTACAATGCCAATAGAGGACCTATGGCCCATGGTTCTAAATACCATAGAAGACCGGGTTCGATGGGAGCTAGTTCAGATCCTTCAAGGACATTTAAAGGCAAAAGACTTCCAGGTCATATGGGAAATGAAAGAGTTACTATCCAAAATTTAGAGGTAGTAAAAGTTGATCCTGAAAAGAATTTGCTGCTTATTAAAGGTTCAGTGCCAGGAGTTAAGGGTTCGCTCCTTATGATAAGAGACACTGTTAAGAGCAAATAACGAAAGGAGGAAAATAGATGCCGAAGGTAGCGGTTTACAATATAAATGCAGAACAAATTGGTGAAATTGAATTGAGTGACAATGTATTTGGTGTTGAAGTAAATGTACCTGTCATGCATGAAGCGGTTTTAAATTATTTGGCAAACCAAAGACAGGGTACTCATTCAACAAAAAGACGTGGCGAAGTTAGAGGTGGCGGTATTAAGCCGTGGAGACAAAAAGGTACCGGTAGAGCTCGTCAAGGAAGTATAAGAGCACCACAATGGGTAAAAGGTGGCGTTGTTTTTGGGCCGAAACCAAGAGATTACAGTTACAACATTCCAAAGAAGGTTAAGAGGCTTGCATTAAAATCAGCGTTATCTTCAAAAGTAAGAGACAATGAGATAATAGTCATTGATGATATTAATATAGATGAGCCAAAAACTAAAAAAATTGCCGAGATGCTTAAAAAGTTTGATGTAAAGAATGCGCTTATTGTCATTCCTGATGGCAAGGAAAATGTTATTTTGTCATCCAGGAACATACCAAATGTAAAGGCTGTTTTTGCAAATAGCTTGAACACATACGATGTATTAAAATACGACAGATTTATAATTACAAAAGATGCGGTTAATAAAGTTGAGGAGGTGTATGCTTGATGGATGCAAGAGATATAATCTTAAAACCGGTTATTACGGAAAAAAGCATGAATCTAATGAATGAGAGAAAATACACCTTCATCGTCGATAAAAATGCGAATAAGATTCAGATAAAGCAAGCTGTTGAAGAATTATTTGGTGTCGATGTTGAAAAAGTCTATACAATGAATTATATGGGTAAGTTAAAAAGAGTAGGTAGAAATGTCGGCAGGACTAATAGCTACAAAAAGGCTATCGTGAAACTAAAACCAAACAGCAAAGGAATTGAATTCTTTGAAGGACTGCAAGCGTAAGAGATCTATTTAAGGAGGGAAAACAATGGGTATAAAAAAATACAATCCTACATCACCTGGTAGGAGGCAAATGACTGTATTGACATTTGAAGAAATTACAAAAGATAAACCAGAAAAGTCATTGACAGTCAGTCTCAACAAAACAGGTGGACGCAATGTATACGGCAGGATAACTGTTCGTCATCGTGGCGGCGGGCACAAAAGAAAATACAGGATCATTGATTTTAAAAGAGATAAAGATGGTGTACCAGGAAAAGTAGCTTCAATAGAGTACGATCCAAACAGATCAGCATTTATTGCGCTTATCCACTATCTTGATGGTGAAAAAAGATATATTATAGCGCCGCATGGTTTAAAAGTCGGTGATATAGTAGAGTCTGGTGAAAATGTTGATATTAAAGTAGGCAATGCGCTTCCACTAAGTCATATTCCAGTTGGTACATTTATTCATAATATCGAATTGGTAGCTGGTAAAGGTGGACAGTTGGTTAGAGCGGCTGGCTCTATGGCTCAATTGATAGCAAAAGAAGGGGATTATGTACAGGTAAGAATGCCGTCATCAGAAGTAAGGCGTATTAGATCCAATTGTAGAGCTACAATCGGACAAGTATCTAATTTAGATCATGAGAATGTAACGATTGGTAAAGCTGGTAGGTCAAGATGGTTAGGTATAAGGCCTACAGTCAGAGGTTCTGTAATGAATCCTGTTGATCACCCACATGGCGGTGGTGAAGGTAAGGCACCTATAGGACATCCAGGACCAATGACTCCATGGGGCAAACCTGCTCTTGGATATAAGACACGTAAGAAAAACAAGTCTACTAATAAAATGATAGTAAAAAGTCGCAAAGCTTAGTTGGGAAGGGAGGCTGTAATTTTGAGTAGATCCTTAAAAAAAGGCCCTTATGTTGATGAAAAACTCTTGAAAAAGATAGAAGAAATGAATAAGAAGAATGAAAAAAAGGTTTTGAAGACATGGTCAAGGAGTTCCACTATATTCCCACAGATGGTTGGTCATACTATAGCAGTACACGACGGTAGAAAGCATGTACCTATCTATATAACAGAGGATATGGTTGGTCATAAGTTAGGGGAATTTGCTCCAACACGTACGTTCCACGGCCATGCAGATACTGAAAAGTCTTCAAAAGTACAATAGGCAAAGGAGGTAATAGTGTGGAAGCGAAAGCAGTCGCAAAATATGTAAGAATTTCACCTCAAAAAGCAGGCCTTATTATGAATTTAATACGCGGTAAGGATGTCAATGAAGCGTTAGCGATATTAAAGTTTACTCCAAATAAGGCGGCAGGTATAGTGGAAAAAGTTTTAAAATCAGCTATTGCAAACGCTGAAAACAACTTAGGACTTGATAGAGACAACCTTTATGTTGCTAAAGCTGTTGCTGATCAAGGTCCTATAATGAAGAGAATGATGCCGAGAGCGATGGGTAGATCAAATCTGATGAGAAGAAGAACGAGCCATATAACAGTAGTAGTTGATGAAAAATAAAGGAGGGATAAAATGGGTCAAAAGATTAATCCTCGTGGCTTAAGAGTTGGTGTTTCACAAGATTGGTATGCAAAGTGGTTTGCAAAGGATAAAGATTTTAGCGATCTTTTGATTGAAGATATTAAGATAAGAGACTATATAAAGAATAAAATCTATGCATCGGGTGTGCCGAAAATAGAAATAGAAAGAGCAGCTAACAGGATAAAGATTGATGTTTATACTGCAAAGCCTGGCATGGTAATAGGAAAAGGTGGAGCAGGTATTGAAGAATTGAGACAAGAAATCGAAAAAATGACGAATAAAAAAGTCGTCATAAACATCGTTGAGGTAAAGAATCCAGAGTTGGATGCACAGTTAGTGGCTGAAAACATAGCTTCACAATTAGAAAGAAGAATTTCATTCAGACGTGCAATGAAGCAATCTATAGCGAGAGCAATGAAACAAGGTGCTAAGGGTATAAAGATTGCGTGTTCAGGAAGATTGGCAGGAGCTGAAATTGCTCGTACTGAAAGATACCATGAAGGTGTTGTGCCACTACAGACATTAAGAGCTAACATTGATTATGGATTTGCGGAAGCAAATACAACATATGGCAAGATCGGCGTTAAAGTTTGGATTAACAAAGGAGAGATATTGCCACAGCCGAAGAAACAGGTAACAGCGGAAGGAGGCAAATAACCATGTTGATGCCTAAGAGAGTAAAATACAGGAAACAGCAAAGAGGCAGGATAAAAGGCAACGCTACAAGAGGAAATACAGTAACTTATGGAGATTACGGTTTACAAGCGCTTGAAGGTGGCTGGATAACGGCGGTTCAAATAGAGGCTGCCAGGGTTGCTATGACAAGGTATATAAAGAGAGGCGGAAAAGTTTGGATAAAAATTTTCCCAGATAAACCTGTAACGGAAAAACCTGCAGAGACACGTATGGGTTCTGGTAAGGGATCACCTGAATACTGGGTAGCCGTAGTGAAGCCGGGAAGAGTGCTTTTTGAGATAGCTGGTGTAAATGAGGATGTTGCAAGGGAAGCTTTAAGATTAGCTAAGCACAAACTGCCTATAAAAACGAAGTTCGTAAAACGTGAAGAATTGGGTGGTGAAGAGAATGAAGGCTAAAGAGATTAGAGAATTGACAGACGAAGAATTATTGCAGAAGCTTTCCGATTTAAAGGGAGAACTTTTTAACCTTAGGTTTCAACTTGCCACTGGACAATTGGACAATCCTATGAGAGTTAGAGATGTCAGAAAGTCTATAGCAAGAATAAAGACGATCTTAAGAGAAAGAGAACTTGGCAAGTTGAATGCATAGAAAGGAGGATTTAAATTGGAAAGAGGCATGAGAAAAGTTAGAATAGGAAAAGTTGTCAGCAACAAGATGCAGAAGACGATAGTTGTTGCTGTAGAAGATAGAATAAGACATCCACTGTACAACAAGATAGTAAGACGTACGAAGAAGTTTAAGGCACACGATGAAAACAATCAATGTAATATTGGGGATATAGTTAAGATAATGGAAACTAGGCCTTTAAGCAAAGAAAAAAGATGGAGGCTTGTTGAGATAATTAAAAAGGCAGAATGACTGAAAGGAGGTATTTGAGATGATACAGCCTCAAACAATATTAAAAGTTGCAGACAATACTGGTGCTAAAGAGATTATGTGTATACATTTGATGGGTGGTTCAACGAGAAAATTCTCTAATATAGGTGATATAATAGTTGCTTCTGTCAAAAGTGCAACACCCGGAGGTGTTGTAAAAAAAGGCGATGTAGTAAAAGCTGTCATAGTTAGAACAAAGAAAGGCATTGCCAGAAAAGATGGTACTTATATAAGATTCGATGATAACGCTGCTGTTATAATAAAAGACGATTTGCAGCCAAGAGGAACTCGTATATTTGGACCAGTTGCCAGAGAATTAAGGGAAAAAGACTTTATGAAGATAATTTCACTTGCACCGGAAGTTCTATAAGGAGGTGTAACAATTGGAGAGAAAAAAACTTCACGTTAAAACAGGTGATATAGTCACAGTAATATCTGGGAAAGATAAAGGGAAAAAAGGCAAAGTTCTTAAAGCATTGCCAAAAGAAGGCAAGGTTTTAGTTGAAGGTGTAAATGTAGTAACAAAGCATAAAAGAGCAAGAAGTCCACAGGATCAAGGTGGAATAATACATCAAGAAGCACCTATCTTTGCATCTAAAGTAATGTTATACTGCAACAATTGCGGTAAAGGAGTCAGATATGGTGTTAAAATTCTTGCTGATGGTGAGAAGATAAGATACTGCAAAAAGTGTGGAGAGACATTGTAAGTGAAAGGAGGTTTATCATGGCAAGGCTTAGAGATAAATATGTAAATGAAGTAGTACCTGCTCTTATGGAGAAGTATTCTTACAAAAATATAATGCAAGTGCCGAAATTGGAGAAGATAGTTTTAAATATAGGACTTGGTGAAGCAAGAGAAAATCCTAAAGCGATTGAGGCAGCTTCAAATGATTTGGCTGTAATAACAGGTCAGAAGCCTGTGGTTACAAGAGCGAAGAAGTCAATAGCTAATTTTAAAATTCGTGCAGGCATGCCAATAGGTGTTAAAGTCACTTTAAGAGGCGAAAGAATGTATGAATTTGCAGATAAGCTGTTTAATGTAGCACTGCCAAGAGTTAGAGATTTCAGAGGACTTCCTACAAAATCTTTTGATGGTAGAGGAAATTACTCATTCGGCATAAAAGAGCAGCTTATATTCCCTGAGATAGATTATGACAAGATTGATAAAGTTAGAGGAATGGATATAATTTTTGTAACGACAGCAAAGAATGATGAAGAAGCGAGAACACTCTTGGAGCTTATGGGAATGCCGTTTGCTAAGTAAAGGAGGTATATAAATGGCCAGAAAGGCATTGATATTGAAGCAAAAAAAGACCCCTAAATTTAGTACAAGAGCTTATAACAGGTGTAAAATTTGTGGACGTCCACATGCATATATAAGAAAATATGGAATATGCCGTGTTTGCTTTAGAGAATATGCTCATCAAGGCATTATTCCAGGCGTAAAAAAGGCAAGCTGGTAAGAGGGGAGGTATTGAAATGACAGATCCAATCGCAGATATGCTTACACGTATAAGGAATGCAAACATAGTTAGACATGAAACAGTTGAAATACCAGCATCAAACACAAAAAGAGCGATAGCAATGATAATGCTTCGCGAAGGGTTTATTAAAGCAGTTGAGGAAATAGATGATGGTAAACAAGGTATATTAAAGATTACACTTAAATATGGACCGAATAAAGAAAGAGTAATATCAGGGCTTAAAAGGATAAGCAAACCGGGTTTAAGAGTTTATGCAAAAAGCAATGAAATTCCAAGAGTCTTAGGTGGTCTTGGTATGGCTATAATATCAACATCAAAAGGTATAATGACAGATAAAGAAGCTAAAAAAGAGGGTGTCGGAGGAGAAGTTCTCTGCTATATCTGGTAATTCTAAATAGGAGGTGTAAAGCGTGTCTAGAATAGGAAAACAACCAGTTGAAATACCAAAAGACGTAACAGTTACAGTAAACAACAATCACGTTGTAGTGAAAGGACCGAAAGGTACTCTTGAAAGAGATTTTCCAAATTTAGTTAATATAGCTGTCGAAGATAATAAAGTAATAGTAACGAGAAGCAGCGATGATAAAGAAGCAAGAGCTATGCATGGTACGACAAGAGCCTTGATTCAGAACATGGTAAAAGGTGTTAGCACAGGTTATGAGAAAAGCCTCGAGATCGTAGGAGTAGGTTATCGTGTTGCAAAGCAAGGGAAAAAGATAGTCTTAACTGTTGGATATTCACATCCTGTAGAAATTGAAGAAGAGCCAGGCATAGAGTTCGTTGTTGATGGAACAAACAAGATAACGGTAAAAGGCATTGATAAACAAAGAGTTGGTGAAGTGGCTGCGAACATAAGAAAGGTAAGACAACCAGATGCATACAAAGGAAAAGGCATAAGGTATGTTGGTGAATATGTAAGGCTTAAAGAAGGCAAAACAGGTAAGAAGTAAGGGGTGATAAAATGATATCAAAAATTGATAGGCAAATGACACGTAAAAGACGTCATCTTAGAGTGAGAAAAAAAATATCAGGGACAAGTGAAAGACCTAGACTTAGCGTGTACAAAAGTTTAAGCCATATATATGCACAATTAATTGATGATGTAAATGGAGTTACATTGGCCCATGCATCAACATTAGACCCCGAGCTTAAGAGTATTGCGAAGGGAGCTAACAAAGAGTCGGCAAAATTAGTAGGAAAGCTGATTGCTAAGAAGGCGATTGAAAAAGGAATAAAAGATGTTGTTTTCGATCGTGGCGGATATGTGTACCATGGTGTTGTAAAAGAATTAGCAGACGCTGCAAGAGAAGGCGGTTTGAATTTTTAATAAGGAGGGAAATCATGGCTCGTATTGATATATCGAATCTTGACTTAAAAGAGAGAGTTGTAAGCTTAAATCGTGTTGCTAAAGTCGTCAAAGGTGGAAGAAATTTTAGATTTAGCGCAACGGTAGTTGTTGGAGATCCTGATAAAGGGTATGTAGGAGTAGGAACTGGAAAATCTGCAGAAATTCCTGAAGCAATCAGAAAAGCTGTAGAGGATGCAAAAAAACACTTGATCAAAGTTCCTATAGTAGGTACAACAATTCCACATGACGCTGTTGGAGTTTTTGGAGCAGGAAAGGTTTTGTTAAAACCAGCAAAGGAAGGTACAGGAGTTATCGCCGGGGGACCTGTGCGTGCAGTTCTTGAGTCAGCGGGCATTAAAGATATTTTGACAAAATCTTTGGGTTCAGCCAACTCTACAAACATGGTATATGCTACAATTGAAGGTTTGAAATCATTAAAAACTGCTGAAGAAGTTGCTAAATTGCGCGGAATTCCTGTTGAGCAATTGCTTGGATAGGAGGATTGAAATGGCAAAATTAAAAGTGACATTAGTTAGAAGCACAATAGGACGTCAGAAGTCACAAATAGATACAGTTAGAGCTTTGAAATTAGGAAAAATAGGCAGTAGCTCGGTTTTAGATGATATACCACAAGTAAGAGGAATGATAAACAAGGTTAGACATCTGGTCAAAGTTGAAGAAGTAAATGAATAGGAGGTGTAGACGTTGAGACTTCATGATTTAAAACCTGCAGAAGGTTCAAGAAAGGAAAGAAAAAGAGTTGGAAGAGGCATAGGTTCAGGCTTAGGAAAAACATCAGGTCGCGGACATAAAGGCCAAAAGGCAAGAAGTGGTGGAAATATTAGACCAGGCTTTGAAGGTGGACAGATGCCTTTGACAAGGCGTTTACCAAAAAGAGGGTTTACTAACATATTTAAAAAGGAATACGCTATCGTCAACTTAAGCCTGCTTGATAATTTTGAAGATGGAACTGTTGTAACTCCAGAGCTCTTAATCGAGAGAGGAATTATCAAAAAAGTCAAAGATGGTGTCAAGATTTTGGGTTCGGGCGATCTCAGCAAAAAATTAACTGTAAAAGCACACAAGTTCAGCAAATCTGCTATAGATAAGATAGAATCAATAGGGGGAAAGGCAGAGGTGATATAAATGCTAAACAGCCTTGTCAATGCTTGGAAAGTTGCAGACATTAGAAAGAAGATAATATACACAGTTTTAATGCTTTTGGTTTTTAGACTTGGATCACATATACCAGTTCCTGGTATTGATCCAAATCAAATCAAAAACATACTTGGACAAGGAACGCTTTTCGGGTTTTTTGATATAATTTCAGGCGGTGCATTCCGTGATTTTACAATATTCGCTATGAGTATTATTCCTTACATCAATGCATCAATCATTATGCAGCTATTGACTATAGCGATACCTTCATTGGAGCAAATGGCGAAGGAAGGCGAAGAAGGCAGAAAGAAGATTGCGCAATACACTCGCTATATGACAGTTGTATTGGCATTAATTCAGGCTATAGGTATGACTATAGGACTTAGAAGTGCGGTTATTCAACCTAATTTCTTAAATTTGACGATTATCGTATTGACATTGACAGCAGGTACATCCTTCTTGATGTGGCTTGGTGAGAGAATAACAGAAAATGGTGTTGGTAATGGCAGTTCGCTCATAATCTTCGCTGGTATTCTGGCCAGAATACCAAATATGGTATACACTACTGTGCAATATGTTGGTGCGGGAACTGCAAATATATTTGGTGCAATAGCCTTTTTGATCGTGATACTTGTGATGGTTGTCTCAATCATTCTGATGTCTGAAGGGCAAAGGAGAATACCTGTCCAATATGCAAAAAGAGTAGTAGGTCGTAAAGTATACGGAGGACAATCAACACACATACCGATAAGAATAAACATGGCTGGTGTAATTCCTCTAATATTTGCACTATCACTTCTGCAATTTCCCCAGCAGATAGCTACGTTTTTTCCAAAATCAGCATTTTACGCTTTTACAGAAAAATGGCTTGGAACGAATGGTTGGATATATAATATATTAAATGTTCTCCTTATAATTTTCTTTACCTACTTCTACACTGCGATAATATTTAATCCTATTGAGATTTCTGACAACATGAAAAAATATGGTGGTTTTATTCCGGGAATTAGACCTGGAAAACCGACAACGGATTTCATTACAAGAGTAATGAACAGAGTAACTTTTGTGGGATCAATATTCTTAGCATTAGTTGCAGTGCTTCCTGTAATAATGATGAACGCGACTGGTTTACAGTTGTACTTTGGCGGTACGGCATTGTTGATTGCTGTTGGTGTAGCACTAGAAACAATGAAGCAGATAGAAGGACAGCTCATAATGCGTAACTACCAGGGATTCTTGAGATAGTCAGGGGGAGAATATATGAGAATCATATTGTTAGGACCACCTGGAGCTGGAAAAGGGACACAGGCGGAAAGTATAACTAGGGATTATAAAATACCTCATATTTCAACTGGCGATATCTTTAGGTATAACATTAAGAACAACACAGAACTTGGCAAATTAGCAAAACAGTATATTGATAAGGGATTGTTGGTGCCAGATGATGTGACAAACAGGATAGTCGAAGATAGATTATCAAAAGACGATTGTAAAGAGGGCTTTCTACTTGATGGATATCCAAGAAATGTCTCTCAAGCAGAAGCTCTTGATAGATACTTAGGTGAAAGGAATCTAAAAATTGATCATGTAATAAATATTGTTGTTGATAGAGATGAATTAGTAAAAAGGTTAAGTGGCAGGAGAGTTTGTCCATCTTGCGGTGCCACATATCACATTTTTACAAAACCGCCTAAAGTTGAAGGGATTTGCGATAACTGCGGTGAAAAACTGATACAAAGAACGGACGATAACATCGATTCTGTTTTAAAGCGATTGGAAGTTTATGAAGATGAAACAAAACCACTTGTTGAATACTACGGCAATTTAAACTTGATACGGAATATCAATGGAAATAAACCTGTTAATGAAGTTTTTGAGGAGATACAGGCATTAATAGGAGACGAAGTTTAATGATATACATTAAATCAGATAGTGAAATTGCTTTGATGCGATATGCTGGTAAGGTCACAGGAGAAGTTCTGAATTTGCTGGAAAAGTATATTAAGCCGGGGATAACGACAAAAGAACTGGATGAAATTGCCGAAGAATACATCCGAAGCAAGGATTGCCAGCCGGCTTTTAAAGGCCTTTATGGATTTCCTGCGACAATATGCGCATCGATTAATGACGAAGTTGTTCACGGAATACCAGGTTTAAGAAAGCTTAAGGAAGGCGATATTATAAGTATAGATACTGGTGCAATTTACCGTGGATTTAATGGTGATGCAGCGAGGACTTTTGCTGTTGGGAAAATCAGTGATAATCTTCAAAAATTGATAGATGTCACAAAGCAAAGTTTCTTCGAAGGTATAAAAATGGCAACTGAACAGCACAGGTTATCTGATATATCAAATGCTATACAATCATACGTTGAGAAAAATGGGTTTTCGGTTGTTAGGGAATATGTAGGACATGGAATAGGCAAGAAAATGCATGAAGATCCACAGATACCCAACTATGGTCCACCTGGAAGGGGTCCAAAGTTGAGGTACGGCATGACCCTGGCAATCGAACCTATGGTCAACGAAGGTAAGTATAATGTAAAGATAAAAGAAAATAATTGGACAGTTGTAACAGTTGATGGAAGTGCTTCTGCACACTATGAAAACACGATAGTCATAACAAAAGGTGAGCCCGAAATCTTGACATTAGTGTAAGAGGTGAATTTAATGGATGATACCTCAATAGGCCGAATAGTCAAATCAAAAGCTGGGAGAGATAAGGATAGAGTTTTTATAATTGTTGGAGTTGCCGACGAAAAACATGTGTTAATTTCTGATGGCGAGTTAAGAAAAATTGAAAAGCCTAAGAAAAAGAAATTGATTCATCTTCAGAAGTACAATGAAGTGAACGAAAAAATAAGAGAGAAAATATTGATTGGTCAGACTGTTACAAATGCTGAAATAATTGAAGCTTTAAAACAGTTTAAGTGTGAAGAATAAGGAGGGTATGATATCCTTGGCAAAGGATGATGTTATCGAAGTAGAAGGTAAAGTAATAGAAGCTTTACCAAATGCAATGTTTCAGGTAGAACTTGATAATGGACATAGAATTTTGGCGCATATCTCTGGCAAACTTAGGATGAATTTTATCAGGATTCTACCAGGGGACAGAGTTACGCTTGAATTATCCCCATATGATTTGACAAGAGGAAGAATTGTATGGCGCGGTAAGTGATAAGGAGGTATAATAATGAAGGTAAGACCATCGGTAAAACCGATTTGCGAAAAATGTAAAGTTATAAAAAGAAAAGGTAAAGTAATGATAATTTGTGAGAATCCTAAACACAAGCAAAAACAAGGTTAGGAGGTGTAAAGATGGCGAGAATTGCTGGCATTGATTTACCTAGAGAAAAACGTGTTGAAATAGGATTGACTTATATTTACGGCATAGGACGTTCTCGTTCAAACGAGATATTGGCTAAAGCTGGCGTTAATCCAGATACAAGAGTTAAAGATCTCACAGAGGATGAAGTGTCAAGATTAAGAGATATAATTGACAAAGAGTATAAAGTCGAAGGTGATTTAAGAAGAGAAGTTTCTTTGAATATAAAGAGGCTTATTGATATAGGATGCTATAGAGGGATAAGGCATAGAAAGGGTTTGCCAGTGCGCGGTCAAAGGACAAGGACAAATGCTCGTACGAGAAAAGGTCCTAAAAAGACTGTTGCTAAGAAGAAGAAATAATAAGGAGGGAAATTATGGCAAAAAAAGTTAAAAGAACAGCAAAACGTCGTGAACGCAAAAATGTTGAACGTGGAGCAGCACACATTCATTCAACATTTAATAATACAATAGTTACGTTGACAGATATGGCTGGCAATGCTTTGGCTTGGTCGAGTGCAGGAACATTAGGTTTTAAAGGTTCAAGAAAATCTACACCGTATGCTGCACAAATGGCAGCAGAAACAGCAGCAAAAGCCGCAATGGAACATGGACTCAAGACTGTGGATGTATTTGTCAAGGGACCAGGTGCAGGTAGAGAGGCAGCCATAAGAGCTTTACAGGCTGCTGGTTTAGAAGTAAGTCTTATAAAGGACGTCACACCTATTCCACATAATGGGTGCAGACCACCTAAGAGAAGAAGAGTGTAAGGAGGTGCAATGATGGCAAGATACACAGAATCTACATGTAAATTGTGCCGCAGGGAAGGCATGAAATTATTTTTGAAAGGCGATAAATGTTATACTGAAAAATGTCCTTTTGCGAGAAGACCATATGCTCCTGGACAACATGGACAGAACAAGAAAAAGCTTACAAACTATGGTACACAGTTGAGGGAAAAACAAAAATTAAGAAGGTATTATGGAGTTCTGGAGAGACAATTTGAAAGGTATTTTGAAGAAGCAGAGAGAATGAAGGGTATTACAGGTGATAATTTGTTGCAGCTTCTCGAGAGAAGACTTGATAATGTAGTTTACAGATTGTCAATAGCATCTTCAAGGGCACAAGCAAGGCAATTTGTATCACATGGCCACATTCTTGTTAATGGCAAGAAGGTCGATATACCTTCATATTTAGTAAAAGCTGGAGATGTAGTATCTGTAAAAGACAGCAGCAAATCATTAGATGTTATTAAGAATAATGTAGAGGCTTCTACTAATATACCTGATTGGTTAGATTTCAATAGGGATTCATTAGAGGGTAAAGTTTTATCTCTGCCAACAAGAGAGCATATAGATTTGCCAATTGAAGAGCATTTGATTGTTGAATTGTATTCAAGGTAATAATCGGTTACCCTCGTAAGATTAAAAAAAGGAGGGTTTAAATGGTGATTGAAATAGAAAAGCCAAAAATTGAGATAGTGGAGCAATCCAATGATGACACGTATGCTAAGTTTGTCATTGAACCACTTGAGCGTGGTTATGGAATAACACTTGGCAACTCTTTGCGCCGTATGCTTTTATCGTCACTTCCAGGTGCCGCAGCAAAGACGATAAAAATAGATGGTGTACTGCATGAATTTTCTACAGTACCAGGCGTAAAGGAGGACGTTACTGAGATCATACTTAATTTAAAAGAGTTGGCAGTGAAATTATATACAGACGAACCAAAGATAGTTAGAATTGAAGCAGAAGGCAAAGGAGAAGTCACAGCGGGAGATATAATATCTGACGGCGATGTTGAAATAATGAATCCAGATCTTCATATTGCTACGCTTAGCGATAATGGCAAGTTGAACATGGAGATTGAGTTAGTAAAAGGCAAAGGATATGTTCCATCAGATAAGAATAAAGAACCGAATCAGCCGATAGGCATTATCCCGGTTGACTCCATATTTACTCCAGTTAAAAAGGTAAGCTATAGCGTAGAAAATACGCGTGTTGGACAGGTTACAGATTATGACAAGCTTACAATGGAAGTATGGACAAATGGAACAATAAGTCCTAAAGAAGCTATAAGTTTAGCTGCTAAAATATTGATCGATCATTTTAACTTGTTTACTTCATTTGCAGACAATTATAACGATATGGAAGTTTTGGTTGAGAAGTCAGAGAAAAAGACGGATAAACCGCTTGATATGACGATCGAAGAACTTGATCTTTCTGTACGGTCATATAACTGCCTTAAAAGAGCAGGAATTAATACTGTTCAAGATTTAGTTCAAAAGACGGAAGAAGAAATGATGAAAGTTAGAAATCTCGGCAAGAAATCATTAGTTGAAGTCGAACAAAAGCTGAAAGCTTTAGGACTATCATTGCAAAAGAGTGAAGAGTAAGGAGGGCAGATAATGGGTTACAGAAAATTAGGTCGACCACATGACCAAAGAAGAGCTATGTTAAGAAACCTTACAACCAGCTTTTTGAACTATGGAAGAATCCAAACTACAGAAGCTAGAGCCAAAGAAGTAAGAAGCATAGCTGAAAAGATGATTACTCTTGGAAAAAGGGGCGATTTGCACTCAAGAAGACAAGCTTTGGCTTATTTAACTGATGAGACAGTAGTAAAGAAATTATTTGATGAGATTGCTCCAAAATATTCAGAAAGAAATGGCGGGTACACAAGAATATTGAAACTTGGTCCTCGTAGAGGCGATGCGGCTCCGCTGGTTATCTTAGAACTTATTTAGGCTCAAAAGGGGTTAAGTTAGACAAAACTTAACTCCTATTTTAATAGTTTTTGCCAATTAGTTTTGGTCTTTAAAGAAGGTGGTCGTTTGAAAAAAATAATTATGGTAAAAGACCTTACATTTGTTTATGATGCCGGCAGTGACGAAAACAGCAAAAAGATAGTATTGGATGGCTTGAATATAGACATTGATGAAGGAAAGTTTATTGCGATTATTGGTCACAATGGGTCAGGAAAATCAACGCTGGCAAAACATTTCAATGCGCTTTTGATTCCAACAGAAGGCGATGTATACGTCAATGGAATGAACACAAAAGATGCATCCCATTTATGGGATATAAGGCAGACAGCAGGTATGGTATTTCAGAATCCAGATAATCAGTTAGTAGCAACGATTGTTGAAGAAGATGTGGCTTTTGGGCCTGAGAACCTTGGAATAGATCCAAAAGAAATTCGAGAAAGAGTGGATTTTGCATTAAACGCAGTCGATATGTACAAATACAGAGAGTTTGCTCCACACATGCTTTCGGGAGGCCAAAAACAGAGGATAGCCATTGCAGGAGTTATAGCAATGAAACCACAATGTATAATATTAGATGAGCCTACGGCTATGTTAGATCCAAAGGGCAGAAAAGAAGTCATAAATACAATACAGAAGCTTAATAGAGAAAATGGAATCACCATCATATTGATTACACACTATATGGAAGAAGCTGTGCTTGCTGACAGAGTAATTGTGATGGATAATGGTAAAATTGCATTGGATGGAACACCTAAAGATGTATTTAAAGAAGTAAAAATTCTTAAAGATTTAGGTCTCGATGTTCCTCAAGTTACAGAGTTAGCCTACAAGTTAAAACAAGATGGGATAGATATTCCTACAGAAATATTAACTGTAGATGAGATGGTGAGGTTTATATGTCAATACAAGTAGAAAATATTTCTTTCGTATACAATGAAGGCACGCCGTTTGAATCCATTGCACTGAAAGATGTAAGTTTTACAATAGAAGATAATGAATTTGTTGGAATAATAGGACATACAGGCTCTGGAAAATCTACTCTTATTCAGCATTTGAATGGTCTTTTAAAACCAACTTCGGGCAGGATCATTGTGAATGGCATCGATATAACAACGAAAAAGGATTTAAAAGACATTAGAAAAGAAGTAGGCATAGTATTTCAATATCCGGAACATCAACTTTTTGAAGAAACAATATACAAGGATATTGCCTTTGGACCGTCGAATTTAGGACTTTCAGACGATGAAATAGAAAAAAGAGTATATGATGCTATGAAGATAGTAGGACTTGATATAAAAATAAAAGACATGTCTCCATTTGAATTATCAGGTGGAGAAAGAAGACGGGTAGCAATTGCAGGAGTATTGTCTATGATGCCAAAAATTTTGATATTGGATGAGCCAACTGCAGGGCTTGATCCGAGAGGTCGCGACGAAATTCTCTATCAAATAAAGCAGATTCATCAAATGTATAAAATGACTACGATACTTGTCTCACATAGTATGGAAGACATAGCAAAATTGGTGAACAAAATCATTGTAATGCACGATGGCACAGTTTCGTTGATAGGTACTCCTAAAGAAGTTTTTAAACATGTTGAAAAACTTGAGAAGATAGGACTTGGCGTGCCGCAAATCACATATCTTATAAGAGAATTAAGGAAAAATGGAATAGATCTTCCTGATGACATTTTGACAGTCGATGAAGCTAAGAAACATATATTGGAGTACCTTAGGGGTGTTGATAATGCTTAAAAATATAACTATCGGTCAATATATACCTGGCGATACATTCATACACCGTTTAGATCCCAGAGTAAAGATAATATTATCCGTAGTATTCATTATTTTGCTATTTATAATCACAAACTTTTCTGGCTATATTTTTATTCTGTTATTTTTGCTGTTAAGCGTATTTGTTTCAAAAATACCAATAAGTTATATCTTTAAAGGGTTAAAGCCAATTCTTGTGATTTTAATATTAACTGTTGGATTGAATGTATTTTTTACTCCCGGTGGAACATATCTTGTCTCAATAGGTCCGCTTAAGATAACTTCAAATGGAGTAAGATTAGCTTTATTTATGGGGCTAAGGCTTATATTTTTGATAGTTGGCACATCGCTCTTAACATTGACGACATCCCCGATTGCCCTTACAGATGGGATAGAAAACCTCTTAACGCCATTTAAATCTATTGGATTACCTGCCCACGAATTAGCAATGATGATGACAATAGCACTGAGATTCATACCGACACTGCTTGAAGAAACAGATAAAATAATGAAAGCTCAGATGGCCAGAGGTGCCGACTTTGAAAGTGGCAATTTAGTTAAAAGAGCTAAAAATTTGATTCCGCTATTGGTGCCTTTATTTATCAGCGCTTTTAGGAGAGCTGATGAACTCGCAGTGGCAATGGAAGCAAGGTGCTATAGAGGTGGAATCAATAGGACAAAGTTAAAGCAATTAAAAGTAAGCAATAGAGATTACGTAGCAATTTTGTTGACAGCGATTCTTGTGGGAATAATAATATGGAATAGATTTTGGCCATGGTGATAGCTAAATGAGAAACATAGTTTTGGTTATAGAATACGATGGAACAAATTATCATGGTTGGCAGATCCAAAAAAATGCTGTTACAGTTCAAGAAGTCATAACGAAAGCAATAAAAAAAATAACATCAGAGGATGTAAACTTAATTGGTTCCAGCAGGACAGATGCTGGAGTTCATGCCCTAAATCAAGTTGCCAACTTCATATCTAACTGTAATATACCTCTATCAAAAATGCCTAATGCGCTAAATAGTGTGCTTCCAAAAGACATAGTTATTAAAAATGCTTATGAGGCAGATATGGACTTTCATTCCAGATATTCTGCCAAAGGTAAAAGGTATAAATACATCATATACAACAGAAAATTTAATTCACCTGTATATAGAAATTATAGCTGGCATATAAGCGATGAATTAGATTTAGATAAAATGATTGAATCATTGACATATTTGAAAGGGACACACGATTTTTCGGCTTTTAAATCCAGTGGAAGCAGTGTAAAAGATTCTATAAGAACCGTAAGAGATATTTCACTTAGAAAAAATGATTTTAATGTAGAGTTTGAGATTGAAGCGGATGGATTTTTATACAACATGGTCAGAATAATCGTTGGAACGATTGTGGATGTGGGGATAGGTAAGATTAATCCTATTCACGTCAAAGAAATTTTAGAATCAAAAGATCGATGCATGGCGGGGAAAACTGCACCACCACAAGGATTGTTTTTAACTAAAATATACTATTGACATGGGTGATGCTGTGGATTAAAATTATATTATGTAAAATTATGCCCCGTTTATTGAAGATATGTTACTTAAGTATAAGTTTCTTAAGGAGGTAAAATATAGTGAAGTCATTCGTGCCAAAAAAGAATGAAGTAGAGAGAAAATGGTATGTCATAGATGCCGAAGGGAAAGTGTTAGGCAGATTAGCTAGCCAAGTTGCAAAGATTTTGTCTGGTAAAAATAAACCGATATATTCACCCAGTGTTGATACAGGTGATTTTGTTATAATTGTCAATGCAGACAAAGTCGTATTGACAGGTAAAAAATTAGAGCAAAAGTACTTTAAATATTACACAGGGCATCCTGGTGGACTTAAATT
The DNA here is from genome assembly GCF_000189775.2 of Thermoanaerobacterium xylanolyticum LX-11. Lineage (NCBI taxonomy): Bacteria > Bacillati > Bacillota > Clostridia > Thermoanaerobacterales > Thermoanaerobacteraceae > Thermoanaerobacterium > Thermoanaerobacterium xylanolyticum. Next base: position 371,774 of record NC_015555.1, read on the forward strand.
AATACAGTACAAGACTTTAATGAGAACAAAACCTGAAAAAGCTATCATGAGAGCTGTAAAAGGAATGCTTCCAAAAAACAAATTAGGAAGGCAAATGATAAAAAAATTAAAAGTTTATACTGGTCCTGAACATAAGCATGAAGCACAGAAACCAGAGAAACTTGACATATAAGGAGGGAATAGGTAATGGCTGCTATCCAATTTTTTGGTACAGGTAGAAGAAAAACATCTGTTGCACGTGTTAGGTTAGTCCCAGGGAAAGGCAACATAATCATAAATGGTAGATCTCTTGATGACTATTTTGGATTGGACACTTTAAAATACACGGTCAGACAACCTCTTATTTTGACTGAAAACATCGATAAATTTGACGTAATTGCTAAAGTTGAAGGCGGTGGATTATCGGGCCAAGCTGGTGCAATTAGATTAGGCATTACAAGGGCATTGATGAAAGCTGACAATGAATTAAGACCGATTCTTAAGAAAGCTGGGTTTGTGACAAGAGATCCAAGGATGAAAGAGAGAAAGAAATACGGTCTCAAGAAAGCAAGAAAAGCACCACAATTTTCAAAGAGATAAAAAGAGCGCTATATGCGCTTTTTTTTAGTTTAAAATTAAAATAATGAAGAAAAAAGAAGCAAATTAACGAAATCTTAAAATATCTTTATATAATAAGCGAAAAACACGTATTTTGCGGGTAAAAAATATTTGATATAAGCTAATTAATGTGATATATTAATACCTGTCACTGCGAGTGCAAAAGAAAAGAAAAAAGCAGTTGACAGAGAGAAGATAATGTGGTAATATAGACGATGTCGCGATAAGCGGCGAGGGAAATGAACCTTGAAAACCGAACAGTGAGATATGCGAGCAAAGGATATAAACATGAGAGTTTGATCCTGGCTCAGGACGAACGCTGGCGGCGTGCCTAACACATGCAAGTCGAGCGATCCGGCACTCAACTAAGCGCTTACAGAAAAAAAGACAGCAAAGAGAAAAGAAAGCAGAAAAAGAGAGAAATAAGAGTAAACGCGGAGTTGAGTGCCGGATAGCGGCGGACGGGTGAGTAACGCGTGGACAATCTACCCTGTAGACTGGGATAACACCCCGAAAGGGGTGCTAATACCGGATAATGTCAAGTAATGGCATCATTGCTTGAAGAAAGGAGAAATCCGCTATAGGATGAGTCCGCGTCCCATTAGCTAGTTGGCGGGGTAAAAGCCCACCAAGGCGACGATGGGTAGCCGGCCTGAGAGGGTGAACGGCCACACTGGAACTGAGACACGGTCCAGACTCCTACGGGAGGCAGCAGTGGGGAATATTGTGCAATGGGGGAAACCCTGACACAGCGACGCCGCGTGAGCGAAGAAGGCCTTCGGGTCGTAAAGCTCAATAGTATGGGAAGATAATGACGGTACCATACGAAAGCCCCGGCTAACTACGTGCCAGCAGCCGCGGTAATACGTAGGGGGCGAGCGTTGTCCGGAATTACTGGGCGTAAAGAGCACGTAGGCGGCTATAAAAGTCAGATGTGAAAAACCTGGGCTCAACCGAGGGTATGCATCTGAAACTAAATAGCTTGAGTCAAGGAGAGGAGAGCGGAATTCCTGGTGTAGCGGTGAAATGCGTAGAGATCAGGAAGAATACCAGTGGCGAAAGCGGCTCTCTGGACTTGAACTGACGCTGAGGTGCGAAAGCGTGGGGAGCAAACAGGATTAGATACCCTGGTAGTCCACGCCGTAAACGATGGATACTAGGTGTGGGTTAGTATAATCCGTGCCGGAGTTAACGCAATAAGTATCCCGCCTGGGGAGTACGGCCGCAAGGTTGAAACTCAAAGGAATTGACGGGGGCCCGCACAAGCAGCGGAGCATGTGGTTTAATTCGAAGCAACGCGAAGAACCTTACCAGGGCTTGACATCCACAGAATCCGGTAGAAATACCGGAGTGCCTCGAAAGAGGAGCTGTGAGACAGGTGGTGCATGGTTGTCGTCAGCTCGTGTCGTGAGATGTTGGGTTAAGTCCCGCAACGAGCGCAACCCCTGTTGGTAGTTACCAGCGTAAAGACGGGGACTCTACCGAGACTGCCGTGGATAACACGGAGGAAGGCGGGGATGACGTCAAATCATCATGCCCTTTATGCCCTGGGCTACACACGTGCTACAATGGCCTGAACAGAGGGCAGCGAAGGAGCGATCCGGAGCGAATCCCAGAAAACAGGTCCCAGTTCAGATTGCAGGCTGCAACCCGCCTGCATGAAGACGGAGTTGCTAGTAATCGCGGATCAGCATGCCGCGGTGAATACGTTCCCGGGCCTTGTACACACCGCCCGTCACACCACGAGAGTTTACAACACCCGAAGTCAGTGACCTAACCGCAAGGAAGGAGCTGCCGAAGGTGGGGTAAATGATTGGGGTGAAGTCGTAACAAGGTAGCCGTATCGGAAGGTGCGGCTGGATCACCTCCTTTCTAAGGAGCAATCCTACAATAAAGAAAAGAAAGAGTATTTATTTTAAGAGCGAACATATAGCGGAGTGTTCGTAAATGTGTCCGATGAATGAAGCGAGTGAAGCGTGCGAGCGTGAAGGACCACGCGAGAGGCACTACGACAGGACGTCGTTAAGTGCCGTTAGCGAAACGAGCGAAAAGAATCGAAGACACATAGAACACGGAGCCTATGTGAGCGATAAAATAAATACGATATCTCACTGTTCAGTTTTGAGGGTTTAGACCCTCAACATGGTCATGGGGGTGTAGCTCAGTTGGGAGAGCACCTGCCTTGCAAGCAGGGGGTCAGGAGTTCGAATCTCCTCATCTCCACCATGGGCTTATAGCTCAGGTGGTCAGAGCGCACGCCTGATAAGCGTGAGGTCGATGGTTCGAGTCCATCTAAGCCCACCATGATAAGTGAACCTTGAAAACTGCACAATGCAAATATGGGTAACGAAGAAAAAACGAGGAAACAATAGGTCAAGTTAGAAAGGGCGTATGGTGGATGCCCAGGCACTTAGAGCCGAAGAAGGACGCAGCAAGCGGCGAAACGCTCCGGGGAGTCGCAAGCAGACGCAGATCCGGAGATCTCCGAATGGGGAAACCCGCTTAAGGTAATACTTAAGCATCCCATGGTGAACACATAGCCATGAGGAAGGGACACCGCGTGAACTGAAACATCTAAGTAGCGCGAGGAAAAGAAAGAAAAAGTCGATTTCCTGAGTAGTGGCGAGCGAAAAGGAAAGAGCCCAAACCCGGCACTCAATTAGAATTGTTAAAAAAGCAAAAATAGAGAAATAGCAGTTCTAATTGAGTGCCGGGGGTTTAGGACCACAAGAAGGTATAAAAAAGCGAAGCCGAACAGACCTGGGAAGGCAGGCCAAAGAAGGTGAAAGCCCTGTAGGCGAAAGCTTCAAATACCGAGTGGGATCCAGAGTACCACAGGATAGGCAACCCGGTGGGAAGACGGGAGGACCATCTCCCAAGGCTAAATACTCCTAAGTGACCGATAGCGCATAGTACCGTGAGGGAAAGGTGAAAAGAACCCCGGGAGGGGAGTGAAAGAGAACCTGAAACCATATGTCCACAAGCAGTGGAAGTCCGGCACTCAACTGAACATGTTAGAGAGAAGAAAAAAGAACTAGCGTGTCCAGTTGAGAGCCGGACGACCACGTACTTTTTGTAGAACGGACCGGCGAGTTATAGATATGCAGCGAGGTTAAGCGAAAGCGGAGCCGAAGCGAAAGCGAGTCTTAAAAGGGCGAAAGTTGCATATCATAGACCCGAAACCGTGCGACCTACCCATGATCAGGGTGAAGCCGGAGTAAGATCTGGTGGAGGCCCGAACCACGTTGACGTTGAAAAGTCATGGGATGAATTGTGGGTAGCGGAGAAATTCCAATCGAGCTCGGAGATAGCTGGTTCTCCCCGAAATAGCTTTAGGGCTAGCCTCAGGGGGAAGGAAATATGGAGGTAGAGCACTGAATGGACTAGGGGCCAAAGAGGTTACCGAACCCTATCAAACTCCGAATGCCATATTGAGACCCTGGGAGTCAGACTACGAGTGATAAGATCCGTGGTCAAAAGGGAAAGAGCCCAGACCGACAGCTAAGGTCCCAAAGAGCATGTTAAGTGGAAAAGGAAGTAGGATTTCCAAGACAACCAGGATGTTGGCTTAGAAGCAGCCATACATTCAAAGAGTGCGTAATAGCTCACTGGTCGAGAAATCCCGCGCCGAAAATAAACGGGGCTAAAACATGCCACCGAAGCTACGGATTCTAAAGAAAGAATGGTAGGGGAGCGTACTGTACAGGACGAAGGACAAGCGAAAGCGAATCTGGACAGTACAGTAGAGAGAATGCCGGTATAAGTAACGAGAGTAAGGCGAGAAACCTTACCGTCGAAAGCCTAAGGATTCCTGGGGAAGGATAATCCGCCCAGGGTAAGTCGGGACCTAAGCCGAGGCGAAAGCGTAGGCGATGGAGAACCGGTAATAAATCCGGTACCACCGAAATCCGTCAAAAGAGAAGCAAGGACGCAGCGAGATAAGAAAAGCGTGCGGTTGGTAGAGCACGTCCAAGCAGCGACGAAAAGAGCTTTGAGTGAAGTACCAAAGCTCATAAGAGCTGTGAAGGGGAGCCGAAAGGCGAAGTTTCGAAGGGGCTGCCAAGAAAAGTTGCTATCGAGGATAAGGTGCCCGTACCATAAACCGACACAGGTAGGCGAGGAGAGAATCCAAAGACGAGCGGGAGAACCCTCATTAAGGAACTCGGCAAAAAGACTCCGTAACTTCGGGAGAAGGAGTGCCGAAAGGCCGCAGAGAAGAGGCCCAAGCGACTGTTTACCAAAAACACAGGTTTCTGCTAAGTCGAAAGACGAAGTATAGGAGCTGACGCCTGCCCGGTGCTGGAAGGTTAAGGGGAAGGGTCATCCGGCACTCAACTATACCTATTAGGAGTGAAAGAAATGTATTATGTCTATATAATAAAGAATGAAGATGGAGGCATATATACAGGCTATTCAGAGAATATAAAGAAAAGAGTAGAAGCTCATAATAAAGGACTAAACAAATACACAAAAGGGCATAAATGGGAACTAATCTACTATGAAGCATATAAAGCAAAAGAAGATGCCCAAAAGAGAGAAAAGCAATTAAAAAAATCTCATAATGCAAGAAGATGGTTAAAAGAAAGAATAGCCAAAAGCATAAACTCTTAGTAGATAGAGTTGAGTGCCGGAGAAGCTCTGAACTTAAGCCCCAGTAAACGGCGGCCGTAACTATAACGGTCCTAAGGTAGCGAAATTCCTTGTCGGGTAAGTTCCGACCTGCACGAAAGGCGTAACGACTTGGGCGCTGTCTTGAAGGGGGACCCGGTGAAATTGTAGTACTCGTGAAGATGCGAGTTACCCGCGACAGGACAGAAAGACCCCATGGAGCTTTACTGCAGCTTGTCACTGAATTTTAGTAATATCTGTACAGAATAGGTGGGAGGCAGAGAAATATGGGCGCCAGCCTATATGGAGCCAACGTTGGGATACCACCCTGATATTACCGAAATTCTAACATAGGAGCCGTAAACCGGCATATGGACACTGACAGGCGGGCAGTTTGACTGGGGCGGTCGCCTCCTAAAAAGTAACGGAGGCGTCCAAAGGTTACCTCAGCGCGGAAGGAAATCGCGCGAAAGAGTGCAAAGGCAGAAGGTAGCCTAACTGCGAGAAAGACAATTCGAGCAGGGACGAAAGTCGGGCTTAGTGATCCGGCGGTAGAGAATGGGATTGCCGTCGCTCAACGGATAAAAGCTACCCTGGGGATAACAGGCTGATCTCCCCCAAGAGTCCACATCGACGGGGAGGTTTGGCACCTCGATGTCGGCTCATCGCATCCTGGGGCTGAAGTAGGTCCCAAGGGTTGGGCTGTTCGCCCATTAAAGCGGTACGCGAGCTGGGTTCAGAACGTCGTGAGACAGTTCGGTCCCTATCCGTCGCGGGCGCAGGAAATTTGAGAGGATCTGCCCTTAGTACGAGAGGACCGGGGTGGACAAACCGATGGTGTACCAGTTGCAAAGCCATTTGCACAGCTGGGTAGCCAAGTTTGGAAGGGATAAACGCTGAAAGCATCTAAGCGTGAAACCCACCTCAAGATAAGATTTCCCATCTGGCACTCAACTATACTTACTGAAGGGAAAAAGCACTATGTACAAATGTTAGGGAATAAAATAGATTGCAGTAGGTAGAGTTGAGTGCCAGAGTAAGACACCTTGAAGAAGACGAGGTAGATAGGCCGGAGGTGTAAGAGTAGAAATACTTTCAGCTGACCGGTACTAATAAGTCGAGGACTTGACCTTTAGCATTGTGCAGTATTCAAAGTTCATTAAAGAAAATGAACAAAAGATTTCCGGTGGCAATAGCGGAGGTTAAAAACCCGTTCCCATACCGAACACGGAAGTGAAGCCCTCCAGCGCCGATGGTACTGATTACTCGGGAGAGTAGGTCGCTGCCGGATAATATATTCCTCAGTAGCTCAATGGTGGAGCAACCGGCTGTTAACCGGTAGGTTGTAGGTTCGAGCCCTACCTGAGGAGCCAATACGTGGCCCCGTGGTCAAGTGGTTAAGACATCGCCCTTTCACGGCGGTAACATGGGTTCGAATCCCGTCGGGGTCACCATAAATCGAGGGCCTTTAGCTCAGTTGGTAGAGCGGTCGGCTCATAACCGATTGGTCCGGGGTTCGAGTCCCTGAAGGCCCACCATAAGTTAATAGATATTGCGGCCCAATAGCTCAGTTGGTTAGAGCGCCAGCCTGTCACGCTGGAGGTCGAGGGTTCGAGCCCCTTTTGGGTCGCCATTATTATACATAATTTTAATACGCCTCGATAGCTCAGTCGGTAGAGCAAGGGACTGAAAATCCCTGTGTCAGTGGTTCGATTCCACTTCGAGGCATTAATGAAAAAAAGAGTTTCAGCATTTGTGTTGAAACTCTTTTTTTCATTAATATCATTAACCTATAAAGAATTTCATCTTTTGTAAAGATTTTTTAGTTTTTTTATATCAAATACAGATTATTTTTATTCGCATTTTCTTATTTCTTTCTTTGAGTTACAAATTCATTTATGAAGCTTGTTGCTAATGATTTCTTAGTTTCGCATATATTTTGTATACAAAAAAGGGCATCGATAAAATCTCAATACCCTTAAATCCTCCAAAATCCAGAGCTGGCAAAGGGACTTGAACCCTTGACCTGTTGATTACGAATCAACTGCTCTACCGACTGAGCTATGCCAGCACCACACTAATATAATATATCATGAAAATTGATTTTTATCAAGTATCTATTTTGATAAAACGAAAGTGTAAATTAGAAAATTACTAATGTAATTTATAAATAGATTAATACAAAATAGATAATTATTATTGGTTGATAAAAAATGTTCGATTTCTTGACTTTTAAAATTTAAAGTATCATAATAGATATTGGGATAATTATAAATGAATTAAAAATCAGAGGGGGTCTATATAGATGAAAACTAATTTTACTTATTTTATGCCAACAGAAATTATTTTTGGACCAGGTACACTGGAAAAGTTGGCTACCGTTAAATTGCCGGGCAAGAAAGCCTTATTGGTCATAGGTAATGGCAATTCAATGAGAAAGCATGGTTATCTGGATAGAGTTGTTAATTACTTAAAGCAAAATGGTGTTGATTATGTCGTTTATGATAAGATATTACCTAATCCAATCGCAGAGCATGTTGCGGAGGGAGCAAAAGTAGCAAAGGACAATGGATGCGATTTTGTCATAGGATTAGGAGGCGGTAGCACAATAGATTCATCAAAAGCAATAGCTGTGATGGCTAAGAATACAGGTGATTATTGGGATTATGTTTCAGGTGGCAGCGGAAAAGGAATGGAAGTTAAAAATGGTGCATTGCCTATCGTTGCTATTCCTACGACTGCCGGTACTGGCACAGAGTCTGATCCGTGGGCTGTCGTGACAAAGACAGAGACAAATGAGAAGATTGGGTTTGGATGTAAGTATACATATCCTACACTTTCCATCGTTGATCCTGAATTGATGGTTTCAATTCCACCGAAATTTACTGCTTATCAAGGCATGGATGCATTTTTCCACTCTGTGGAAGGATATTTGGCAACTGTCAACCAGCCAGGAAGTGATGTTTTAGCACTTCAATCCATAAGTCTTATTACTGAGAATCTTCCTAAAGCTGTAGAAGATGGCAGTGATATTGAGGCTCGCACAGCGTTAGCGTGGGCAAGTACTGCTGCAGGTATAGTAGAATCATTGTCATCATGCATTTCCCATCATTCGTTAGAACATGCTTTAAGTGCATACCATCCAGAGATACCACATGGTGCTGGACTTATAATGCTTTCGGTGTCTTACTTTAGCTTCATGGCTTCAAAAGCTCCTGAAAGGTTTGTAGATATAGCAAGAGCAATGGGCGAGGAGATAGTTGGAGATACTGTAGAAGAACAAGCCATGTGTTTTATAAACGGTCTTAAAAAATTGATTAAAAATATAGGAATGGAAGATTTAAGTTTGTCAAGCTTTGGAGTAACTGAGGATGAAGCTACAAAATTAGGGAAAAATGCTATGGATACAATGGGTGGCTTGTTTAATGTGGATCCATACAAGCTATCATTAGATGAGGTAGTATCCATATACAAAAATTGTTTCTAACTGTGTTTAAAAGCCGACTTAGGAATAAAGGCGGCTTTTTGCTCTTATTAAAGAGATAATTTCCTATCTATACTTGACAATATGTTATATTTATTATAAAATAAAAAAGTCGTTGCTGAAATTAGCAGATAATTTTGGAGGGATACCCAAGTGGCTAAAGGGGGCAGACTGTAAATCTGTTGGCATTGCCTTCGATGGTTCGAATCCATCTCCCTCCACCATTGTGACCCATTAGCTCAGTCGGCAGAGCACCTGCCTTTTAAGCAGGGTGTCCCGCGTTCGAATCGCGGATGGGTCACCATTTTTACTTTAAGAAGATATGGATGAGAGGAGCTTTGAAGCTCCTTTATTTTATTTTTAGTGTTACAAATTTCACTATTTTACGATATAATTTATATATGATTAAGTTCGAGAGGAGTTTTAAAATGTTAATGAGAAAGTTGACTGAGGCTGAAGAAAACTTATTAAAAAAGTTCGTTACTAATTTATATGGGCCTGTTTATTTTATACATTCACTGCCAGAATTTATAATACCTCCTATTAATTCAAAGGTAAGCAGAAAAGACACCAGTTGGAGGTTAAACATATTAGAATCGTTGACATCGGGGGATCTTGATATAAGTGATTTTTTAACGACATCAGATATTCCACTTGATGAGGCAATGCAAAAGGCAAAAGCTTTTCATGAAAAATGGGTGGAAAGATTCGGACATTCGTCTATAGCAGAGCAGAATTTGATGCACTTGTGCATAGAAGATACTTCCAGATTTTTGTCCGGCGATATAGAATTGATGAATAAAAGACCGTCTTACATAGAGTGGAGCCAGAGATATCAAAGACCTAATAGGGATAGATTTGTAATACCCCCGGAACTTGAAAATTATCCGGAGTTAAAAGAGAAATTTATAAAAGTATGGAATGTATCTTTTGACGCATATGAGACGCTTGTAAGTAAACTCACTGATTATTTGAAGTTAACTGTTGAGAAGAATAAACATGAAAGCGATAAAGCATATATGGGGAGGATAAGCAAGATAGCTTTTGAGGATGCCAGATACGCTTTGCTGCTGTCTGCAAAGACCAGCTTTGCTGTGGCGTTAAATGCCCTTGATTTGCAAGATATAGTCAGAAAATTGCAATCCCATGGCACAAAAGAAGCAGAAATACTGGCAAGAAATATAATTGACGAGGCAGAAAAAATTGCGCCAAGCATGATGAGGCATTTGAGCCCATCTAAATATCAATTGACTGTAAATAAAGAGATGGAAGATTTAGTCAATGGATATGATTTAGAGAATGCTTCCGTGGATTCAGATGTTGAGTTGATTGATTTCACAGGTAAAAACGGTGATATGACTTTCCTTGATATACTGACTATGCATATTATTTTTTCTTACACAGGGAAACCACTGGAAAGAATTAAAGATTTGGTTATGAAGTTGGGAATGGAAGAGAAAGCAATCATCGTGAAATCAGCTTCTTCTAAGATGGATCAGTTTGATCATCTTATAGAACCTTTTAGATCTGTAAGGTATAAATTTCAATTGAGATTAAGTGAAGCTGCGTGGCATCAACTGTTAAGGCACAGAATGATTAATTTTAATGCTTATAAGCCGACTATAGAGAATGGGTATACAGTACCTCCAAATATTGAAAAAGCTGGGTGTACAGATGTATTAAAGAGAGCGATTGATGAAGCTGAAAAATTATATTTGGAGCTACATGAAAAATTACCAGAAACAAGCTCATATGTGGTTACGAATGCCCATAAGCGGATTGTTTTAATGGATACAGATTTGTGGGCTTTTGATCACTATGCCAATTTAAGGTGTACGCCTGAGGCTCAATGGGATATAAGGAATATTTCATTTAAAATGCTTGATTTGATAAAAGAATCGACACCGGAAGTGGCAGAATTTCTGGCGCGAAGAAAACAGTCGTGAGGTGATTAAATGGAGACTGAATACAAAGCAATTAGTTTGCCTAAGTTAAATAATCTAAAACCTTCTTTGGAATCGACGGCTTTGAAACTTATGGAGGAAGCAGGAGAGCTGGCACAAGCTATAGGTAAATTTAGGGGTCTTAATGGGGAAAGCGTAAAAATGTCAAACAAGGATGTGGCTGAGAAAATATCTGAAGAGCTTTTGGATGTGGCACAAGTGGCAGTATCGATGATGTTTGTTTTAGAGGACCAGTACAACATAAGCATTGATGAGAAGCTAAAAGAACATATTGAAAAATTGAAGAAAAAAGGTTATATAAAATAATATTATACGGCAATGCCGTATATTTTTTTTTCATGTGCACATATTAAATTTGAACGATCATGAAAGGAGGAATTAAGTTGCAACAAATTTCCAGCAAAGAATTGATGTACATTGATGACGTGCTTTCACTTCAAGAACACATGATTAAATGCTTAAATGACAGTGCTTCAAGGCTTAAAGATCAACAGTTAAAGGCAATGTGTCAAAATTTAGCAGATAGGTGTCAAAACAGTTTTAACTCTATAGTGAAAAATTTAGGATAGGAGGGATACATATGATGGGTAGTACAGGAATGACGGATAAGGATATAATGATGGGCGTCTTAGGAGATTACAAACTTGCCATAGAGGTCCTTTCACATGCTGCAACAGAAGCAGCCAATGAAAGCCTCAAAAAGGATTTTATCAATGCATTAAATTCTACGTTCGAAGAACAAAAACAAGTTTGGAATGCCATAAGTCAGAGGGGTTGGTATTCAGTAAAACCGGCACAGATGCAAGACATACAAGAAGCAAAAAATAAATTTAGACAACCAGCAGGCGTTATGTAAAAAGAAAAAAATGTGGTACAATAATGGAAGTAGTGAAATACTACTTCCATTATTGTATTGTTTAAAGGAGTGATTATTGTATGTACGATTTGATTATACTGGGTGGCGGCCCAGCGGGACTTGCGGCAGGTCTCTATGCTTGCAGATCTAAATTAGATACTGTAATGATAGAGCAAATGTATGTGGGAGGACAGATAGTGACCACATACGAAATAGAGAATTACCCGGGATTTGACGGTATTAGCGGCCCTGATCTTATAAACAAAATGGAATCTCAAGCTAAAAGGTATGGGCTGCAGATTTACAATGAGGAGGTTGTGGGGTTAGACATCACAGGCAACGTAAAAAAAGTCACCACCAACAAGAAGACTTATGAGGCGAAAGCAATAATAATAGCTACAGGTGCTACACCTAAAGAGTTAGGATTTGATAAAGAGAGAAAATTCAGAGGCTCAGGTGTTTCATATTGTGCTACGTGTGATGGGGCATTTTATAAGGATCAAGTAGTTGCTGTTGTAGGCGGTGGCGATACTGCAATGGAAGACTCAAACTACCTTACGAAATTTGCTAAGAAGGTATATGTAATTCATAGGAGAGATAAATTAAGGGCTTCTAAAACCCTTCAAGATAGAGCTTTTGCAAATCCTAAGATAGAGTTTATCTGGGACACTGTTGTGAAGGATATACAAGGAGAATATGGTGTTGAAGGATTAGTCTTAAAAAATGTGAAGACGAATGAAGAAACCACATTAAAAGTTGATGGTGTATTTATTGCCATAGGATTAAGCCCAAATTCGGAATTAGTAAAAGGCATCGTCGATACAGATGAGTATGGTTACATAATAACCGATGAAGACATGAAGACAAATGTTCCGGGTGTTTTTGCTGCGGGAGATGTTAGGAAAAAGACATTGAGGCAGGTAGTGACAGCAACGGCAGATGGTGCTATTGCTGCTTATGTAGCTGAAAAGTATATAGATAGCCTTTAAAAAAAGACCATCCATTAATGGATGGCCTTTTCTATTCCTGATTTTCATCTTCTTTTTTATCGTCTTTCTTTTCATTTTCTTTGGTTTCATCGTCATCGCTTTGTGTTTTAGTGTCATTGCTGATTTCAGACTCTTTCAAGGTAGGTATTATTATTCTCTGTCCAGGGTATATGAGGGAAGGATTTTGAATGTCAGGGTTAGCTCTTAATATTGCATCGACTGTAGTATTGAATCTTGCAGCAATATTGTAAAGTGTATCGCCAGGTTTTACCACGTACACCATTCTGCCTTCTTTATGATGTTCAAACGGTGGATTATAAGGCATAGTAGGAGATGTTTTTGGTGGACACGGTATGACGACAGTCTGACCTGGATAAATCATGTTTGGGTCCATAAAATAGTTGGCTCTTAATATCTCATCAAGAGGAACGCCGAATTTGTTTGCTATGCTCCATAATGTATCGCCAGGCTGAACGATGTAATTTGTTGGACATGGCATATTGTACATTAGCGCTGCCGGTATGTTGTGTATTTCACCGAATGATCCTGTATAAGTGTTATGAGCATAAGACATTTCAGGTGCTGACTGCATAGGAATATTTCCGCCTGGTATAAAAAGCATTTGTCCTGGATAAATTGTGTATGGGTAAAGTATGTTATTTACATAAATGATCGATTCATAAGGGATGCCAAATTTTTGGCCTATTAGGTAAATTGTATCGCCAGGCATGACTGTATAATAGACTCCAGTAACTGGCACTATTAATGTTTGGCCAGGATATATAAGCGATGGATTGATGATGTTGTTTCTCGAAATAATGGCTTCCACAGAAGTATTAAACTTTTTTGCAATTGAGAATAAAGTATCTCCGGACTTTACGACATACGTAAATTCCAATGTAACCATATTTATACTCCTCCTTTCCATATTCATAATATGTATTTTGAAGTTTATGGTGACATAGTTGCGTCTATATTTGAATATTTTATATTGTGGCTTTTTAATAAAAGTGGAGGAGAAATTCAGATGAAACGGTATAGATATTTTTTCTTTATCGTCATAGCTTTAATGTTTATTGCTCTATTGAGTTTTTTAAGCAAAACTGTTGAGACAGTAAATCAAATTCCTTTGATGAATAAGATCGTTATAATCGATGCTGGTCACGGAGGAAGTGATCCGGGTAAGCCCGGCAAATATGGAGAAAACGAGGATAAATTAAATCTTAAAATAGCGTTAAAGCTTAAAGACTTAATAGAGGAAAGCGGTGGAATAGCACTTATGACGAGAGAAGATGACACATTGTCAGATAAAGACATAATGAAGGATTTAAAAAATAGAGTACATGCTGGCAATGATGTAAAAGGCGATATTATGTTAAGCATTCACCTAAATAGTTTTCCTGATCCAAGGTATAAAGGGGCACAGGTTTTTTATCAAAAAGATTCAAAGGAAGGCAAACTTTTAGCAGAAATAATCCAAGATGAGCTTAGAAAGACGTTAGATCCCAACAATGACCGAATGGCCAAAGAGACAAGTACATTCTATATTTTGAGGCATGCAAAAATGCCTGCTGTGATAATAGAGTGTGGCTTCATGTCCAACCCTGAGGAAGAGAGGCTTTTAAATGATGAAAACTATCAATATAAGATAGCGTGGGCCATATACAAAGGTGTAAATAGGTATTTTAAAGAAAAATCTTGAGTCCTTGTTTAAGGGATCTTTTTTTTGTATACTTAAAGTAAAGAAATCATACAAATTGGGCAAAATATTTGTGTATAACATTTATTTGAAACGATGGAGGAATTATGGAGATCATAAATAAAATTATTGATAACGTAAATAAAGTTATAGTGGGCAAAGCCGAAGAAGTAAAGCTTGTCCTTACAGCGCTTTTATCTGGTGGACATGTTCTTATAGAGGATGTTCCTGGAGTTGGAAAGACATCATTAGTAAAGGCATTGGCTAAATCCATAAGTGCAGATTTTAAGAGGATTCAATTTACGCCGGATTTATTGCCGTCAGATGTCATTGGAGTTTCCATATATAATCCTGAAAAAGGTGTCTTTGAATTTAAACAAGGTCCTATAATGAGCCAAATTCTTTTGGCAGACGAAATAAATAGAACATCTCCTAAGACACAATCAAGTCTTTTAGAAGCTATGGAAGAAAGGCAGATTACTGTTGACGGAAATACTTATCATTTGCCTCGGCCATTTATGGTAATTGCCACGCAAAATCCGATTGAATACGATGGAACATACAGATTACCTGAAGCGCAGTTAGACAGATTTATGATTAGAATAAGCTTAGGGTATCCAGATGTGAAGCATGAAATAAACATGCTTAAGATGTTTGAAGTTTTAGATCCACTGGAAGATTTAAAATCAGTAGTATCAATTAGAGAGATTTTGAAGATGCAAGATGAAGTAAAATCTGTATATGTTGATGACAACATATTGATTTATATTATAGACATAGTAAATAAGACGAGAAATTCAGATATGGTTCTTTTAGGTGCAAGTCCAAGAGCGGCTTTAAATTTGATGAAGGCAGCCCAAGCAAAGGCGTTTATAGAAGGGCGCACTTACGTATTGCCTGATGATGTAAAATATTTATGTGTGCCAGTTTTGTCTCACAGGATAATATTAAAAAATGAGATGAGATTTAATAAAGTAGATGAAAAAAGCGTCATAAAAGACATTTTGAATACGGTAAAAGTTCCGGTGGTAAGAAAGTATGCGTAACTTCATTTTATTATTGTCATTTACCATTGTTTCTTTTCTTTTTGCGGTTTTTACCAGCGGTGAAATATTGTATTATATTTCCTTTGTAAATGTGGCTTTATTGTCGCTAAGTTTTTTATATGCCGCAATAGGCATTTTATCTGTATCAATAGAAATTTATATTGACAGCACCGAAATCTATGTTGACGATAAGGTCAAGTACAGCATAAAGATTAAAAACAAATTGTTTTTGCCACTGGCATTTGTGTCAATTGACGAAAATAATAAAAACTTTTTTCCTATTGCGACAAATTTGAATCCATTTCAGAAAAAAGTTATTAAAAGAAACGTTTTGTTTAAAAAAAGAGGGATATATACTGTTGGCCCGATTACAGTAAAGATAAAGGATCCTTTCAGCATATTTCAAATGAAGAAGACGGTCAATAGACGATATAATATAGTGGTGTATCCTAAGGTATACGATATTGCTTTTGATTTGCCCTTAGCTTTAGACATAGGTGGATTCGCAAGTCGTGCCAAGCAGTTTGAAGATTACACAAATTTGGCGAATTTAAGAGAATATGTGGACGGAGATAGTCTTAAAAAGGTTCATTGGCGGATATCAGCAAAGTTGCAAAAATTATATGTAAAAGAGTACCAGCATACGGCTTTAAGTGAAGTTGTTGTGTTGTGGGATTTGTACAAGAATCATTATAAAGCAGATGACGGGACTATAGATGAGATGACGGCAGAGTGTGTGCTTTCACTAGTAAAATATTGTCTTACAAATGGGATCCCTGTACGGCTTATTGATTACGATACGAATAGGTCGTTAGCACAGTGTAGCAGAGTAAAGGATTTTAGTATAATTAAACTTTTGACTTTAAAGTTGTTTCCTATTTATGAAATGGATTTTGGCAAAAAATTGTTTGAGTACGTAAGTGGCCTTCCACGAGATTCTACGATGGCTGTTGTTACTCCATCCGTTGATGAAACATTATTGAAAGTTTTGGCTCAAGTCAATATTAATCAAAACATTGCAATCTTTTATACCAATAAAGATAGATTGGATGAAAAAACGAAAAACAGACTGGAAAATTTAGGGATAAAAATAACATCTTGGAGAGATATGTATGAAGGTGTACACATGGAAGTTCAATATAATTGAGTATATTATGACGTCTTTATTGACAGTAATTCTGTCTCTCTCGGTATTTGTCGGCTTGAATTTTAAAGTAGACATTGTAGAAGTGACTTCTTTGACTTTGGTGTTTGTAGCGCTTTCGACTATTTTCTTAAAGAGACCTCAGCTTGTAGTCACTTTTTTGTCAACTTTCATATTAGTTGATTTGTATTATTTTTACATGAGAAAAGATGTGCTTACAAAAGTCGTATTAGAAATTGATAAATACGTCAATTGGCTTTATATATACATGAGTGAGCCAAACTGGCCTGAAGGATTTAGTCGGTTGACAAACAAATACTTTTTTACAACAGTCTTGTTGAGTGTTTTTTTGATTTCGCTTGTTATTACTTTTTTAAACAGGATTTTAAAAAGTTATTTCTTGACTATGCTGTTTGGCATACTTGTATTAGTTTTTCAGTGGTACAATTACGTAGACAAAGCATATGCTTTTTTAGTATTCTATGTAGCAGCAAGTTTTATAAACATGTCAGTAATCAACTATCAAAAAGCGGGAAATGGAAAAGCTTCCATCGCAAGTCTTTTGGTTATCGCAATTTTGTTTTCATCTATAAGCACGGCTATTGCATACACGGCGCCGAAAAATTTTCACCCTTTAGTGTGGCAAACATTAAATGATAAATTTTACGCTGCATTTCCATTTACAAAAACATGGAGAAATGGCATAGGAAGTACAAGTGATGCAAATAGCTTTACAACAGATTTTAGTTCATTTTCTCAAGATTTAGGCGGACCAGAAACTGTAAGCGATCAAGTAGTAATGAGGGTAAAAGCTGATGAGAGTCTGTACTTAAGAGGTGAAGTGTTTGATACTTATGAAAACAACAAATGGACTAATTCAGTAGTTCAGCACAGTTTTGGGAGGGATAATTACTTTCAACCGGAATTTGATAAAAATATTAAATACACGATAAAAAGTGTGGAGATTTACCCTGTTGCAATGGATACCAATATTATTTTTTCGCCTTGGCAGCCTTACCATGTAAATATCAGCAATATATACGATAGAAGTACGTTAGCCATGACGACAGCAGGTAGACATGTGAAAAGCGGGTACACAGTACAGTATTACAAGACGGAAATAAGTGCAAGTTCTCTGGAGAAGGACAAGGTAGTAAATAGCAGTGACATGAGCATGTACTTACAGTATCCTTCTAATCTTCCAGAGAGGGTGAAAGAACTTGCATTAAGCATTACAAAGGACAAGAAAACTGATTATGACAAAGTAAAGGCTATCGAGCAGTACTTGAGAAATACTTATAAATACAATCTTGATGTCCCTGATACGCCACAGGGAAGAGATTTTGTTGATTACTTCCTTTTTGACTTAAAACAGGGGTATTGCACATACTTTGCAACATCAATGGTTATAATGCTTAGGACAATAGGGCTACCTGCCAGATATGTTGTAGGATTTAAGATGCCTTCACAACCTGTATTAGGTAGTGAATATGACATAAAAGAATCTTATGCACATGCATGGGTGGAGGTGCCTTTTCAAAACAGCGGTTGGGTGACGTTTGAGCCGACGGCAATTTATCAAGAAACTTATGCAGGTGCATCTTCAGTTAATAATAGCGATGTGTCAGCAGTACAGCAAAAGAATGATAGTAGCACTGTTCCTCTTACTAAGTCAAATGCCAACCAAAATTCGGTACAAAATAAACCTATAGGGGGTTTATCCAAAAATAACACATCCAACAAAAATACGCATAGAATGGTACTATTTGTTGCTTTGCTTCTTTTATTAGCCATATTTGCAGCTATCAGATATGTTTTATTAAAGAGACATCTTAGTTCAAGAAGAAGTGCCTTTTTGTACTACTACAATAAAATTTTAAAAAGGCTTAAAAGGAGAGGATTTAAAAGATATGACAGTGAAACCACTGTAGAGTTTCAAAATAGAATATTGGATATGGGCTTTTCTGACTTCGACAAGATTACAAAAATTTATAATGATTTAGTGTATGGCAACATGGAACCATCAGAAGAAGATATCATTTATATAAAGGAGTATCTTAAGAAAAATATGGGGTATAAAAAGTTTAGTGGTAGTAAACCGGGTGATTTGATTAATTGACATTAATATGTTATCGAATATATAATATATTTGGAGTTGTTATTATTTCTCCTGATAGGAGGCTTGCTGATGGTTTTAAGTTACGAGCCTGGAGTAAAAAGCAGAATTATGGTTTGCGTTACTCCGCAAAAGAGCTGCCAAAGGCTTGTTGAAAGAGGAGCAGAGAGGGCGAAAGAGACAAATGGGGAATTTTGTGTTGTGTATGTGAATAAAAACAATGATATATATAAAGATTTGAAGGAACACAAGATCTTAGTCGAACTCTTTGAGATGGCTCAGAAATTAGGTGGCAGAGTATCCATATTGGTTGGAAAGAAGATTTCAGATGCTTTAGCTGAATTTGCTGCTGAAAACGATATTACAGAGATAATAGTAGGCAAATCATTGAGATCTGCCTTTGACGTATTGATTCATGGAGATGTGATAAATCCTCTCATAAAGCGGGTTGAGGAGAAGAATATAATCGTTGAAGTCATAGAATGACTGTCATTCTATGACTTTTTTCTTTATTTAATCCACTAAGTTTATAGGATTTTCCGAATTATTAGTGTATAATTATTATGAGCAAGTACTAAAATTATATTAGTTTACAATTTTGCCTCAAGAGGTGAGCTTTTTGTTCAATGGCCTTATAGAAATAATAAAGACTATGAGAGTAAATGACATCGTAGATATAGCGATAATAGCTTATGTAACGTACCGCCTTATATTAGTCATACGAAAAACCAGAGCTGAGCAACTATTTAAAGGAATTATAATTCTTTTAATACTTACAAAATTAAGCGAGTGGCTGCAGCTTAGGACAGTCAATTATATTTTAAGCAATGCAATGACTGTTGGCGTTATAGCACTTTTAATAGTATTTCAGCCGGAACTGAGGAGAGCTTTAGAATCTCTCGGTAGAAGCGAGTTTATTAAAAGAAACTTTTTCATAATAAACGATGAAGTCCAGGATATAGCCGATGTCATAAGTGAGATATGTGATGCTGTTCAATTCTTGTCCAGATCTAAAATAGGTGCTTTGATTGTTTTGGAAAGAAATACTGGTTTAAATGAATTGATAGAAACCGGCATTTCACTTGATTCTAAAATATCCAGTGAGCTTCTCATAAATACCTTTATACCAAATACCCCCCTTCACGATGGAGCGGTTATAATAAGAGGCGATAGGATAATGGCCGCTGGATGTTTTTTGCCACTTACTGACAATCAAAATTTAAGCACTGAGCTTGGTACGAGGCATAGAGCTGCCATAGGTGTGACTGAAGTGTCAGATGCTGTATCAGTCATAGTTTCAGAAGAAACTGGTACTATATCACTTGCTCAGAACGGAAGAATATCAAGGCATTTGGATATAAAGACTTTAAAAGAAGTTCTTTTAAGTATGTTCAAGGTGAAGGACAGCAAAGGCTCTAACTGGTTCAAATGGGGGAATAAACATGCTGAGTAAAAACCTACCTATAAAAATACTTTCGGTTGTAATAGCTTTTATATTGTGGCTTTATGTGATGGGTGAGAAGAACCCAGAGATATCTTATGATGTAGGCAATATTCCTGTAAATATAGTGAATGTCAATACGCTTGACAAGAAAGGATTGACGCTTATAGGAGATAAAAATTTCTCGGTGACAGTCAGGATTAAAGGACGAAGAAGCGATGTGATGAATGTAAGACCTTCAGACATACAGGTTGAAGCAGACGTCAGCAGGATAATAACAAAGGGGATAAATGTCGTGCCTATTGAAGTAAGTTCACTTCCTAAAAATGTGACATTTGTTTCTGCAAATCCTTCAGAGGTAAAGCTTGATGTAGACAAAGTTTCAAGAGTACAGATGCCAGTGCACGTAAAGGTCAATGGAGCTGTAATGGATGGCTTTGCTATGAAGCCTGCCGTGGTGACTCCTGGTGAAGTAGTGATTACCGGTCCTGAAAGCAAAGTGAATTTGATAAAAGATGTTGTAGCACAAGTTGATATGACTAATAAATCAAAGGATGTAAGCATATCTGTCCCTGTTGAACCGGTAGACAGAAATGGCAACGAAGTCAAAGGCGTAGATGTGAATCCTGGATATATTAAAGTGGATATAGATGTGAACAAGGCCATAAGAGTACCTGTAAATGCAAAAATATTTGGCAAACCTATGGATGGATATGATGTTGCACAAGTAAGTGTCTTGCCTGAGTACGTTTATGTGACGGGAGATGATGCTGTATTAAATACCATCAAAAGCGTTGACACTAAGCAGATAGACATATCGGGCAAAAACACGTCTGTCACCGAAAGCGTGCCTTTTGACCTTCCAAATGGTATGAGCCTTGTGAAAAGTGATAGCACTGCAAAAGTTTTTATAGATATTGAAAAAATCGTTACAAACAACATCACACTAAGTAGTATAGATGTTAAAGGTGGCGACAACAAAAATGTCACTATTCTAAATCCTAACATAGTGATAACAGTCACTGGTCCGGAGAATGTGGTAGATTCAGCTACTTCCAGCGATTTTAATGCTTATGTAGATGCTACAAATGCAACTACAGGTACACAGACATTGCCAGTAAATGTGACTACAAATTTGAATCTGAAGATAGTTAAAGTAAATCCACAATCTGTGGATGTCAATATTCAATGATCTTTATTTTATAGTAGAAGGATGATCACAATGGACTTTAAACGACTTACCGTAGTTCTTGGACATTATGGCACAGGCAAAACAGAAATAGCCATAAATTACGCAAGGTATATAAAGACATGCGGATATGATGTAGACATAGTAGATCTTGATATAGTAAATCCCTATTTTCGCCCAAGGGAGGTGAGAAAGGAACTTTTAGATAAATGGGGCATAAAAGTAATTGGTGTGGATGAAAAATACATGAATGCTGATATGCCGGCCTTATCCAGAGATATATACAGTGTCATACAGAATGAAGAGAAGTATGCTGTATTTGATATAGGAGGCGACGATGCAGGAGCAATCGCGTTTGGGCAATATCACAATATATTAGCCGATAAAGATGTAGATGTGCTTTTTGTAATAAATATAAACAGGCCGTTTACAAAAGATGTAGAATCTGCAATAAAATACATGACTCTTGTAGAAAATGCGGCAAGGATAAAAGTGACACACCTTGTAAATAACACACATCTGTCGTGCGAGACGACAGCAGACGATGTAATAAGAGGGATTGAAGTAACGGAAGACGTATCAAGGAAGACAGGCATTCCTATAAAGATGACAGCCGCCAAGAAAGATGTAGCTGAAAAGCTTAAAAATATGGGATATGACGTTTTTCCTATAGATCTTTATATGAAAACACCTTGGAATAAAATATGATGGAGATGATGAGATTGAAGCAAGTCATATTTAACGAAAACTTGTGCAAAAGCTGTGAACTATGTGTTGAAGCATGCCCAAGACACATAATAGAAATGGACAAAGACAAATTAAACATAAAAGGATACCACCCAGCCATGATAAAAGAAGAAAACATAGAAAAATGCATAAGCTGCGGATTTTGTGCAATAATGTGCCCAGACACAGTCATAACAGTTATAAAATAAGAGGGGGATAGATATGGCAAAAGTACTCATGAAAGGAAATGAAGCGCTGGCTGAAGCTGCAATACAAGCCGGGTGCAGGCATTATTTCGGATATCCAATAACACCACAAAACGAAGTAACAGCGTACATGGCAAAAAGAATGCCAGAAGTAGGAGGAGTATTCTTACAAGCAGAAAGTGAAGTATCAGCAATAAACATGGTATACGGAGCAGGAGGAGCGGGAGCAAGAGTCCTTATCACATCATCAAGCCCAGGGATAAGCCTAATGCAAGAAGGAATATCATATATAGCAGGGGCAGAAGTACCATGCGTAATAGCCAACATAATGAGAGGCGGACCAGGATTAGGCGGAATACAGCCATCCCAATCAGACTACTTTCAAGCCACAAAAGGCGGAGGACATGGAGACTACAAACTCATAGTCTTGGCACCATCAACAATACAAGAAATGGCAGAACTAGTACAACAAGCATTCCACATAGCTGACAAATACAGAAACCCTGTAATGATATTAGGAGACGGCATGTTAGGGCAAATGATGGAACCAGTAGACTTTGACATGCTAAAAAAAGAAGAAAACAAAATAGAAGAAAAACCATGGGCCACAACAGGCATGGGAATGAGAAACAAAAGAAACATCATAAACTCATTAGAATTAGACCCACAAATATTAGAAAAACACAACATAGAAATATTCAAAAAATACGAAAAAGCAGCAAAAGAAGAAGTGCGATATGAAATGACAAACTGCGAAGAAGCAGAAATAATACTAGTAGCATACGGCACGATAGCAAGAGTCGCCAAAAACGTAATCGAACTAGCAAAAAGAGAAAACATCAAAGTAGGCTTAATAAGGCCAATATCACTGTGGCCATTTCCAGAAGAACCATTCAAAAAAACAAAAGACCACGTAAAAGCCTATTTAACAATAGAAATGAGCATGGGACAGATGGTAGAAGATGTAAAACTAGCAGTCAACGGACAAAAAGAAGTCCACTTTTACGGAAGAGTAGGAGGAATGGTACCAGAACCCATGGCCATATTAGAAGAAATCAAGAAAATAAGGGGGAAAAAATAATGGCAGTAGTATTTCAAAAAACAAAAGGACTAACAGACACACCATTTCACTACTGTCCAGGATGTACACATGGCATAGTCCACAGACTTGTAGCAGAAGCAATGGAAGAATTAGGAGTATTAGACAAAGCAATAGGTGTAGCACCAGTAGGATGCGCCGTATTCGCCTACGAATACTTCAACTGCGACATGCAAGAAGCAGCCCATGGAAGAGCACCAGCAGTAGCAACAGGCATAAAAAGAGTACACCCCTACAAAATAGTATTCACATACCAAGGAGATGGAGACTTAGCAGCAATAGGAACAGCAGAAACAGTACACGCAGCAGCAAGAGGAGAAAACATAACAGTAATATTCATAAACAACGCCATATACGGCATGACAGGAGGCCAAATGGCACCAACATCACTGATAGGGCAAGAAACCCTCACAACCCCGTACGGAAGAAAACCAGAAACAAACGGATATCCCATAAAAATGTGTGAAATGCTATCAACATTAGAAGGAGCAGCATACATCGAAAGAGTATCAGTGTACGACGTAAAACACGTATTAAACGCCAAAAAAGCAATCAAAAACGCATTCAAAGCCCAAATAAACAAAAAAGGATTTTCAATGATAGAAGTCCTGTCAAGCTGTCCAACAAACTGGGGTATGTCACCGAATGAAGCATTAAAATGGATAAAAGACAAGATGGAGCAATACTATCCATTAGGTGTATACAAAAACACCTTGGAGGAGGAAAAATAAAATGAATGAAAAGATAATATTTGCAGGATTTGGTGGACAGGGCATCATGTCGATGGGGCTTATAATGTCATACGCAGGAATGATGGATGGGAAAAACGTATCGTGGCTGCCGTCGTATGGACCAGAGATGAGAGGAGGCACAGCCAACTGTCATGTTACCATATCTGATGAACCAGTAGGCTCCCCCATAATAAACGAGGCAACTGTAGTTGTTGCAATGAATAGGCCTTCTTTAGAAAAGTATGAGCAAGATATTGTAAAAGGTGGATTGCTGCTTATAAATAGCTCATTGATTACTATAGAACATAAAAGAAAGGATATTGAAGTATACAGAATTCCTACAAACGATATTGCAAATCAACTTGGGAATCTCAAAGTGGCCAATTCAATCATGATTGGGGCTTTGATTGGTTTAAAAAACATGATCAGCGAGGCTGCTATTAAAAGTGCCTTCAACAAGGTTTTTGAAGGCAAAGAAAATCTCATACCTTTAAATATAGAAGCATACGAAAGAGGCAAAGAATTTATATCTTCTCAGCTTGTGGTAAAATAAACCTCCCATTGTGGAGGTTTCATTTTTAAAGAACTTTTTTTACTGTTTTGTCTATTATAGTAATAGGTGATATGAATGGTGTTGTATTATTTTATTAAGACCATTACTTTAGCGATTATGTCCTTATTTTTTGGATTCAACGTAAATTTGTTGGGCAATTTGCCGGATGAACCCTGCATATTTGTGGCTAATCACAAAAGTATCTTAGATCCAATAGCACTTATGGACGCTATCGATAGGAGAGTTTTTTTCATAGCCAGCAAGGATTTATATAGGATGCCTATTTTGAGTTTGATTTTAAATGCATTAGAAACAATACCTATCAAAAAAAATTCCGCAGATGTAAGTGCGTTAAAGAAAGCTATCAAGATGCTTGATGATGGGAGATCCATCGCTTTGTTTCCAGAGGGAGGAATATCACTTGACAAAAGTGTAATAAAAATTTACAAAGGTGCAATGTATCTCTCATGCAAAACAGGATGTCCTATTGTGCCTGTAGGCATAAATGGAACTGATGTTGTATTGCCTATGGGAGAGTATCTTCCACATGCAGGAAGGATTTCTGTAACGATAGGCAAAAGCATATACCCAGATGTATCGATGGATAAAGGCGATTGCTTGGATAAAATGGCTCATGAAGTGTTAAATTCATTAAATAGCCTTATAAATAATCGGGATTTAAAATAGCTGTGAGGGATTGTGCTAAATTATTCATAGAATTAAGCATACCTACGGTAAATTGCATTGGGCCATATAGTATGATAAAATATTATCGTATGATTTTTTGATACTGAAAGGAATGGATTTTATGGCTAGATTATTTGGCACAGATGGTGTAAGAGGGATTGCCAACAAAGATCTTACGCCACAACTTGCATTTGAGCTTGGAAGAGCTGGCGCGTATGTTTTGACGGAATGCTCAAGAAGACCTAAAATTTTGATAGGGCGTGACAGCAGAGTATCTGGAGATATGCTTAAAAGCGCATTGACGGCAGGACTTACGTCTGTTGGAGCAGAGGTCATAGACGCTGGTATCATACCTACACCTGCTGTTGCATATTTGACAAGACATTATAAATTAGATGCTGGTGTCGTCATTTCAGCGTCACATAATCCTGTTGAATACAATGGCATCAAATTTTTTAATAAAGATGGATATAAGCTTCCTGATGAAGTAGAAGACAAAATAGAGAAGATAATAAATGAAAAAAGCCAGTTGCCAACACCTACAGGATTGGATGTTGGAAATGCAGTGGAAAGTGAGAGTGCACAGAGGGATTACATTGAATTTTTGAAATCTACTATAGATTGTGATTTAAAGGGACTTAGAGTGGTTTTAGATTGTGCATATGGAGCAAGCAGCACAGTTGCACCGATACTTTTTCACGAATTAGGGGCAGACGTGATATTATACGGTTCACATCCAAACGGAGAAAAAATAAATGTCAAATGTGGATCTACAAATCCTAAAGTGCTTCAAGAGATCGTGGCTGGAACAGGTGCTGATGTAGGATTTGCTTTTGACGGCGATGCAGACAGGCTTATTGCGGTTGATGAAAATGGCGATGTTGTAGATGGAGATCATATAATGGTTATGTGTGGTATACATCTTAAAAATACAGGAAAACTAAATAAAAATACAGTTGTCGTCACGGTTATGAGCAACATAGGATTAGACATAGCATTAAAACGAAATGGAATAGATGTAGTAAAGACAAAAGTTGGAGATAGATATGTCTTAGAGGAAATGGTGAAAAATGGTTACTCAATAGGCGGTGAACAATCGGGACACATAATTTTCCTCGATCACAATACAACAGGCGATGGTGAGATAACTGCTCTGAAAGTAGCAGAATTGCTCGTTAAAAGTGGTAAAAAGATGTCTCAATTGGCCAATGTCATGGTTTCATATCCGCAAGTTTTGATAAATGCAAAAGTCAAAAATGAGCTGAAATATAAATACATGGATGATGAAGATATAGCAAGAGAGATAGAAAAACTTGAAGAAGAGATGAAAGGAGAAGGTCGAGTCCTTATAAGACCTTCAGGGACAGAGCCATTAGTAAGAGTGATGGTAGAAGGCAAAGATCAAGAAAAGATAGAATCAATGGCCAGGGAGTTGGCAAATTTGATTGAAAAGAAGTTAGGATAATGCATGATTGAGTGATTTCGGAAACTAATTTCCAACGTCATACTATGGCATAAATTAAAAATTAGATACAGAAAATAACAAAGCCTTTGCGATAAAATACTGAAAAGAGGAAAGAAAATGTAAAATAATGAAAATCAATTTAAAAAAAGAGTATAAGAAATAAAGCCTAATAAAATAGGTTTAAAAATTAACAGTATATGGAATCTCAATATTTATGCTACTCTACCTAATAATCCATCAAGCATAGAAATAAAATCAAACTTAGATTTTTTCAATCTAGCATCAAGATGGATATTAATAGAGTGTATCATAATCCAGAAAGACCAACGCTTTTTGCCTCTGGTTTTAGATAGCTCCAACTCATAGTCATTAAGAAGCCTTTTGTTAACACGCTCAGAAGAAGTTCGCTTTTTCATCTCGCCTTTCCATTCATCAGAACCACGTGGAATGACGGTAAACAAGCGAGGATCAGATGAAGGCTTCGTATAAACGGTTCTACCATAATCAGAAGAGGAGCACTTATCTTTACAATTACATGAATCAACTTTACCAGTCGCAAAAGGACAGCGCCATTTAATTCTGTTACGGTCTTTCATAAAACCATTGTAAACCATAGATAATCCTGCCATACAGACAGGAATACCATTTTCATTGATTTTAATAGTACCTTGGTACTTGCTGTTGTTTTTATTCTTCTTATTTAGCGGAATTACAGGTTTAATATTCCACTTATTAAGAAGATGATAAGTAGGGTAATTATCATGAGCACAATCACCAATAAATTTATCAAAAACGAAATCAGGATACAAAGCCCTTGCTTCAGACAAAGCAATAATAGCAGTAACACCATCATAACGAGGAGCCTCAACCAAGCGAAGATAAATCGGAATATCAGATTTAAGCTCTTCGTTGTATGTCACTAAAAAATAACCAGAATAACCATAAAACCATGTCTCATGATAACTATCCCAACCATAGCGAGCATCGGGGTCAGAGAACTTGCGATGGCAGTCACAATTAAATATACCCTTATTAGCACAATCACAAGTTCTAATACCGAAAGGACTTCCGCCGGTTTTAATGCAAGTACCGTCACCAGAAATAGTAAGTTTTTCAATATCACCGAGGATGCCAGCATTGGCGGAAGGCCTAACAGCAACATCGGCAAAAATTTGTTGAAGAAGCTTCTCAGGTCTTGACTCAAAAATTTTACCCTGTAAAGCCAAATCAACAAATTTCTGTATAATACCAGGGTGGCGTGGTGGAAGCTTCTGATTTTTAGCAAGTTTTTTACGTGGTTTGCGTTTAAAAGGATGGAGAGAATCCTGTCGGTCTTTTTCAATATCAGGATCCTCAAGCCATAACCTGTTAATCAAGTCATAATGAGTACCAACACCAGGAATATTATCAGGAGACACGCCAATCATGTAACACAAAAGGTCATCATGATGAAGCATGTAAACCCATTTAGTAATACTGTGACATTTAAGAAGAGACATAAGTACAAAAGACCGAAAAACTTCAGGCTGATTTTTGGCTGGAGAACCAGTATTAGAGTAATAAGGTTCCAGTACAAGTTTAAGAACATCAAGATCTAAATTATAGAGTTTAGATAAAGCTTCAGAAAATTGAAGGACACGATTTTTATCTGAAGCATAAATGGGTTGAATATTTTCGACAAGGAAAGACTGATAATCAGAATGCGAACGCCATGCGCCCAACATAAAATCACCTCAATAACAAGTAGTATGGTAAAAACACCATCCATTTCGATTATTGGGGCGATTTAAAAAAGTCAAGATAGAATGTAACCATATATGTTAAATAAAGGGAAATATAAAGAAAAAATCTTACAATGTAAATAAAGATGTAAATGAATTGGAAATCGAAAAAGGATTTCAGAATGAAATTTTGGGGGATAAATTTAAAATATGTCTCCTGAAATTCAGATATATCAGGCAACAGAAGTTGCCGAGAATATTCTGATTAATAAAGGAGGTATTATTACTTCCTTATTAATATTATTAAATACTTTGAAAGGGGGAATGCCCATGAAACACACAACTGAATAAAAGCGCCTGGGCTTAGGGGAAACTCTAAGTTGACGAGGACAGGGTTAATCGAGTTATCGGCGGATGCCCTGCGGCTTCCTGCGGTCGATAAAAAACCGGGAAAACCATGGGTGACCATTGGCATAGAGCGGTTTGAGCAGGATAACTTAATAAAAATACTGAGAGGAGACATTTACTATGTGTGGAATTGTTGGATATATTGGTGATGAACAGGCGACACCAATATTAGTAGAAGGACTTAAAAAGTTGGAGTACAGAGGATATGATTCAGCAGGAATAGCTGTGATAAATGACGGCAACATAAATATAAAAAAGGCAAAAGGCAGAATAAGCCAGCTTGAAGAATCATTAAAAAAAGAGAATCTTTTTGGTTCCATTGGAATTGGACATACCAGATGGGCAACACATGGAGAGCCATCCGATATAAATTCACATCCACACCTGTCACAATCGGGTATAATAGCTGTCGTCCACAATGGCATAATCGAGAATTATCTGCCGCTTAAAAAGAGACTTATAGAAGAAGGTTACACATTTAAGTCAGAAACAGATACAGAAGTGGTGGCAAATCTTCTCGAGTACTATTACAATGGAGATATTGTGGAAGCTGTCATGAAAGTTCTTGACAGGATTGATGGCTCGTATGCATTTGGAGTGTTGTCAAAGGACCATCCAGACATGATTGTGGCAGCCAAGAAAGACGCTCCACTTATCGTAGGACTTGGCGATGGGGAAAACTATATTGCATCAGATATACCAGCAATACTAAAATACACCAGAAAAGTTTACTTTCTTGATGATAAAGAAATTGCGATAATAAAAAAGGACAGCATCAAAGTCATAGATGCATTTGGAAAAGATGTTGAAAAATCTGTGTTTGAGGTAAAATGGGATGTAGAATCAGCCGAAAAAGGCGGTTATGAGCATTTCATGTTGAAAGAAATCCACGAACAGCCAAACGCTATAAAAGACACATTAAGAGGACGTATAGTCAACGACAACGAAATAGTTTTGGATAAGGTAAATATAACAAAAGATGAAATAGATAAAATCGATAAGATATTCATAGTCGCTTGTGGAACGGCATACCATGCTGGTGTAGTAGGTAAATATGTGATTGAAAAGTTTGCCAGGATACCAGTAGAAGTCGACATAGCATCAGAATTCAGGTACAGAGAACCTATTATAAACGAAAAGACATTGACAATAGTAGTCAGTCAATCAGGTGAAACTGCAGATACTATTGCTGCTTTAAAAGAAGCCAAAAGAAATGGCTCAAGAGTTATAGCAATTACAAATGTTGTAGGTAGCTCCATATCAAGAGAAGCTGATGATGTCATATACACTTGGGCAGGACCTGAAATTGCCGTTGCATCTACAAAAGCTTATACGACACAGCTTGTTGCGTTATACCTAATTGCTTTGGATTTAGCACTCAAAAAAGGAACAATAGATAAAGAATACGCTAAAGCCATTTGCGATGAATTAAAGCAGCTTCCAGATAAAGCAAAGCACATACTGGATTATAAAGATGAGCTTCAAGAATTTGCGTCAAATCATTTTAATTCAAAAGATGTCTTCTATTTGGGAAGAGGTCTTGACTATGCTGTTGCAATGGAAGGCTCACTAAAGCTAAAAGAAATATCATATATACACTCAGAGGCTTACGCGGCAGGCGAGTTGAAACATGGCACATTGGCTCTTATTGAAGATGGTACATTAGTCATAGCATTAGCAACTCAAGAACACCTTTTTGAAAAAATGTTAAGCAATATAAGAGAAGTTACGACAAGAGGCGGATACGTCCTTGCTTTTGCGATGGAAGGCAACAATCAATTAGAGGGTATAGTAGAAAAAGTCCTTTATATACCAAAGACAATGGAAGAAGTTGCTCCAATAATAACGGTAATACCGCTGCAGCTTTTAGCATACTACATGGCAGTTGAAAAAGGCTGTGATGTCGACAAACCAAGAAATCTCGCAAAGAGCGTGACAGTTGAATAAAATTTTAAATAACTTGTATTAAGTGTTGTATAATACAAATAAACTCCACTCCATGATAATAAAGTACGCTCTATAAAAATAAAGTTCGTTCCAAAATTCCGTAGTAAGTGCAAGAGAAATCTTCATTTGCTGCGGGATTTGCTTTTTTATTGAGGTTAGGGTTAAGGGGTAAGGAAAAGGCTAAAGGAATTGATTTTAAAGGTATTGAAAGACTTTACCCTACTTTTCTTGCACTTTACCCCTAAAAAGAACTGACTTTATTTTAAAAGTTGTTTAGAGCGGACTTTCTTATCTGGAAATAAATAGGGAAATAGGTTCGAGGTGAGAAAGGATAAGGGTTTGAGGGATTTCGGTTTGGAGCGGAGTTTATTTTAAATATACATAGTTAGTAATAAGGATTTTTAGGGATAAGGAATAAGGAATAAGGATTATATTATAAAACTAAAACTTCGCACATAAATAATTACTCTGTTCCTTGAAAACTTAATGCTTTGCCAGAAAAAAGTAATAGTAATTTACACAATTATGCACACTTCGGAAGTCTTTCCTTAAGTTCTTTGGGAATCGCAGCCATAAAAGCATCAAGTAATTGGTCCAGCTGTTCTGAAGATAACGATAGTTTATCTGTTATTGTATCTATGAATACTTGCATAAGTAGATGAAAAGCCTGAATCAGCGTAATATCGGACATTTCATCCTGTATGTAGTAAAATATCTCTCCCATTGTTCGTAAATCTGATGATCGACGGTTCTCTAGTGCAAGCATCATGTATCTGGTAAATACGATTGCTGTATGTGCTGTCATCGCATCGTAAGATAATGAATTGCATTCCTTGCTGAGCTTCAAGTATGATTTACACACTTTGAAAAAGACTTCTATATCCCAGCGCTTCCCGTATATACGAATGATTTCGTCCTCGTTAAGGTTCATATCCGTGGTAATAAGTGCCAGATAGTCTTTTCGATTATTCCTGTTTCTGACAAATACAATTCGAGCAGGAATAGATTTTCCGTCTTTTTCAATGGAAACTTCCACGGATAACAGGTATCTAGACCTGCCTCTTCTTTTTCTGTTCTGCTTGTATATTTCTGTTAACGGCTGCATTATTCCATTATATAGGTAATGCATCTTTGATGTTTTCTTTGCCATTGCAATAACATCATAGCCTATTTCTTTAATAGCAATCAAAGAAGAGGGAGAACAGAACCAAGTGTCAAACAATACATAAGATGCTGGAATCATTGCTTTTTTAGCGGTCTTTATTAATTCCAGAGCTACGGCTGTTGCTTTAGTTTGGGATAGATTCCTTCTTAAATACCCGGCGGAACGCTTGTCCACAGGTATAGCTTCATTGATACGATTCTTTTGATTCTCAGTAGATAAAAGACATCCATTGACTGGGATAAAAGTATTTCCATCTGACCATCCGAGTGTAAGTAGGCGAAAGCCATATTTGTATGTTTTTTTAGCATGGTCATATACTTTTGCTAGTAGTTCTACTTTTTTAGAGCTAGAGCGTTCGAATAAAGAGTCATCAACAATAAGAACATTTACGCGTTTGTCACTTGTTAACCCAGTAATTGTCTCATTTATAATCTGTGCACTAAGCCAAGTGGTAAACCGAATCCAATTAATATGAATAGAGTTTAAGAATCTGTAAACCGTGTCTTTCTTAAAACCAACCTGATTTGTACCCATTAGCATATTCATATACATAGATCTATTGGTAAAGATCATACAGAATAAGTACTCGAAAATAGAAATAACGGGAATACCCTTGCTTTTGTAAGCATTCGATAACCTTAAAGCAGCCGAAATTCTATATTTTTTGAAGAAACTTTTAATCGAAGTAGAAACCTTATTATCAATTTGGTAATTTTGTGTTATACTATTCATAGCATGAGCCTCCAATTGGTTTATTTTTTGATAATTCAATTATACCAAAAATGGAGGTCTCATGCTATTTTATAGCCAAATAATATTGAATTATCAAGGTACAGAGCTACTTTTATAAGTGCGAAGTTTGAGTTATTAATTGATAAAGCAAAGGAAAGTAAGCAAATAAATAAAATTATAGCGATTATAGACCCCAATAACATTGCTTCCAGGAAAATATTAATTAAGAATGGATTTACCACACATATGATATGCGAAATGGATGGATTGCCTGGAGAAATATTAAGCATGAAAATCTAGATGATATCGTCAAAAACTCCTGCAATGAAAAAGCAAGTCCTTCAACGGAGCAGGAAAGTCGAAGCAAAAAACGACATCTGTTAAATAAAAATCAAGGGTATGAGTCGAATTTAGTGACAAAACTTTTGACAATACTATGTTGTAGGAGGGGCTAAAGCATGAGTGAATTAATCGATACAAAGATTGAAAAGTTTAAATTAAGATTTGCGGAAAAAAGATGTGGCATTAGTCTTAAGCTTTATCAAAGAGTTGGCTGAATATGAAAATATGTTGCATGAGGTTGTGGCGACGGAGAAATTATTGAAAGAATCATTGTTTGACCGTAAAGCCGCAGAAGTTATTATCGGTGAGTATGAGGATAAACCTGTAGGATTTGCATTATTCTTTTATAATTTTTCCACTTTTTTAAGGCGGCCGGGGATATACTTAGAAGATCTGTATATAAAGCCTGAGATGAGAGGTAAAGGACTTGGTAAAATAATGCTATCATTTTAGCAAAGTTAGCTGCAGAAAGAAATTGTGGCAGACTTGAATGGAGTTGCCTTGATTGGAATGAACCATCTATTAAATTTTATAAGTATCTAGGGGCAGTTTCAATAGATAAGTGGACTGTGTATAGAATAAATGACAAAGCTTTGACTGATTTGGCAAAAAGCTTTGATGATTAAGTTAAAATTTGTGATGCGTTTTAGTTGGGAATATTGTTTCCGTCAATAAGTTTTTATGGAATAGGGAAGTCGTGAGAAAAACGATGGAATTACTTTTTTGTTTATACATGTGAATAAAACATGAAGAAGTTATTTTTTATTTAAGTATGTAAAGTTAACTTGACATTTGACAAATGAATCGATAAAATAGAAATGTAAAGTAAACCTTCCATAAAAGGGAGTGATAATTTTTGAAAAACAGGCTGGAAGAAATACGAAAGCAGCGTGGTATTAGGCAGGAAGAACTTGCTGATGCGTTAAAAGTATCAAGACAAACGATAAGTTCTCTTGAGAATGGGCGATATAATCCATCAATCATATTGGCATTTAAGATAGCTCGATATTTTGATATGCGGATTGAAGATATTTTTATTTATGAGGAGGAAGAATAATGACTAATAGAAGATTGTTATTTATATTTATGTTGGTAGTAGGGCTGTTATTATTGCTTTTGGGAGGTTTTGTATTCACATCAAAAGAATTAAAAATGGTTTCCAGCTTGTGTATTGGTTTTGGCACTGCAATATCTGTATTAGGGATTGGCAATTTGTTGGGCTCTTTTATGGTATCAGCAGTGGAAGATAAAAGAATAAAACAATTAATAGAGATAGAGGTAAATGATGAACGTAATACAAGAATCAGAGAAAAGGTTGGTTATATGACAAGCAAAATTATGAATTATGTGATTTTAGTTTTGGTTATGGCATTAGGATTTATGAATGCCGATAAAAAGATTTTATTCATGGTTGCTTCACTACTTTTAATAGAATTTGCATTGGTTATATTCTTTTCAAATTATTTTTCAAAGAGAATGTAAAAAATGAGCTATAATTTCATTCTCTTTAATTTTTGATTAAGGTGTCAAAAGTATTTTTTCATCCATGATAAACTGAAAATATGGTAAAATAGAAATATAAACAAAAAGAAATAGAAGGAGCGATACATAGCCATGGCATTCAAACCAAACGAATATCAACAAATCACAATGGATGACAGATTCTTAAACTTGGATGAAAGGACAAGAAAGTTTGTTTTAAACTCATGGCAAAAGGCTTTGCTGAAATCATATTTCCAGCAATCAATGAAAAACGCTTTTCCGTATTGTACAGTGACAATCCCGCTTCCCGTCCAAACAGTCCTGTAAACGCAATAATTGGAGCCCTAATACTAAAAGAAATGTTTAATCTTACAGATGATGAACTATTAGCAAGCATCCTATGTGATGTCCGTTTTCAATACGCCCTTCACACTACAAGCTTCAAAAGTCAACCTTTCAGTGATAGGACTTTTAGCCGTTTCCGTGAAAGGCTATATCTTTACAATCTGGAAACAGGAAGAGATCTTCTTCATGAAGAAATGGAAGCCATGGCAAACGTATTTGTAAAATACTTTGATATAAATCCATCAGTAAAAAGAATGGACAGCATTATGGTATCATCCAGTTGCAAAAAAATGTCCAGATTAGAGATACTATACACATGCGTAGCAAACATGGTCAAGGCAGTATACAAAACAGGAGAATATGATCATCTCAAAAACATGGAACATTACCTAGACGAAGACGATAGAAACAAAACAATCTATCATAGAAAAAACGAAGAAATAACAAAAAGACTTCAAGAAATAATTGAAGATGCCTATACACTAACAAAAGAATTAGGAGAAGCATACGCTGAATTACCAGAATATCAGCTATTACAGCGTGTACTAAAAGAACAAACAGAAATAACAGAAGAAGGCAAAATAGTGCCAGTAGAAAAAGAAAAAATAAGCCCAGATAGTCTCCAAAACCCAAGCGATCCAGATGCAACATATCGCAAAAAAGCAGGAAAAGACCATAAAGGCTATGTAGCTAACATAGTAGAAACAATAGACGAAAAAGGCTCCATAATAACCGGCTATGACTATGATGTAAACACACACAGCGATAGCATCTTTTGCAAAGAAACGATAGAAAAGCTTGGGAAACAAGAAAAAGAAATAACAATAATAGCAGATGGAGCTTACAGCAGCATTGAAAACATAGAACTAGCAGATAAAAATAATATCGAACTAATAACAACAGCCCTTATAGGGAAATTACCAGAAGAAATACAAAGTGAATTTGAATTAAATGAAGTAACGCATGAAGTAGTCAAATGTCCAAGAGGAGAAAAACCATATAAAACAAGATACTATGAAAAAAGTGGATTATATAGAGCATCCTTCAATAAAAAAACATGTGAACATTGTCCACTAAGAGAAAAATGTGGAGCGAAGCTACAAAAGAAATCAGCGTATGTATTGATAACAGCAAAAACAATACAAAGAGCAAGCTACTTAAAAAAGATGTCAACAGAAAAATATAGTGTACTTCAAAAGATAAGAAATGGAGTAGAGGGTATACCATCAATACTAAGGCGTAAATATCATGTAGATGTGATACCTGTAAGGGGATTAGTGCGCTCAAAAATCTGGTTTTCATTCAAAATAGGAGCCATAAATGCAAAAAAAGCACTAAAAATGGCAGCAGAGATGGCTGCGGTTTTTTACAAAAATATCAAAGTCAGATTTATTCTTACAAAATCAGGTAAAAATCGAGCAAAGTTATCATTAGTAGCTTAAAAAATGCTTCTTATGACACTCAAATCATTTTTTTATTTAGATTTTTTATAATAAAGTTTAGTGTATAATGGTAAAAGAATACTATTTAATTATGGGGGAAAGCAGAAAATGTTTAAAGAAATGAGAAGAAAAGATAGATCTATTGATGACGAACAGGCTATTGAACTGTTAAGAAAAGGACAATATGGAGTGTTATCTACAGTAGGTGAAAATGGATATGCCTATGGAGTTCCTCTAAACTACATATACCATGAAGGAAACATTTATTTTCATTGTGCTGCTGAAGGAAGCAAGCTGGACAATATTGTTTATAACAATAAAGTTTCTTTTTGTGTGGTTGGCAATACTGAACCAATACCTGATAAGTTTAGTTATAGGTATGAGAGTGTAATAGTGTTTGGACGTGCGGTGGAAGTATATGATAAGGAAAAGGAGGATGCATTGGTTGCGCTAATTCAAAAATACTCTGGCGAGTTTATGGAGAAAGGGATGGAATACATACGAAAGAGTGACATTAAGGCAAAAGTCATTAAAATTAATATCGACCATTTGACGGGAAAGGCAGGGAAGTAACGGTTGATTAAATGAGAGATACACTGTTTAGCCAAATTTATTTTCTTTAAAAATAATTATACGTGGGCGGGGGTTATTGTGTATCCTAATTATCGAATTTCCGTTGAAATTATTTTGTTGCATGAGGGAAAGGTTCTATTGACAAAACGTGCAGGACATTGTAGGGTTGCTCCGAATGTTTGGAATGTTCCTGCCGGGAAAGTAAAATATGACGAAATTCCCACTCAAGGCCTGTATCGAGAGGCAAAAGAGGAAATTAATTTGGATATAGAATTGTTGGAGGAGCTATCAGTTAGGAATCTAAAAAGTAAAAGTGGAGATGAAGATATATACAGGGTTGTGTTTACATATCTTGTTAAACCTAAAAACGATGATATTTCTTCACTCAAATTGAATGATGAACATTCCGAGTTAGCTTGGATTACAAAAGAAGAACTCAATAATCCAAGATATGAAACGCTCACACTGATATAAGAAATATTCTTTTAACAAAAGTGTTTAAGTAAAGATAAAATTTTTATTTAGTGATAATAGTTTTAAATATGCTGCTATAGATGAAGAAATCAATTCAAACTAATTGCCATAATTAAATTTACGCGAAAAAATTTCCTAAAAATTGACTCACGAAATACGAGTTAAAAGTAGGAAATATAGGGATTAATTTTATTTAAGGGAGTATATAAAAAGTTCAAGAAAAGTAAAATGAGATTGGGGTATAAATATGGAGATAAAGTTTTACAAGATATGTGAAGTAAGCAATACTCAGCTTAATTTTGCTGTTATATTTGCTACTTATAAAGGAAAATGGATATTTGTAAGGCATGAGGACAGAAATACGTGGCAAGTTCCTGGCGGTCACAGAGAAAAGAATGAAGATATTAATGTAACTGCTTCGAGGGAGTTGTTTGAGGAAACAGGGGCATTAAATTACGAGATTGAGCCCGTATGTGATTACTCTGTTACCATAGATGGGATAACTACATTTGGGAGATTGTTTTATGCAAAAGTAGATGAAATGGGACCTTTGCCACATAGTGAGATATGCGAAGTAAGCTTTTTTAAAATGATGCCAGATTATCTTACTTATGCGGATATACAGCCTATTCTTTTAAGGAAGGTATTAGATTTTTTAAGTGGCAAGATATTAAAACTGCTTGAAAAAGACAAAACAAGAAATATTAATATCATCAACTTTATTAGAAATTATCCTATTTATACCTTTGAAACAGTTGGAGATTCAGTACTTGTTAGAGGAAGAAGCGATGAAGATTGGGTTTATATTAGCAGTAAATCCTATGATGAGTTCTTCAAACTTATTTACGTATTGGATGGAGATGACAAATGTTTTGCAGCCATTGAGGACTGGATGCTCCCACATATTGCGAAAAATAGGAAAATAAAGTCACGACTGACCAGTATGAAACTAGTCTATGATTCTAATGTACCACTGCCGACCGTAAAATCACATGTTGTTGACTTATCAATTGCAGATGCTCCATATATATTCGAGAATTCCAAGTATAAAGAGTATATATCAGTTGAATATATTGAAGATAGGATAAAAAATGGCATTGGTCTTGGCATCGAAGATGAAAAATTAGTGGCATGGGCGATAACACATGATGATGGAGCTATAGGTTTTTTGAATGTATTGGAAAATTACAGAAGGAAAGGATATGGCATGGATGTAACTGTTGCAATGATAAAGAGGCTTCTGGAACTTGGCCAACTGCCATTTGTACATATTGAAGAAGATAATGTAAAGTCTATGAACCTGGCATTAAAAGCAGGATTTAGAAAGGATAGGAGGGTACATTGGATAAAATTAAATTAGGATTGGGTGTTTCATGAATTTCAAAAAAGACATTTTTGATCTTAAATTGCAATATTAAATGCAATACCCAAAAAAAGTCATATGGCGATTATTTGGAATTATAAGAGAATACAAAGATATTGTATATGCTTATGATGGAATAACTATAGAAGTGTAGATTAAATTTTATGGATGATTAATTGAAATAAATATACAAAATGGTTGACAGAGCACAGAAAGGATGTAATGAATATGCACATTAAACCAATATCGATTGATGATCGCCAACGCATAAATGATTTTATAAAATCTCGCTGGTCTTCAACTGAAATGGTCGTTCGCGGTGAAATAGTCGATATGACAAAATTAGAAGGCTTTATTGCGTATGAAAATGATGAAATTATTGGGTTAGTGACATATAGGATTAAGGATAGTGAATGTGAAATCATGTCTTTAGACAGTTTGAAGGAAAATCAGGGCATTGGGACTACTCTTTTAAATAAGATCATTGAAGAGGCAATCAATAAAAAATGTACAAAAATAAAATTGATTACTACAAATGACAATATCAACGCAATTCGTTTTTATCAAAAACGCGGATTTGATATGATTAAAATACATCACAATGCTGTTGATGTTGCGAGAAAATTAAAGCCGTCGATACCAATATTAGGTGATTTTGGCATATCAATCAAACATGAGATTGAGTTTGAAATGGATTTAAGTAAAAAATCATAAAGAAGAACGGAGAAGCTATATATGGAAAAGGTCTATGAAACGGAAAGATTGGTGTTAAGAGTACTGGATAAGGCTTATGCGGAATTAGTATTAGATTACTATTTGAGAAATAGGACTTTTTTACAAGAGTGGGAACCTTTAAGAGATGAGATGTTTTACACAAAGGAGTATCAGCAGGAA
This sequence comes from Thermoanaerobacterium xylanolyticum LX-11, assembly GCF_000189775.2. Classification (NCBI taxonomy): domain Bacteria; kingdom Bacillati; phylum Bacillota; class Clostridia; order Thermoanaerobacterales; family Thermoanaerobacteraceae; genus Thermoanaerobacterium; species Thermoanaerobacterium xylanolyticum. The sequence continues at coordinate 411,262 of NC_015555.1, forward strand.
AATCTGACGAAGGAATTGACAGGCATCGAAAATAAAGATTTGCTTAGACTGTGGATATTTAAAAAGAATGTTGACAGCAAAATAATCGGCATAATATGTTTTAACAACATCGTAAAAGGCGCATTCTTATCATGTCATTTGGGGTACAAATTAGACAAAGATGAAATCAAAAATGGGTATACTACTGAAGCGGTTAAAAGAGGAATTAATATAATTTTTGACGATTTTAAGTTGCACAGAATTGAAGCGAATATCATGCCAAAGAATAAACCATCATTAAAAGTAGTTGAAAAATTGGGATTTTACGATGAAGGAATAGCATATAAGTATCTGAAAATTAATGGTAAATGGGAAGACCATATACACATGGTTTTATTAAACGACAAAGTATGATTAGGAGGTGCACAAAATAATGAAAGATTTGGCAGACAGAAAAGGTGATAGATTCAAAATAAGATTTGCAGTAGAAAATGATGTGACACTTATATTAAACTTTATAAGGGAGCTGGCGGAATATGAAAAACTTTTGTCAGAAGTTGTGGCGACAGAGGAATTATTAAGAGAATCTCTATTTGAACGTAAAGTGGCAGAAGTTATCATAGGGGAATACGATGGAGAACCTGTAGGATTTGCATTGTTTTTTCACAATTTTTCTACATTTTTAGGGCGACCTGGTATTTATCTTGAGGACTTGTATATAAAGCCTGAGATGAGAGGCAAAGGATTTGGAAAAATAATGTTGGCGTTTTTGGCTAAATTAGCCTTGGAAAGAAACTGTGGCAGGCTTGAATGGAGCTGTCTTGACTGGAATGAGCCGTCTATTAAATTTTATAGGCAAATAGGTGCTGTGCCTATGGACGAGTGGACTGTATACAGAGTACATGATAAAGCATTGGTAGATCTTGCAAAAAGATTTTATGACTTCTTTACGTAAGTTTTTAGTTTTTAAATTGTATAGATAAATTAAAAGAGGTCTCAGATGAGTATTTGAAATATACTTCTGAGGTTTTTTGATTTTCAAGCTATAAAGCTTTCCGTTTTGGAATTGTGTGATATATTATGGAAATCGCGGTTTGTATATACTAATGACATATAAAAATATATATTATATAATATACCGGAAAGGGGGAATGCGGTTTGCGCAAGATTAAAATGTTATTTTTATATCTATTAATGTTAGCTGTAGTTTTCGTGCCTGTCATATCATACGGTGATAGCGGACTTCCACAATTTCAGTTTGGTTCAAGGCTTTTATACACAGGGACTTACGGTACTGATGTATCGGAGCTACAAAGCATATTAAATAGCATTGGATTTAGCACGGGTGCTATTGATGGTGTTTTTGGCAACAACACATTAAATGGAGTGTTGGCTTTTCAAAAAGCAGAAAACTTGGTTGCAGACGGGATTGTAGGACCTAATACTTACAATGCTATTCAAAATGCTTCGTGGGAAAATCCAGTCGTCTATTATGTACAACCAAATGACAATATCTATTTTATAGCGAAGAAATATGGAACATCCATTCAAGATATTCTGGATGAAAACGGATTGAGTGACAACGCATCTTTATATGTTGGCGAAAAGCTGCTTATACCACATCCGCCGGTAACAGTACCGCAACAGCTTGACAATGCTTCTAATTATCAGGAACTTAAAGACAATATTGAGACACTGCTTAGCCAGCATACAGGAAATTACGGGGTATATTTCATAGATTTAAACTCTGGCGAGACATTTGATATAAATGGTTATGATTCTTTTATTGCTGCCAGTACCTATAAAGTTCCTCTAAATTTTTACGTGTATACGCTTATAACTGAAGGGAAATTAGATCCAAATATGGAAGTCCAGTATACGTCGCAGGATTATGAAGGCGGCTCTGGCTCTATACAATACGATCCTGTTGGAACTTATTATACAATTAGGGAGCTTTCAAAAAAATCTATAGAAGAAAGCGACAATATAGCATCAAATATGTTGATGAGAGTCGTAGGATATGACAATTATTTGAATTTTATAGAAAGTTTAGGTGCTTATGTCATACCATATTCAGATAATGTCACATCCCCAAGGGATTTAAGCATCTACATGGAGGATATATTAAATTATGCAAATGCGCACAGCAGTACGGCAGGAGAGCTTCTAAGTTATCTTGAAAATACTATTTATAACGATAGGATCTCATATCCTTTGCCAAGCAATATAACCGTTGCTCATAAAATTGGAAATCTATCAAATGTAGTAAATGATACAGCTATTGTTTTTTATACGCAAAAACCGTATATTTTGACCATCATGGGCAACAATGTAGATGGATCTGATAATTCGGATGCGTATACTGTAATAAGGGAAATATCAAAGATGGTATACGACTTCCAGGGCAGTCATTAAAAAAGCCGGGATTACCGGCTTTTTTAAAACTCATCGCGTATGATTTTTTCTATTACATCGCTGACACCATCTTCTAAATTGGATTTTGCTACATAGTTGGCGTTTCTTTTTATGGCGTCATCAGCGTTTCCCATGGCGACGCCAAATCCTGCTTTGATTATCATTTCTTTGTCATTGTCTTGATCGCCTATTGCTACAACCTGATTAATGTCTACGTTGAGAATATCACATAATTTTATGAGTGCGGATCCTTTTGTAATGCCATAAGGGAGAATTTCTATAAAATATTCATCTGACTGTACGCACGTAAAAGGCTCGTTTGATGATTGCCTTATTTCGTCTACAAGCTCTAAAGATGTGTCCCTATTTCCTCTGAAAAGTACCTTTATAATTTTATCAAGTTTGCTGAGATCTTCGATTAAATCACATTTTACGTGTTCTGTTTCCATGTATGATTTGATGAAATCGGATATCTTATTTATGTATATACCGTCTATACTGTATACAAGAATGTCTACATTGTATTTTCCTTCTTGCCATTTTTTCGCTATAAGCTTGTACAAATCATCAGAGAGATAATTTTCATGCAGTATTTTTTTATTTATATGATCGTATATTACACATCCGTTAAAAAGTATAACAGGTACATCAATATCAAGTTCTTTTATGTATGGTGTTGCTGATATGATGCCTCTACCTGTTGCTAATGTGAAAATGCCTCCCATATTGCGAAACTTTTTTACACTATTTTTCGTGGCTTCAGAGATCTTTTTTTTATCGTCTAATAAAGTCCCATCTGCGTCTGCTACAACCATTTTGTATTTCATATGATCACCCCAAATAATATTTACACCGTATCTATTATACAATTTTTTCGATTTTAAGACCAGTGAAAAATTTTTTATGAGATATTGTTCGCAAATCGTATATATGTTAAAATTATAAAAAAATTATGGGGAGGAGATATAATGATAACTTGGAAAGAAGATTTTAGGCTTGGCATTGACGAGATAGACAAGCAGCATAAGAGACTTTTTGATATTGCAAACGAAGCGTACGATTTATTGAAGAATGAATTTGCCATTGATAAATACGATCATATCGTAGAAATAATAAAAGAGTTGAAGGACTATACGATTTACCATTTTGACTATGAAGAAGACTACATGAAAAGCATAGGCTTTAAAAAGTTGCTTTCACATAAAGTGCTGCACGATGACTTTAAAGAGAAGATTAACAACATAGATTTAGATAAGATAGATCAAAATCAAGATGAATACATAAAAGACATTTTAAACTTTTTGGTGGATTGGATTGAGAAGCACATATTGAAAGACGATAGGTTATATGCAGAAAAGCAATAAAAAACAAGGTGGCACTGTGTGGTGCCACCTTGTAAATTACTTTAACGGTGTAAATGGGCAGTATCCTATTTCATCGCATCTATTTTTCATGTCAGCCCATAGTTTATCATCTTCAATTGCCTCATAGGCCGTTGGATATAGGATGTAATTTTCTTTAAAGATATGATCTCTCATGTTGAATACGATGTAGCTTGATAGTTCTTTCGCTCTGTCTTTAAAATCTGCAAAATCGATGTAGTCGACGTTATTTGCAAGCTCTACCAAACTTCTTTTTCTCAATCGTATCTCGTCATGCTCAAGACGCATTATCCTTGTTGGACCTGTTATACCCAGTTTTTCCAGTTCAGGGAACAATACGTCTTCTTCTCTTTTGTGGTGCTTTTCGGCGCTTAAAATGCCTTCTGCAGTTTCTTTTAAATCTGATAACAAGGCTCTGTCTTCCTGTGGTGACGACATTTTCTGTATCTTTATGTTTAAAAGCTCTAATTTGTCAAGTAGCTTTAGTATTTCATCGTGTTCCAATATAAGTGTTTGCAGTACGTGATCGTCGGATAATGATTCTTTCAAGCCGTTTAACTGTCCTTCCAGCATCTCCATGTGGACCGAACAAAGCCCTCTTAGTTCCTCTGCTTTCATTCCTTCATCAACTAATTTTTGTTCTGCTAAAGATAATTCTTCGGCAGTAAGGTCTTCTATCAATTCCTTTGCTTCGCCTTTTACCGTCTCAGGATCTTCGCTATTATTAAGCCTTCTAAGTACGTCAGCTAGTTTATCAACTCTATTTTCCATGATATACATCCTCCTTTTTCTATTTCCAGTATACAAGAAACTACATCAAAATACTGTGATTTAAATCACAGTATTTTGATTGGAATAAAATTTTTATTCATTTTATTTTTTTGTAGTTTTGTTTTAAAATAAAATTAAACTTAGAAAAGGCGGATGAATATTGTGAAGGTATTTTGGTTAATTATCTTTGTGTGGAATATCATTACGTTTGCCACTATGGGTGTAGACAAGTACAAAGCCACTCATGGAAAGTGGAGGATTAAAGAAAGAACTCTTTTTCTTTTGTCATTTTTGTTGGGAGGTATTGGCGTTTTTTGTGGTATGTATATATTCCACCATAAGACAAAGCACATAAGCTTCAAGGTTTTAGTACCTTTGGCGGTATTTACAAACGCAATGTCTATATACTTTTTGTACAAGATTTTAAACATCAATCATTTTTAAGAAAGATATTTTATATGCTAACATGTAATTCACATTGACAACAATTGAATTTCAGTTATTAACAAACTTATCCACAATATCCACAGAAAATATATCAACATTACTAATCGAAGTCTTAAAAGGGAGTGGTAAAATGGAGCAAACCAATGATTATCAATTGGAGTTGATGTACCTTAATAGGACTATCGATTTTATCGAAGATGAAATATACAGATTGAAACAGATGATTATGGTAGAGAAATCAGATATAAGAAAGCTTAGAGAAGAAGTTTTAAATTATGCACCGAGTACACCTGACAATTTTGATAGATTAGTAGAGGTGAATCCATATATCAATGAGCTTAAAAACCATATTGTGTACTATAATGAGATTTTGAAAAACCTTAAATCATTGAATAAAATGGTTAGTTCTCCTTACTTCGGCAGATTTGATTTTATAGAAAACGGTTCAGATTCATTAGAAAAAATATATATAGGGCTTAAGACTTTAAGAGATCCAAATACATTCGATATTATCGTATACGATTGGAGAGCGCCCATATCAAGTGTGTTTTACAGGTTTGAAAAAGGCAGAGCTTTTTATAAAGCTCCTGACGGAATTATAGAAGGAAACGTAGTGCTAAAGAGGCAGTACAAGATTGAGAATCAAAAGCTAAAATATTACTTTGACTGCAATGTAGTAATAGACGATGAGATTTTAAAAGAAGCCTTAGGACGTAATTCTACGGCAAAGATGAGGACAATTGTTGAGACTATTCAAAAAGAGCAAGACAAGATAATAAGAGATGTAGATGGCGATGCTTTAGTAGTTCAAGGTGTTGCAGGAAGCGGGAAAACGTCCATAGCACTGCACAGGATAGCGTATTTGCTTTATTTTGAAAGAGATAAAAATTTAAAGAAGGATGATATACTCATAATTTCTCCTAATAAAATTTTTAGTCAGTACATAAAAAATGTGCTGCCAGAGTTAGGTGAAGAAAATGTAAATGAAATTATCTTTGAGGACTTTGTAAAAAATGCCATAGGAGATGTAGTACATGTTGAGGAAAGGTCCGATTATGTAGAAAGGCTTTCATCGTGTGAAGACAAAGTCATGTTGGATTCTGCAAGACTTAAAAATTCTTCAGAATTTATTGTGGTTTTAGACAGACTTTTATCATATTATGAGAGGAATGTGATAGAGTTTAAAGATGTGTATTACGATGGCAAAGTAGTGTACAGCAGGTATGATTTAAAGAATGAATTTTTAAATGACAAGATGAAAAGACCAATGAAAAAAAGACTTGAAAGATTAGAGATGAAGATATTTGATAAGATCCATTATCTTAGAAAAGGAAGGCTTTCTAAAATTGAAAGGTTTGTTGAAGATCGCAAAGGACATGAATTTGAAATAAAGGCATACAGCCGCCTTTTGTCCATAAAAGAAATGAGGAGGATTAAAAATCAATTAAATAGTTTTACAGATGTAAATTTCTTATATATTTATAGATTGCTGTTTTCTGATAAAGATTTGTTTAAAAGGCTTTCATACGGACTAAACATAGATTTATCTGAAAATTTTTTTAAGATAGCTGAATTGACTTGTAAAAACATAGATGATGGAAAAGTATATTACGAAGATATCGGGCCGTTATTATATTTGAAGTACAAAGTGGAGGGATTTACGGCTTACAAAAAAATAAAACACGTTGTGATAGATGAAGCACAAGACTATTCACATATTTTTTATGAGATATTTAAATTGATGTTTTATGATGCTAAATTCACTGTATTGGGAGATGTGAACCAAACACTTGACAGAGGAATAAATGAGGCTTTTTACGATCTTATTGATGAAGTTTTTGCCGGAAGGAAAATAAAGAAGTTTTTCGTAGAAAATAGTTACAGATCTACTTATGAGATAAATGAATTTTCTATTGGACTGCTTAAACATCCTCCAAAGATAAAGCCATTTGAAAGGCATGGTGACAAACCGCAATTAGTGAGTAGAGGCAGTTTTGAAGAAATATGCATAAATATAGCAAATAACGCTTCAGAACTTTTTGCAGATGGATATAAGACGATTGGTGTCATTGCAAAGACAAAAGATGAAGCGAATAAAGTCTACGGCACAATGAAGAATTTTATCAATGTGAAACTTTTAAACTCAAAAGACGACGAAGTGATAGAAGGCATAAACATACTTACGCCTTATGAGGCTAAAGGTTTAGAATTCGACGTTGCGTTTGTCTTTAATGCATCGAATGAAAATTACAAAACCGAATACGACAGAAATCTTTTGTACATTGCATGTACGCGAGCGCTGCATAGGCTTATAATATATTCTTTGGGGGATTTCTGTAAGTTTATAGGATGAATTTTATTTTCACAAGTAAATTTGCTATAATTTTATAAAATAATGAAGAAAGTAGGTGGTTCTATGGAAGCTATTAAAATCGATACGCCCTCAAGAGAGGCTATTATTGATATAACTGATGAAGTGAGAAAAATTGTAAAAGTAAGTGGCATAAAAGATGGCATTTGTTTCATCCATGTGCCACACACTACGGCAGGTGTGACGATAAACGAAAACGCTGATCCCGATGTAAAAGAGGATATATTGAGAGGTCTTAATGAAATCATTCCTCAAATAAGATTCAAGCACATAGAAGGAAATTCAGATGCCCACATAAAATCTGTCTTGGTAGGGACAAGCATTAATTTGATGATAGAAAATGGGGATATACAGTTAGGCACATGGCAAGGTTTATACTTCTGTGAATTTGATGGTCCAAGGCATAGAAAGGTGTACGTTAAAATAGTGTAAGGATAAGGGGGATAATTGTTGTGACCAAAGAGCATTTAGCTGAATTGGTAGATGGTTTAAAAAATATCATTATATACAAAAAGGTAATGAAAGATGCTACAGTAGACAAAGCTATAAAAATTTTAAATTTACTCGTCAGTGAAAAAATAGATGAAGGCAAAGTCTATGAGCTGTACAGCGATTTATTTTCGGATTTATCGAATTATGCTGTGGAAAATAATGTGTATTCCGAGATTTGGGAATCGAAAATAGATGAATTAGCGAGAGTCGATGAAAATATATTTAGCATGTTAGCTGAGAAATTTGAACAAGGTTTAATTGATGAAACATTGAAGATGGCTGCAAAAAGAGAGCTTGAATACTTAAAAAAACTTTCTGAAGTGGATTTTGCGGATTGTCTTAGAGAGTGTTTGAAATTTAATGCAATTTCGTGGGAACATCTTATCACATTATCTGAAGGTGATAAACAATATTTGTTAGACTGTGATAATGCTGATGATATAGTAAAATACTATGGGGAAAATGGTTGTGGCATATATGGAGTGTATAGAGCCTTTAGATGGCTTGATGGAAAGATTGTTGGTGTAGAAAATCCCGATCCTGTTGAGTTTGAAGATTTGGTAGGATATGAAAATGAGCACAGAATTGTCATAGATAACACAGATAGGTTTTTGAGGGGTTTGCCAGCCTCAAACATTTTGCTTTATGGAGATAGAGGAACTGGCAAATCCTCAACTGTAAAGGCTGTATTGAATATGTACTATAAAAGAGGTCTTAGGCTTATTGAGGTAAATCGCCAAGATCTTTTGGATTTAAACAAAATTATAAGTGTCATAAGCAAAAGAGGACTTAGGTTTATTCTGTTTTTGGATGATTTATCGTTTGAAGAAAATGAGACTGAATATAAAATTCTAAAATCGACACTTGAAGGCGGTATAGAGAAGCTTCCTACCAATGTTTTAATATATGCTACTTCAAATAGAAGGCACATGATAAAAGAGTATTTAACTGATAACGTACAAAGTGAAATTCATTCATTAGATACAAAGCAAGAAAAACTTTCATTGGCAGATAGGTTCGGAATAACTGTTACTTTCCAATCGCCTGGCAAAGAAGAATATTTAAAGATAGTTGAGTTTTTAGCTCAAAAGTACCATATTGATTTAGACAGAGATACATTGATAAGAGAATCGATGAGATGGAGTTCTTGGCATAATGGCATGTCACCAAGAACTGCCAGACAATTTATCGATCATTTAAGAACTTGCTGATGGGATTTCAAAATCCCTTTATTTTTTTATTTTTGCAAAAAAAAATTTTCGACATAATTTGCCTTTATTCAGTATAAAATGCTTGGTTTTATAACTTTAAAGGCGTGTAATTGGCTATTTATGTGGTGTTAAATGTTTACGGATGAAATATTATATCATTTTCTGTCGATAAAAAATATTCCAAAAAAAAGAAGGATTTTTGAGGGATAAATAGAATATTATAATAGAATTTTTACTTTAATAGTAAATTTTTGATAAAAATTCAAAGCTTAGAACGAATTAAGGGGGTAAAATTATGTATTACAAAAGAGTAAGCGAGTACGTATCGACAATAAACTATGGTGACAAGACGATAGTGAGAAAATACGCTGTAGTAAAATCAGAGGTAAAAGTATTTAATGGCGGCGAAAATGTTGATGTGCCGTCGTACGGAATCGAAATTGCGGAGCAAATAACCGAGAAGGGTATAGTAAAGGAAGAGCTTGGTGATGTAATAGTTCATGTAAGTCCATACAAAGACAAAGTGGAAGATATGGCAAAGAGATTTTGCATCGATGACTTATCACCGCTGCATTTGTCAGACATAATGGATGATTTATATTATCAATACATAGATGATTACGATGAATATGCAAAGGAATGCAAAATTGCAATATGAGGGCTTAAAGCCTTCTTTTTTTATTGCAGTTTTAAGTTTATAATAACATTAATAGAACGATAATGGAGATGATGTTTATGAAGATCGTATCAAATGGAGAAATGAGAGAAATAGAATCTATAGCCATAAATTCTCTTGGGATACCATCTGTGTGCCTTATGGAAAATGCCGGCCGCGTTGTGGCAGAACATGCTTCAGAATACCTGTTTAGTTGTAAGAGAAATAATGTGGTGATTTTGTGCGGTAAAGGAAATAATGGCGGAGATGGTTTTGTTGCTGCAAGATACCTTTTCAACAGAGGTTTTGATGTGAAGGTCTTTGTAGTATCAAGTATAGGATTGATTTCTGGTGATGCAAAGAAAAACCTCGACATAATAATCAATATGGGGATTTACGTAGCGGAAATTCTTCAAAAAGAGCAACTAAAATTTCTTGAAAAGAGCATCAAAGAATCTGATTTAGTCATAGATGCGCTATATGGAACAGGTCTCGATAGAGAAGTGTCTGGTATAAGTAGAGACATCATAGATATTGTGAATGGATCTGGCAAATACGTCATATCTGTCGATATACCATCAGGAATAAATGGTGACAATGGGCATGTAGAGGGTTGTGCTATAAAAGCAAATGCCACGATAACGATGCAATTTCTGAAAAAGGGGATTGCTGTATATCCGGGTGTAGACTACGCTGGGAAAGTGGTTGTGGCAGACATAGGCATACCGAATAATTTAGTGGATAATATTAAGTGCAGATACAATATGATTTCGCAGGACGATGTTGCATTGCCGAAAAGGATGAGGAATACCCATAAAGGAGATTATGGCAAGCTTTTGATTGTAGCTGGTTCAAAAGACATGACTGGTGCAGCAGCTTTGTGCGCTATGAGCGCAATAAAGACAGGATGTGGCATAGTTAAATTAGCTGTGCCAAAGGCTATACAGGGAATTATGCAAAGCAGTTTGAAGGAAATCATAACGTATGGATTGAATGACAAAGATGGGGCATTTTATTTAGGCTCAGTTGGTGAAATATTAGAATTGGCGAATACTGTAGATGCTGTGGCAATAGGACCTGGGCTTACATGTAGCGGCGATGTAAAAGAGTTTGTCAAGGAAGTCATATTAAGGCTTGAAAAACCATTAGTTCTTGATGCGGATGCGTTGAATGCAATATCTGATTCAGTGGATATGATAATCGGCAAAGATGTCATTTTGACACCACATATGGGTGAGATGTCGAGATTATCAGGTGTTTCTGTTGATGATATAAATAATAATATATACGAAACTGTTGAAAAGTTCATTTCAAAGTATAAAGTGACACTTGTGCTTAAAGGTTCAAGAACAGTAATAGGAAACGATACTGAAGGCATATATATTAATTGTACAGGGAATCCGGGTATGGCTACGGCAGGCTCTGGAGATGTCTTGACAGGCATGATATCGTCATTTTTGGTTCAGAGATTAAAAGGAGTAAAAGCGGCCATTTACGGAGTTTACTACCATGGAAAAGCAGGTGATATGGCTTCAGAAAAGTATGGAGAATACGGACTTACTGCGACAAACATACTTGAATATATTCCATATGCAATGAAAATGTAAAGAGGTGATGTGATTGAGGAGACTTTTGTTTGTGCTATTGCTTATATTGACTATTTTTTTGTCAGGATGCATAAAGAAGTCTCGCTTAGATGTGCCTTCAAATGTAAAAAAAGCAATTCAAAGTTTAAAAGGCTATACTTCAGATGTTGAGGTTCAGCTTAATAATAATAAAAATGTCAAGAGATACACTATGAAACAGTTTTATAAGGATGGAAAGTACCGCATGGAGATATACGATGAGTCCAATAAACCTGATAAAGTTATCGTGTACGACGGTAATAGAAGTTACATATATTTTTCGAAAATAAATCAGACATTTATAGAGGATGATAGCCAAAATATACCTGCATATTCCCTTTTTTCATCATTTATAGACAATTTTAAAAAAGCCGGAGAGATAAAAGAAAGCGAAGACGGTGAATTTTATCAAATTGATGTTCCGATTTTAAACGGAAACACTTTTATGTACAATGAATCGGCTGAATTTTCAAAAAAAGATTATAAACCGGTATCTATGAAGATTTTCGACATAAATGGGAAGGTTTTTGCTGAGATGAAATACGCAAATTTCGTGTATAATCCAGAGTTAGATGATGGTCTTTTTACTCAAAAAGATATTTCTACATTCAGCAGATACTTCCGTACTGATATTAATATGTCTGTAGATATAAAAGATGTATATAAATACTCAGGTATAAATCCAGTATTTCCTGAATACATGCCTAAAGGTTATGCTCTTGAAAATATAAGCATAGATATGTCAAATAATAATTCAATTAATTTAACATATTTAAACGGTAATGATATAATAAAAATTGTTGAAAGTGTTAGCGCTTTTGATGGGAAAGGCTTTGATAAAGAGCGCATTGGAAATACTATTTATTATAAAAAAGGGAATAGATATATTTTAGATAGAAATGGTCTCATTGTTGATTTGATGATTAATGAAAAAGTCAGTTCTGACGAAGCACTGATGATTTTAAATTCTTTAATGTGATTTGGAGGTAATTATGCTTAATTTGTATAGACCAACATGGGCAGAAGTTAATTTGGATAATATAATTCACAACTACAAAGAGATAAGAAAAATCACTGATAAAAATGCTGGCATAATGGCAGTAGTCAAGGCGAATGCCTATGGGCATGGTTCGTATGAAGTGTCGAAGGAATTGATAAATTGTGGTGTAGATTATCTGGCTGTTGCAACAATAGACGAGGCTCTGGAACTAAGAGAGCAGGGTATATCAAAGCCAATACTCATTTTAGGATATACTCCAGCAAAGTTTGCTGATGTGATTGTAAAGCACGATATTACTCAGACAGCATTTGAGCTAAGTTACGTAAAAGAGGTAGCAAAGGTGGCTCAAAAGCTTGGTAAAGATGCTAAGATTCATGTTAAGATAGACACAGGGATGGGTCGCATCGGCTACAATGACATGAATAAAGCTTATGAGGAGATTTTAACCATGTCAAATCTTGCTGGAATCAACATTGAAGGCATATTTAGCCATTTTTCGTCATCAGACGAAAAAGACAAGGAATATACGTTAAGACAGCTTGAGATCTTTTTAAATCTTATAGAAAGGCTTAAAAAGTCGGGCTTATACATTCCTATTAGGCACATAGCAAACAGTGCTGCAATATTAGACATGCCGGAAACACACCTTGACATGGTAAGACCGGGGATTATACTTTACGGCAGTTTCCCTTCAAGTGAAGTTAATAAAAAAATCGATTTACTTCCAACTATATCATTAAGATCTAAAGTCGTCTATGTTAAAGATGTGGGTGAAGGAGAATATATAAGCTACAACAGGACGTATAGGACAAACAGAAAAAGCCGCATAGCAACTTTGCCTATAGGATATGCGGATGGCTTAAATAGGCTTTTATCAAATAATCACAATGTCATAATAAATGGCAAATACGCTCCTATAGTTGGTAAAATATGCATGGATCAATGTATGGTTGATGTGACAGAGATTGAAGATGTTAAGGAAGGAGATGTTGCTACTATTATGGGAGAAGCAGATGGCAAATTCATAAGCGCTGATGAAATTGCAAATAAATTAAAAACTATCTCTTATGAAGTATATTGTGGAATATCCAGACGGGTACCAAGAATATATATATTTAATGGAGAGATAACAAAAGTAGAAAATTATTTAAAATGTTAAATATTATGTATAAAAATAATAAAGATTGACATTAATATATATAGCAGTATATAATAAATTATATAAGTGTGTTAGGAGGTCATAATTGTGGGCGAGACAAAAAGAATACTCGTCAGTTTGCCGGAAAGCTTACTGGAAGAAGTTGATGTACTTGCAGCTATGGAAAATAGAAACCGCAGTGAATTTATAAGAGAAGCCATGAAATTGTACATTAAAGAGAGAAAGAAGATGAAGATAAGGGAGAGCATGAAGAAAGGGTACCTTGAGATGGCGGCTATAAATGCAGAACTTGCGGAATTGGGCCTAACCGCTGACAACGAATGCTTTAACGGATACGAAAAGAAATTGAAAAAGTGTGATTGATATGATTGTAAAGCGTGGAGATATTTTATATGCTGATTTAAGCCCTGTCATAGGCTCAGAACAGGGTGGTGTTAGGCCCGTACTTGTAATACAGAACGATATCGGCAATAAGTACAGCCCTACAGTTATCGTGTCAGCAATAACATCTCAGATAAACAAGGCTAAATTGCCGACACATGTTGAGATAAATGGAACGGAATATGGTCTTAATAAAGATTCGGTTATTTTATTAGAGCAAATAAGGACTATAGATAAAAAGCGGCTAAGGGAAAAGATAGGCCATTTTGACCAAGATATGATGGAAAAAGTAAATGAGGCATTGCAGATAAGCCTTGGATTGATAGATTTTTAAGGACAGCTTAGAAAAATGTCCTTTTATTTTTATGGCATTTTTCGCGATTTAAAGAGATTTTTGTTGAAATATGCGAATTTTTTGTATAAAATAAAACTAAAGAAGGGGGCTTAGCTTGTGAAGAAGATTTATGGATTGATATTGGTATTTGTTGTGATGTTAGCTGTAATTGGAATTGTGTACGCTGATTCGACTCAAGATCCTGGTAGTCAACAGGATCCGATAGTCACAAAAAGCTATGTAGACAGCAAGTACGATGATTTAAAAAGCTACATAGATAGCAAAGTAGGTACATCAAGCAGCAATTACGACATAGTTGAGCTAAAACCTGGTGAAAGCATTACACTTTATCAAGGATCTGAGGCTATAGTCAGAACAGATAATACATCAACGATTGTCACCAGCACTGATGGTGTATCGGATTTGACGGGTGGAAAAGATTTAAAAAACAATGCATTGATACCAGCAAATCATCTGCTGCTTTTCCCACGGTCAGATGGCAGAGGAATAAAGGCGAAAGCTGATACTATAATCGTGGTAATGGGAAAATACACAAAAAATTAAAATGCGCTTTAAAGCGCTTTATTTTTTTCTAAAATATGGTATTGCTCAAGGTTATATTAAAGTGATATAATTCAAGTGATACAATACTAAAATAATGAAGGAGAGATATTCTTTGAGTCTAAAGAAAATACTCGTATTTTTTGTAGCACTATCATTAGCAGTTTCTGCAATTGTAGATGTATCCAGAATTAGCGTTGAAAATAAGTACAACACGGTGGAAACCGTGGCTGACCTTTATAACTTTGAAAATTTGGCTGAGAATACGGGAATGAGCGTACAGGACGTTTTGACGACATTTAAAGAGAACGACTTAAAAGGAGTGGCAGTACCTGAAGTCACATTAAACAGGCTTCAAGAAATCGGTAAAATATCCCTTTACAAGATGTCGGATGTGGAAAATATTTATAACCTTAAGAATACTACTGGCAATTCTGCGTTGACGTCATACCTTAAAAGTTTAAGCGATAGCCAAAAAAGGATCGAGAAGGATTATATTGTTGCAACTACAGATGATGTTTCGACTTATGATTTCTTGAAGTCATCTTTGACTAAAAGGGTACCGTCTGACAAGTTGACCATTTTAAAAAATGGGAATAACTATGCATTTATTTTAAACGAAGACATGGATACTTTTGCTGACCAGGGCTTAGGTTTTGACAAAAATGATTTGGACATGGTAAAATCATTGGGTCTTGATATAATACCAAGGGTTGAAAATTACAATGGCATAAAAGACAAAGACATACAAAACTACGTAGAGCTTTTAAAACATTACGGCGTGAAGACAGTAGTGTTTGGCGGAAATGATGTATTGGGAAACCCTGATAAAATATCGTATGCAGCATCTTTATTTAAAAAGAACGGAATCGCCATCGGAATTATTGATACACCTATGGGCAAAAGCTTACAAGCTGGAACAGAAAAGTTTACGAAATTTGATGGTTATAATGGAGCTAAAGTTTACGGCCTTTCTGAAGCTGAGACAGCTAAGTACGATACAAGTGGAATAGTTGACAGATGGTACAGATCTATCATAGAGAGAGATGTGCGAATTGTATATATCAGGGCAAAAGTCGATACGACTAAGTCTCAAAATTACAATTTGAAGCAGAACATATCCATGTTAAAAGAGATAAATGACCTTGTGAATTATGCAGGACTTAATTTAGGCGTAGTCAGGCCTTTAAGCCCGATTCATCAATCAAAGATAATGGAATTGTTGATTGCATTAGGTGTTGTTGCAGGTGGAATTCTCCTCTTAATGCTTTTTGGACTTAGAGAAAGGTACTCTTTAATACTTACGATTTTAGGCATCGTCATATCGTCGCTTTTGATTTTAACAAAGTACAATGACCTTGGCATCAAATCAGTAGCTTTGTTGTCATCTATTATATATCCATCGCTGGCTATAGGGTATTTTATCGATGGCAGCAAAAAGATTATCGAGAACGGAGAAGATGGCCATTATGTGAGAGATTCGCTTTACATTTTCTTCAAGACTGTTTTAATATCTTTAGCCGGTGGGCTAATAATTGCAGCAATTATGGCAGACAGCAAATACATGTTGAAATTAGACTACTTTAGAGGCGTAAAACTATCATTTACGGTACCGGTGGTAGTGTATATAGCGTATTACGGCTATAAAGTGTGGAATATAAATACATTTAAGAAATTGACTGATGCTTCCATTAAAATACTAAATACAGAAATTAAAATATGGCATGTATTAGCTGTTTTGATAGCTGGTTTTGTAGGAATTGTATATATTTCGCGAACAGGCAATTCACCAGTCATAAAGCCTACATCTATAGAGCTTAAGTTTAGAAGCTTGCTTGAACATTACCTTGTGGCAAGGCCAAGGACAAAAGAATTTTTAGTTGGATATCCTGCTTTGATATTAAGCATATACGCTGCCAAGAAGAAATCAAAATCAATGAATTTTATATTTGGAATACTGGCATCTATAGGAATACTATCTATGCCTAATACCATGAGCCACGTGGAAAGTGTGCTTAAAATTGCATTAGAACGTACTGTAATAAGCTGGGTGTTTGGACTTATAATAGGATTAGTTGCATTAAAAGTTGTTGATATTTTTATGAGATATATAAATGTGAAGAATGTTCACAATTGATTTTACTTACTTTTATTAAGCCATGGAGGTTAAAATAATGAAAATTTTGATATCGGGGTATTATGGCTTTGAAAACACTGGCGATGATGCTGTTTTAGAATGCATCGTCGCTGGACTTAAAGAAAAAGGTATATATGATGTAACGGTGCTTTCAAATGCACCTTATGTTACTTCATCTAAGTACGGTGTAAAATCTATAAATCGAAATTCATTTAAAGATATTTTTAATGCAATAAAGAATGCTGATGTCATTATAAGCGGTGGTGGAAGTTTAATACAAGATGTAACAAGTAGTAAAAGTTTATGGTACTACTTATCTATAATTTTTTTAGGAATTTTACTGAGAAAAAAAGTATACATTGTAGGACAAGGAATTGGACCGATACACCGAAGATACAATAAAGTTCTTGCTAGTTTTTTGTTAAAAAGGGTAGATATGATTACAGTAAGAGATGAAGATTCTTTGTCTGTTTTAAAAGAACTTAATATCGATAAAAATGTCATTCTTGCTGCAGATCCCGTCGTCAACTTAAATGTCTGCAGCGATGAAAGAATAGAGAAAATATTGAAAGACGAGGGAATCGATAAGAATAGGTACATAGTTGTATGTACCAGAGAGTGGGGAAATAATGAATTATCGCGGGTAGAGCTTGCCAAAGCGATTGATGCCATATCTATGAAATATAACTTAGAAGTTGTTTTTTTGCCTTTTTACTATAAAAAAGATGAATTAGAGAGTCAGAAAGTAGCTAATTACTTAAAATCTCCTTATAAGATCGTAAGAGGTAAGTACGAGCCCAATGAGATATTGGGAATAATAAAAAAATGCAGTTTACTTATTGGGGTAAGACTTCATTCACTGATATTTGCTTTGGTGGCATTAGTGCCATTTATAGGCATATCTTACGATCCGAAAATTGATGGGTTTTTGAAGTCAGTCGATTCAAAGATTTTTAAGATAGACAAGTTTTCTTCAGATGAGATAGCCAACTATGCTGAATCTATCTTAAACCATAGAGATAAGTTTATAGAGAATTTAAAAATTCATCTTAAATCATTAAGAGAATTGTCTAAAAACAACTTCGTATATTTAAAAAATAATGATGACGAGGTGTAAATATGGCTGAAAGGTTTGTGATTTTCGATGTGCCAATTGATAAAGTTAATATGAAACAAGCTGTTGATACTGTGGAAAAATTTCTATCTGAAGATAGACTTCATATGGTTGCCACTCCAAATGCTGAAATTGTAATGATGGCACAGAAAGACCCTGAGTATAAGGAGATTTTAAATAAGACAGATTTAAATGTTCCTGATGGCAGTGGTGTCATTTTTGCATCAAAGATTTACAAGGAAGAGCTGCCGGAGAGAGTAGCGGGATTTGACTTGATGATGGAGCTTATTAAAGTTGCATCTGCAAAAAAGTATAAGATATATCTTTTAGGTGCTAAATCTGATGTGGTGAAAGCTGCATATCTTAATTTGAAAAGGCAGTACAGTGAAATCGACATAGTTGGATTTCACGATGGATATTTTAGCAAAGATGATGAAGATGAAATCATACATGATATAAATGAGAAAAATACAGATTTGTTATTTGTCGCATTAGGCGCACCAAAACAAGAAAAATGGATATATGAGAATAGAAATAAATTAAAAGCAAAAGTGGCAATTGGCGTTGGTGGAAGTTTTGACGTAATAGCAGGGAAAGTCACTCGCGCGCCAGAAATATACAGGAAGTTGGGATTAGAGTGGTTTTATCGCCTTTTGAAAGAGCCATGGAGATATAAGCGAATGATGGCATTGCCTAAGTTTGCGGTTAAGGTGCTTTTTTCAAAAAAACCAAAGTGATGTAAGAAAGGATACGTTTTTATGAGCGAAAAGGTAAAAAAGATCGTAATGGATTTTATTTGGATCACAATAGGAACACTTTTACTTACTTTATCACTTGATTTATTTTTGATACCAAATCAAATTGCTCCTGGTGGTGTAAGCGGTCTTGCCATCGTTTTAAATTATATTTTTAAGTGGCCTGTTGGAGCCGTTACACTTCTTATAAACATTCCTCTTTTTTTAATATCGATTAAAGTTTTAGGTTCGGTCTTTGGAGCTAAGACGCTGTACTCAACGTTGCTTCTTGGTGTTTCAATTGACGCACTATCATTTTTAAAGCCTATGACGCATAATCCAATGTTGGCGGCTGTCTACGGCGGCCTTATAATGGGTTTGGGATTGGGGATTGTTATAAAGTACGGTGCTACGACAGGTGGCACTGACCTTGCGGCAATGACACTTCACAAGTACACAGAGATTTCGCATTTAAAAAATTATAGAGTGATAAACACGTTGATTTATATAATTTAACTAAGAGCAGCTAGAAATATGTGATTTTCCGTTTTTTACTGGAAATTGAAAGAAAAAAATTTGCAAAATAAAAGCATCCTTTCTATAATATGTTTTGCGAAAACCTAAATAGAAAGGATGCTGATAAAATGAACAAAAGTTATTTAAAACAAATGCTTATTTACTTCTCTAAGATATACCATCTTGGAGAAAAAATCAATACCCTAAAAGATAAAAGAGCAAAATCTTCAGTAAAAATTTCAACAGTTACCTTTGTAGTATTATTTGGATTTATGCTTCAAATAAGGAGTTTTAATAGGTTGGAACATTGGCTTAAAAAAGGTAAATTTAAAAAAGTATTACCTAAAAAGACTAAAATTCCTCGTATTGACACTATTAGGCGTGTTTTAAGCAATTTTGATTTAGATGGCTTAAATGAACTTAATAATAGTATAATCAAGACAAGTACAAAAAATAAGGTTTTTAGAAAAGGAACTATAGATGGACTAAAAGTTGTTGCAATAGATGGTGTAGAGTTATTTGAAAGCACTAATAAGTGCTGTGATAATTGTCTTACACGAGTCCAAAAGGACGGGATTACTCATTACTTTCATAGGTCAGTAATATGTGCATCTGTAGGTTCTGATCCACATCTTATCATAGGTCAGGAAATGCTTGAACCAAAAGAGATGCTTCAGATAAAGACGAAGGAGAAATCACAGCAGGCAAGCGTCTAATTAGAAAATTGCATAAAGAATTTCATCATTTTGCAGACATTATAGTAGCTGATGCATTATATTGCAAATCTACTTGGATTAAAGAAGTATTATCAATAGGGATGGATGCAGTAGTAAGGGTTAAAGATGAAAGACTTAATATAGTTAAGGATGCACTTGGTTTATTCAAGTGTCGAGAAGCAGATAAAGAATGGACTGTTAAGAAAAAAAGTAACAATTATATTAAAATAAAGGCCTGGGACGAAGACAATTTTCAAATGCCTAATTCCGACATAGAAGTAAGGTTTATAAAATTTATAGAGGAGATACATAGCTCAAGCAAAGTAGAAACAAAAGAATCATGGATAATAACTACCTCTAAAGTTACTTCAGTAGAAACTTTATGGAAAATAATACATAAAAGATGGGAAATTGAAAACAATGCTTTTCATCAATTAAAAACAGAATGGCACTTAAATCACTGTTTTATGCACAGTCCTGAGGGTGTAGAAACTGTGTTAATGTTTATAATAATAGCATTTAATTTGATGCAATTATATTTCTTCAGGTGTATAAGAAATTTTAGGGAAAAGCATATGCTTCAAATAGATATTATTGAAGATATAAAAGATGAGATATTTATCATAGAAACTGGATGGAGTAATCCACTGTTTGTGAAGACATAATTTGAAACAAAACTGGAAATTCATTATTAAAATTCATGGGGTAAGGGGAAAGTATAACTTTTTTAGCATCTAAATGGATTTACTATTACCATATATTCAACTAGATGTAAAATATAAAAATTCTTGTAAAGATAAATTTTTTGCTGGAATTTTGATGCGAAATCTCTGACAAGTACATACCTTTTTTGACAGTTGGCAGGATTTTGCTTATCATAGATTTTATAATAATTGCATTAGCGGGAATCGAGTTTAGTCCAGAGCTTGCTTTATATGCATTAGCGACAGAATTTATCGCGATAAAGGTCATAGATGTCATTCAAGAAGGAACCGATTACGAAAGAATTGCTATAATTATCTCAGATAAATACGAGGAAATAAGCCATTCTATACTGTACGATATGGATAGGGGCGTTACGGAGTTAAAAGGTGTTGGGGGATATTCTAAACAGGAAAAAAACGTTTTGCTTGTGGTTGTAAATAGAAGTGAAGTAACTACATTAAGAAATGTGGTCAAAAAAATAGATCCAAAAGCTTTTGTGATTTTGTCTACAGCCCATGAGGTTTTAGGTGAGGGATTTAGAAACATGTAAGAAGGACATGGTTAGGTTATGCCATGTCCTTTAATTTATCTATCAAAATATATGTTTTTCCCCGTGGCTGACAATGGTATGCCTACTACGATTTCACCATCTATAAGATTTAATCTTTTTGCGCTTATGCCGATCCTGTACATTATACGGTTGTCTACGTTTAGCATGCTGGCAGTCTTTACTGCAGATCCTATTGCAATGCCCAGATCGATAAGCCTCCAAGCGCACATAGGTCCGTCAAATTCTGTTCCATTTTTAAAATCTGGCAGTTCGTCACACTTGTTGTATCCGCAAGCTCCACAGTTTAAACCAGCTTTTTTAGGTTTGTTAAGAGAAACAAGCAGTACGGCTCCAGATCTTTCGACATTTTTGCCATCCCTATCGAAATTTTTCTTTCCAGATTCTATTCCGTATTTAACCATATCTTCATTAAGCCTTTTTAAATCGTCTCCGGTTATGACTTTTGTCTCTATAAAGTCTTGACCGGATGCTTTTGGTGCTGTTCTTGCAGACAAAGCCATGAGTTCTGCTGTTAATTCGATAACATTCATTGAAATCCCTCCATTTATATTTATCACAACAATATTATATTACTATTTTCTTGTCATACAAAATCATGCGGCGCAATGTTTTAGTATATATAAAATTTTTAGTTGGCATATAAAGTGCTCTTTTATAAGACAATATTAGTATCCAATTAAGAACTATATTGAATGTATATACTTAGTGTAAAATTTTTTTAGGTGAAAAAGCAGGAAAATAGCGATGAAATGTAGAAATAAGACCTCACCATCCTCCCAAAAGGATGAGTTAGAAAATAAATAGGAAGGTGAGGTCTTATGAAAATAATTCAACATACACTTCAAAAATTCCTGCTTGTTGTAGAAAAAATTATTGGATTACTTGATGGAAAATATACCTATTTGGAATTTGAAGAAGAACTTAAAAAAATTCTAAATGAATTAGGAAAAGAGATTTGTGCAGATGTACTTCATGAACTTGATCAAAGCATATATAAAGATAAATACAAAAGGAAAAACTGGGTGGTAGTCCAAAAAGATTGTGAAAGGACAATAACAACTGCATTTGGAGATATCACATACAAAAGACGATACTATAAAAACAAAGAAACAGGAGAGAAGGCATATCTCGTAGATAAAGCTGCTGGCATCCAAAAATATGAAAGAATAGATGCTGAGCTTAAAGCTGATATAACGGATCTTTCTACAATACTCTCATATCAAAAAACCACTCAGGAACTTAAAAGAAATGGAGCTAACTGCAATGTAAGCCGGCAAACAGTAATGAACACATTAAGAAAAATAGACAACCTTCAAACATATGAAAAGCCAAAGACTAAAAAAGAAATAGAAACTTTATACATAGAAGCTGATGAAGACCATATACATCTTCAAAACGGCAAACCAGACATTGTAAAATTAATATACGTACACGAAGGAAAACAAACAATAACAAAAGGCAGAAATGAACTAAAAAATGCCGTATACTTTTCAGGTGTATACGAAGGAGAAAAAGTAGAAGAGTTATGGAAAGAAGTATGGGAGTACATTGTAAACACATATAACGAAGACAAAATAAAACGCATATACGTATCTGGAGATGGAGCAGAATGGATAAAATTCGGAGTAAAATATCTGCCTAATGCCGTATACGTATTAGACCTATTTCATCTACAAAAATACATAACAGCTGCAATAAAAGAAGATAAAAAAACAAAGAGAGAATTATGGAAAGCCATATTTAAAGCAGACAAACAAAAAGTCAATGAGCTTTTAACACAAAAATACAAAGAACTAGAATTAAACGGA
Source organism: Thermoanaerobacterium xylanolyticum LX-11 (assembly GCF_000189775.2). Classification (NCBI taxonomy): domain Bacteria; kingdom Bacillati; phylum Bacillota; class Clostridia; order Thermoanaerobacterales; family Thermoanaerobacteraceae; genus Thermoanaerobacterium; species Thermoanaerobacterium xylanolyticum. Next base: position 434,346 of record NC_015555.1, read on the forward strand.
ACAGAAAATCCCGTAATGAAGTGCCAAACCTATATAAATAACAATTGGGATGGAATAAATTCATACAGCCTTTACAAAAAAGAAATAACAGGATGCAGTGCAGAAAGTCATGTAAGTCATGTACTTTCAGAGAGGCTATCAAGCAGACCAATTTCATGGAGCAAGGTTGGGGCTCACAAAATGGCAAAATTAAGAGCAATAAAAGCAAGCGGTATATCACTGAAAGATGTCGTATTAAAACAGCAATATGAAAGCTTAAAGCCAATAGAAATACCAAAGCAAACAGTGTATAAAGCGAAACAACAACTAAAGAAAATAAGATCAACTTATGAAAACATAATAAGCTTGCCAATATTGCAAAATAAAAAAACATTAACAAGTCAGGCTATAAAATCATTACTATTGAGAAATGCCATTTAAAAGTATGCATATATATTGAAGATTGTAGTTTTAGTTATTATTATGGGGAGCTTATTTGGGTTACCTATCACATGTAAAATTCATGAATAAATAGCATTGATATACATGATGGCTTCTTTGAAGAGCGTGAGAATCTGAGAATGAGTGAGATATTAAAAGAAAATCAAAGATTATAGAGTGAGTGGCGATTTTATGCTATCAAGAAGTTAAGAGACTTCAACACTAAAAAACTTTTCTTAAAATCCAGCTATCAATACTCATCCTTAGAGTGATAGTGAGGTCTTTTTTTCAAAAAAACCTAAAAATACTTGACACGATCGTATATACAGCATTATAGACAATAAACTATACAAGTGCTAAAATATTATTAAATTTATAAAAGGGGAAATACAAATGGATAAAGACATTTTAAATAAAATAGACAAGCTTAAGAAAGAGCGAAATGCAGTTATATTAAGTCACTTTTATCAAAGACCAGAGATTCAAGATATTGCTGATTTCATTGGAGATTCACTGGAATTATCCAGGAAAGCGGCGGAGACGGATGCAGATGTAGTCGTATTTTGCGGTGTCCACTTTATGGCTGAAACCGCCAGCATACTGTCACCTGATAAGATGGTGCTTCTTCCAAATATAGGTGCAGGCTGCCCTATGGCCGAAATGGCTGACTATGATGGACTTTTAAGGCTAAAAGAACAACATCCAGATGCTTATGTGGTAAGCTATGTCAACACTACTGCAGAAGTAAAAACGTTAAGCGACATATGCTGTACATCTGCCAATGCTGTAAAAGTAGTGAATACAATACCTAAGGAAAAAGAGATTATCTTTGTCCCAGATAAAAATTTAGGACATTACGTGGAAAAGATGACAGGAAGAAAGATGATAATTTGGCAAGGGTACTGCAATACCCACAATAAATTGTCAAAACTTGAAGTCCAATTGACGAAAGAAAAATATCCTGAAGCATTGGTATTAGCCCATCCGGAGTGCAGAGAAGATGTTTTGGATATTGCAGATGGGGTATTTTCTACATCTGGCATTATAAAATTTGTAAAAGACAGCAATGCCAGTGAATTTATAATATGCACAGAAGATGGCATACTACATCAATTGCAGAAGAAATATCCTGATAAAAAATTCATACTTCCTTCTAACAAGCTGGTATGTCCAAACATGAAGAAGACGAAAATTGAAGATGTTTTGTATAGCCTTGAGAATTTGCGGTCAGAGGTAAAAGTCCCTGACGATATTAGACAAAAAGCTGTTATTCCAATTAGAAGGATGTTAGATGTAAAATGAGCTACAGCGTAAATTTTGATTCTAATAAAGTAGAAAGTTACACGAGCGATTATGTAATAGTTGGCAGTGGCATAGCTGGTCTTAATGCGGCTTATTTGGCAAAGAATTATGGAGAAGTTTTTTTGTTGACCAAAGATAGACTTTCCCATTCAAGTTCATCATTGGCACAGGGCGGTATAGCCTGTGTAATATCTCAAGTAGATAGCTTTGAGTCCCACATAAAAGATACGATTTATGCAGGTGCAGGATTATGCGACAGAGAAGCTGTGGAAGTCTTAGTTAAAGAGGCGCCATCTAATATCAAGCGCCTTATCAATTTAGGCGTTAAGTTTGATAAAAGGGATGGTGAACTTGAGCTTGGAAGGGAAGGAGCACATTCTTCCAATAGGATAATACATGCAGGAGATTACACTGGTAGAGAAATAATAAATGGACTTATATCTGTTTTAGATGGTGTTAAAATTTTTGAAGGTACTTTAGTGCTTGATTTGCTTGTAGAAGATAATATTGTGAAGGGTGTTTTGGCAAAGAACTTGATTTCAGATCAATTTTTTATCGTGTGGGCAAAAGTGGTTATACTGGCAACAGGAGGTGCCGGAAATCTTTTTTTAAATACAACAAACCCTGACACATCAACGGGTGATGGCATATCACTTGCAGCAAGACAAGGTGCAGTGTTGAAAGATATGGAATTTATGCAGTTTCATCCGACTGCACTGCATGGCAAGGATGGGGAAAGGTTTCTTATTACTGAAGCTATAAGAGGTGAAGGCGGCATACTTAGAAACGAAAAAGGTGTAAGGTTTATGCCGTTTTATCATGAGTTAAATGAACTTGCGCCACGGGATGTAGTATCAAGAGCAATTTTAGGCGAAATAAGTAAGAGCAAAATAGATTATGTTTACTTGGATGTTTCAAATATAGACAAAAGTTTATTTAAGAGGCGCTTTCCTTCTATATTTGAAAAAATTGAAAAAATGGGTATTGACATTGAAAAAGATTATATACCCGTATCACCTGCTGCACATTATTACATGGGTGGAATTGCTACAGATCTAAACGGAGAAACTACTATAAAAGGGCTTTACGCTTGTGGAGAATGTGCATGTACTGGCGTACAAGGAGCTAATAGGCTTGCCAGCAATTCATTGTTGGAAGGTTTGGTTTTTTCTACAAGGGCTGTAAATAATTCAAAAAAATATTTAAACAATAAGATTGCACCTTCTCATTTTTACAATTATGATAAGATTTATATGGAAATAGATGTAAATAAACTGAGGCATAAGCTGCAGCATCTTATGGAGGCGAATGTTGGCATTATAAGAAGTGAAAGCAGCTTAAAAACAATGCTCAATTGGCTAAAACTTCATGAAGATATACTTTACATGAATGCAGATGATAGGGCGAAAAGCGAACTTTTAAGTTTATACATTTTAAGCAAGTACATGACAATATCTGCTCTTTTAAGAAAGGAAAGCAGAGGAAGTCATTTTAGAACTGATTATCCGGAAAAAAATGAAATGTACAGAAGACATATATTGATAAAAGGAGATGAAATTTACTTTGATGGACAGGATGATAGCACAAAGATTGATAGATAATTACATTTTAGAAGATTTAACATGGGGCGACATTACTACAGATTTGCTTATAGCTAAAGGTGCAAAAGCAAAAGGATATTTATACGCAAAGGCTGACGGTATAATAGCTGGTATTGATGTTTTTTTGATGGTTTTTAATGCTTTTGATAAAGATATAGAGCATGTAAAGTATTTTAAAGATGGTGATGCTGTTAAAAAAGGTGATTTGATATTAGAAACTTATGGTGAACTGAATTCTTGCCTTAAGGCAGAACGAGTCGCACTAAACCTTATGCAGAGGATGTCAGGAATAGCCACATACGTCAGGATGCTTAAGGACATAATAAGTGAAACTAAGGCTCAATTGACAGATACGCGAAAAACGATGCCTGGCTTAAGGTATTTTGATAAATATGCAGTTTTGGTAGGCGGTGGTATTAACCATAGGTACAATTTATCCGACGGAATTTTAATTAAAGATAATCACATAAAAGCAGTTGGAGGAATTAAAAACGCATTGACTATGATCAAAAATAGCGTTTCCCATACTAAGAAAATAGAAATAGAGGTGGAGACGATCCACGAGCTGAAAGAAGCGTTGAAATACGGGGCAGATATTATAATGCTTGATAACATGACTATTGGTATGATGAAGGAAGCTGTTGAAATAACTGATGGTAAAGCCATATTAGAGGCATCTGGAAATATTAACGAAGACAATATATTGCAAGTGGCTAAAACAGGTGTTGATATTATATCAGTTGGTGCAATAACACATTCAGTAAAAGCACTTGATATAAGTTATGATTTATAAAATATGTTGAGTGGAACAATAACCATGAGGTGATATCATGCAAAAATTTTGGGAAGGTTACGGCGACCTTACATTGACCTCATGGGTTTTAAGAGCTGTCACTGCTTACGTTTTACTTTTATTTCTTATAAAAATAATGGGGCAGAGGACTCTTTCTAATATGAAGATGAGCGATTTTGTCATATCTATAGCTTTTGGAAACATCATTGCTCATCAACTTTCTGACAGCAGTTTAGGTTTGAGAGGTCCTGTGATTACAAGTGTGACATTTGCTGTTTTGTACATTCTGTTTAATTTTTTGATGCTGAAATACACTAAATTAAGGAAAATGGTTGATTTGGATGTCATACCGCTTATATATGAAGGTGAAATAATAAAAAGCGGATTAAAAAAAGGCAAAATAGACTTAGATTTACTGATGACAGAGCTTAGACTCCACAATGTTTTAAGCGTTAGAGATGTTCATGCGGCATATCTCGAAAGCAATGGGAAAATAAGCATAATAAAGAATGTAGACAATCAAAGTGTGACATTGAAGGATCTGGACATAAGAAAGGCTCCTATACATGCTCCTATAGCTGTCATTGAAGATGGAATAGTGTTGCACAAGAATTTAGAGATGATTGGGAAAGACGAGAAATGGCTTATAGAAAATTTGCACGCTTACAACATAACAAATTTTAAAGATGTTTTTCTTGCAGTGTATGAAGCAAATGATATACTATACGTTACAAAAAAATAAGGAGCACTCGCTCCTTATTTTTATAGCTTCTCAAACTGATCCTTTCCTACACCACAATCAGGGCATACCCAATCATCTGGCAAATCTTCAAACTTAGTTCCTGGTGGTATATTTTGCGTTGGGTCGCCAACTTCTGGATCATATATGTACCCGCAAACTGTGCATTCCCATTTTTCCATATTTCTCAACCCTTTCTTTTTTTATCTATAACTATATTATATCAGCTAAGAATAGCCAAAATCAATATTGAAAATGATTTTATTCCATATTTTGCACAAGCATATCACAATTGGTATAAAATGGATTTGATTTGGCATATAATTTAATAAAAAAACGAAAGGTTGTTCAATAATGAGAAAAATAGCTGTGTTAGTTATTTTGGTATGTGCAATTCTTGTGTCGTGTGGGAAAGCAAAACCTGTTGAAAATAGCGTTAAAACGGTCAACACAGTAAAAAGCAAAGAAGTTAATAAAATGGAAATAAATTACAAAAAATTGTACGACGGACTTCCTGAAGTTAATCTTCCTCAGTACAATTTTGTTTACTCAAATGCAGAAGACAATGCTTATAAGAAAATTGTATTTGCAAATTACGACAAGCTTCTTATATACGATGGAAAAGCTTTGGTACTTTTTAGAAATAAAAAGTTTTACGAGGTAATAGATGCAGAAAAATTCAATTTAAAGTATTTCCAAGGCAATAAATCGACAAAATTTATATTCAGTCCTTATGGAAATTTTGCGGTAGGAGGCAATAGTTTGTCGGATGATGAAATATATTTAATAAATGTTAATAC